>NZ_JBHVGU010000061.1:0-38900 GCF_042800575.1 Streptomyces sp. NPDC057616
AGGGCCTGGATCAGCACACTCGGCACCCCGCTCAACCCGAACCCGCCCACCGCCAGCGACGCACCCTCCGGCACATCCACCACCGCATCAGCGGCGGAACGTATGACCTTGTCCATCAGCAGGCCGCCAGATCGGAGGGGTGCTGGGCCAGGGGCGTGACGTCGACCGTCATGTACGAGAACAGGGGGAGGTTCCACAGGATCCGGTGCAGTGCCTCGTTGTCGGGCACGTCGAAGACGCTGATGTTGGCGTACTGCCCGACGCACCGCCAGATGTGCACCCACTCCCCCGACTTCTGCAGTTCCTGGCAGTAGGCCTTCTCACGGGCCATCAGGTCCGCGCGGACCTCGGGGTCGAGGTCGCGGGGAATCGCCACGTCCATCCGTACCGCGTAGAGCACCGCCGATCACGCCCTGTCGAGGACGAAGTCGTAGGTGACCTCGCGGCCGCTGCCGTCGGACACCGGCGTGGGGGCGAGGATCAGTTCGGGCTTCACGGCGGAGGCGATGTCGTCGGCTACGTGGTTCCCGCCCTCGAAGTACAGCTGGGTGGTGATGAGTTGGTGGCCGGGCGCCGACACCTTCAGATGCAGGTGGGCCGGGCGCCACGCGTGCCAGCCGGCCGCCGCGATGAGCCTGCCGCAGGAGCCGTCGGTCGGGATCTGGTACGGCGCCGGTTCGATGGTGTGGATCCAGAAGTGCCCGGTGTCGTCGGCGATGACCGTGCCGCGCAGGTTCCACTCGGGCAGGTTGGACGCGAACTGCGCGTAGTAGCCGTCGTTGTCGGCGTGCCAGATCTCCACGGCGGCGCCGGTCAGCGGGGTGCCGTCGACGGAGCGGACCTGGCCCTGGAAGAGGAGCGGGGTGCCCTCCTCGGCCTCGCGCATGGGGAGGGTGGCCTCGGCGGGCAGGCTCGGCGACCCGGGGATGTAGTAGGGGCCCTCGATGGTGCCCTTGCTGCCCTGGCGGTTCTCGTTGGCGACCTCCTCGACGACGTGCTCCAGCCACACGTCGAGGAAGAGCGGCCACTCGCCGTCCTCACCGACCTGGATGAGCCACGACTTCAGGGCGTCGTACTCGTCGTAGGTGACCTTGTGGCGGCGGATGATGTCGTGGGCGGCCGTGAGGAGTTCGGTGACCAGGGTGTCCACGCGCTTGGTCCCCACGTCGGCCGTCGAGGACCGCTGCTTGGCGCGGAACTGCTCGGTGGCGGCGGCTCCGGAGGCGGCCGCGGTGGCCCGGTCGGTGATGGTGTCGCTCATTGTCTTCCCGTCCCTTGGAAACAACTCGGATGTCGTGTCAGGTGTCCTGGCGGTAGCGCGCCAGCTTCTCGGGGTCGATGTCGATGCCGAGCCCGGCGCCCTCGCGCAGGCGCAGGGTGCCGTGCTCGATGGTCAGCGGCTCGGTGAGCAGGTCGTCGGTCATGTCGAGGAAGTTGGACAGTTCGCCCGCGTGCCGGGAGGTGCTGCGGTGCGCGGCGCCGAAGGTGACCGTGCACAACGTGCCGATCTGGCCGTCGATCTGATTGCCCATCACCACCTCCACGCCGAGCCCCTCGCACTCGTGCAGCACGCGCTGGGAGGCGGTGAAGCCGGTGCGGGCGGTCTTGATGCTGATGGCGGTGGCGGAGCCGCCGAGGAGTTCGCGGGTCACCTCGGCGGCCCGGGTGGCGCTCTCGTCGGCGATGAAGGGGATCGGGCTCTGCGCGACGAGCCAGCGGCGGCCGAGCACGTCGTCGGCGGGGCAGAGTTCCTCGGCGAAGGTCAGGCCCAGGTCCGCCATCTCACGCAGGGCGCGCGCCGATTCGGACGCCGTCCAGCCGCGGTTGCCGTCGATGTAGAGGTCGACGTCCGGGCCGAGGGCCTCGCGCAGCGCCCGGCAGGCGGCGACGTCCTCGCC
Organism: Streptomyces sp. NPDC057616; assembly: GCF_042800575.1. Classification (NCBI taxonomy): domain Bacteria; kingdom Bacillati; phylum Actinomycetota; class Actinomycetes; order Kitasatosporales; family Streptomycetaceae; genus Streptomyces; species Streptomyces sp. NPDC057616. The sequence continues at coordinate 1,899 of NZ_JBHVGU010000061.1, forward strand.
GTAGGGCTGCCGTCCGACCTTCACCTTGAAGGTGGCGATGCCGTACGTGTCCCGGATGCGTTCGGCGTCGGCGACCATTTCGGCGGCGGGTGCGAAGCCGACCATGTGGCTGACGCGCATGCGGTCGGTGTAGCCGCCGAGCAGGCCGGAGACGGGCAGCCCGGCGACCTGGCCGAGAATGTCCCAAAGGGCCATGTCGACGGCCGACTTGGCGGCGGGATTGCCGACGGTGCGGTCCAGCCGCTCGTGGACGGCCTCGCGCTCCAGGGCGGTCAGGCCCGTCAGCTGCGGGGCGAAGATCTTGTCGATGACGGCGACGATCGACTCCTGGGTCTCACCGTACGTGTACGGCCGGGGCGGGGCCTCGGCCGTGCCGACCAGGCCCTCGTCGGTGTGCACCCGGACCAGGACGTGGTCGGCGGTGTGCACCTCGCCGCTGGCGAACTTCAGCGGTTTGGCGTACGGGATGGCGAAGGGGATGGCCTCCACCTTGACGATCTTCATGCCGCTCCTTCGAGGAACATGTCGTTCTGCTCCAGCACCTGGAGGACGTTGCGCAGCAACGGGGACTCGTCGTCCGCGCGCCAGGCGAGCACCAGCGGCACCGTGAGCGCGTCCTCGATGTCCTTGCACACCACGCCCTCGCGGGGCGCGGAGCGGACGGACTCCGGCAGAAGCGCGACGCCGAGGCCGGCCGCCACCAGGGCGAGCGCGGCGGAGGTCTCGGTGATCTCGTAGGCGAGGTGCGGGTAGAAGCCGGCGGCCAGGCAGCTGCGGACGACGGCATCGTTGAGCACGGAGCCGAGCGTGGCGCCGTACATGATGAAGTCCTCGTGCCTGAGCTGCTCGATCCGGACGACGTCTTCCTCGGCGAGCCGGTGCTCGGCCGGTACGGCGGCGACGAGCCGCTCGTCGGCGAGCGGGCGCCGGCTGATGCCCTCCTGGCGGACCGGCGGGCGCAGGACGCCGACGTCGAGGCGGCGCTCGATCAGCCCGAGCTCCTGTGCGGGCGTGAGCATCTCGGTGTGCACCTCCATCATCACGTGCGGCAGCTCCTTCTTCAGCAGCCGTGCCAGGGCGGGCAGTTGGCGGTACGAGGCGGCGCCCGTCAGGCCCACCCGGAGCACCCCCTCGACTCCCTCCGCGAAGCGGCCCACCCGCGTCACCGCCTCGTCGACGGCTTTGAGGATGTGCTCCACGTCGGTGCGGAACACCTCGCCGGCGCCGGTCAGGGTGACCTGCCGGGTGGTGCGGGCGAAGAGTTCCACGCCCAGTTCCGACTCCAGGCGGCGGATCGCCTGGGAGAGCGGCGGCTGGGCCATGTGCAGGCGTTCCGCGGCCTTTCCGAAATGGCGCGTCTCGGCGACGGCCGCGAAATACCGAAGATGCCTGAGCTCCATCGGGCTGCCCCTTTCCTTTTCGGGGCCCTCGAATGCGTTCAGCGTAGAGAGGGGATCCCATACGACACAAATACCTGATTGCAGCCTATTAAGACGCTGCAGATATCAATACCCCCCTGGGTCAACCCTGGGGGAATGTCCGGGGCCGACCGCCCACCGCGCTGACATGGTGCTGAAAGCAATGGCAGCGGGCGCACCCCAGAGCCGGGCGCCCGGCGCGGAAGGGAAGGGACGGGATGATGGCCGAGGACTTCAGGCGGGCACGGAGCATCCTCGACGACGCCCTCGTGGAAGACCCCGACAACGGTGTGTACCGGGTCCGGCGCAATGTCTTCACCGACGAGGAACTCTTCGAGCTGGAGATGCAGCACATCTTCGAGGGGAACTGGGTCTATCTCGCCCACGAGAGCCAGATCCCCGAGACCGGCGACTACTTCACGACGTACATCGGCCGCCAGCCCGTGGTCGTCTCCCGTGACAAGCAGGGGGAGCTGCACTGCCTGATCAACGCGTGCAGCCATCGGGGAGCGATGCTGTGCCGCCGCAAGACCGACAACCGCACGACGTTCACCTGTCCTTTCCACGGCTGGACGTTCAACAACACCGGCCGGCTGCTGAAGGTGAAGGACCCGCGCGAGGCGGGGTACCCGGAGCAGTTCAACAAGGACGGCTCGCACGATCTGCGGAAGGTCGCCCGTTTCGAGAGCTACCGGGGTTTCCTGTTCGGCAGCCTCAGCGACGCCGTGAAGCCGCTGCGCGACCATCTGGGTGACGCGGCGGTCGTGATCGACATGATCGTCGACCAGTCCCCCGAGGGCCTTGAGGTGCTGCGCGGCTCGTCCACGTACCACTACGACGGCAACTGGAAGCTCCAGGCGGAGAACGGCGCCGACGGCTACCACGTCTCCGCCACGCACTGGAACTACGCGGCCACCCAGGCCCGCCGCACCTCCGGCGAGTCCAAGAACGACACGAAGACCATGGACGCCGGCGGCTGGTCCAGGCAGCAGGGCGGCTTCTACTCCTTCGACCACGGGCATCTGCTGCTGTGGACGAAGTGGCTCGACCCCGCCAACCGGCCGCTGTTCAGCAGGCGCGACGAGCTCGCCGAGCAGTTCGGCGCGGAGAAGGCGGACTGGATGATCGGCGTCTCGCGCAATCTCTGTCTGTATCCGAACGTCTACCTGATGGACCAGTTCAGCTCGCAGATACGGCACTTCCGGCCCCTGTCCGTCGACCGGACCGAGGTGACGATCTACTGCATCGCGCCGAAGGGCGAGCCGGCCGAGGACCGGGCCCGCCGTATCCGCCAGTACGAGGACTTCTTCAACGCCACCGGCATGGCCACGCCGGACGACCTGGAGGAGTTCCGCTCCTGCCAGAAGACGTACGCCGCCTCGGCCGCGCCGTGGAACGACCTCAGCCGCGGTGCCGTGCATCAGATCGACGGCCCGGACGAGGACGCCAGGAAGATCGGCATCAACCCGGTCGCCAGCGGGGTGCGCACCGAGGACGAGGGGCTCTACCCCGTCCAGCACGGCTACTGGCGCGAGACCCTGCGCAAGGCCCTGGAGGTGACCAAGTGAGCACCTCCGTCGACGAGTTGACGCTCGAAGGCGTCCGCCAGTTCCTCTACCGCGAGGCCCGCCACCTCGACGACCGCGAGTTCGAGGCGTGGCTGGAGTGCTACCACCCCGACGCCGAGTACTGGATGCCGGCCTGGGCCGACGACGAGGGGCTGACGACCGACCCGCAGCGCGAGATCTCGCTGATCTACTACCCGAACCGGGCGGGCCTGGAGGACCGTGTCTTCCGCATCCGCACCGACCGCTCCAGTGCGACCAGCCTGCCCGAGCCGCGCACCGGCCACAACATCACCAACGTCGAGATCACCGGCCGCGACGGCGACCTGGTGGACGTGCGGTTCAACTGGTTCACGCTCTACTACCGCTACCACACGGTCGACACCTACTTCGGCACGTCGTACTGCACGCTCGACGTCTCCGGGCCCCAGCCGCTGATCACGCGCAAGAAGGTCGTCCTGAAGAACGACTACGTGCACCACGTCGTCGACATCTACCACGTCTGAGCCGCGCGAAATGAGCAGCCGCATGTCCTTCCAGATCGCCCTGAACTTCGAGGACGGCATCACCCGGTTCGTCGAGTGCCGCCCGGACGAGACCGTCGCCGAGGCGTCGTACAAGGCCCGTATCAACATCCCGCTCGACTGCCGCGACGGCGCCTGCGGCACCTGCAAGTCGCTGTGCGAGTCCGGCAGTTACGACGGCGGCGACTACATCGACGAGGCGCTCACCGACGACGAGGCCGCCGCGGGCTACTGCCTGCCCTGCCAGATGACCCCGCGGAGCGACCTCGTCCTGCGCGTCTCCTCCTCCTCGGCCGCCGCGAAGACCTCCGCAGCCACCTTCGGCGCCACACTCGCCGAGGTCCGCCACCACTCCCCCAGCACCGTCGAGTTCACGCTCGACGTGGACGACCGGGACCGTCTCGACTTCCTGCCCGGCCAGTACGTCAACATCGCCGTGCCCGGCACCGGCCTGTCGCGCTCGTACTCCATGAGCTCCGGCCCGACGCAGCGCCGGCTGTCCTTCCTGGTGCGGACGGTGCCGGGCGGGGCCATGTCCGGCTATCTCACCGAACGCGCCCGCGCGGGCGACCGGCTGGAGTTCACCGGCCCGATGGGCAGCTTCTACCTGCGTCAACCGGCCCGCCCCGTGCTGCTGTTGGCGGGCGGCACCGGGCTGGCCCCGCTGCTGTCGATGCTGGAGCGCGTGGCGCAGCAGCCGGCGTCCCACCCGGTCCATCTGCTGTACGGCGTCACCGGTGACCAGGACCTGGTCCATCTGGACACGCTCGCGGACTACGCCCGGGTCGTCCCGTCCTTCACCTTCGACCACTGCGTGGCCGACGCGGCGAGCGCCGCCCGCAACAAGGGCTTCGTCACCGGCCTGATCGGCTCCTCGACCCTCCACGACGGCGACGTCGACATCTACCTGTGCGGCCCGCCGGCCATGGTCGACGCGGTCCGCGGCCACATCACGTCCCTCGGCGTGGTCCCGGCCGGCTTCCACTACGAGCGGTTCACCCCGGCAGCCGCGCGCGAGACGGCGGAGGCGGCGTGAGCGTGCACCCTGCGCGGTTCGGGGGCAAGGCGGTGGTGGTCACCGGAGCGGCCCAGGGCATCGGGCTCGCGGTCGCCGGGCGGCTGGCGGCCGAGTCCGCCGAGGTGACCCTCGTGGACCGCTCCGAGCTGGTCCACGAGGCGGCGGCCGCGCTGGACGCGCACGCGGTGACCGCCGACCTGGAGACGTACGCGGGCGCCGAGGAGGCGGTGGCCGCCGCACTGGAGCGGCACGGCCGGGTCGACGTGCTGGTGAACAACGTGGGCGGCGCGATCAACTTCAAGCCGTTCACCGAGTTCTCCGCGCCCGAGATCGCGGCGGAGGTGACCCGTTCCCTGCTCACCACGCTGTGGTCGTGCCGTGCGGTGCTGCCCGCCATGTGCGAACAGGGACGCGGGGTGATCGTCAACGTGTCCTCGGCGGCGACCCGCGGCATCCACCGCATCCCGTATTCGGCGGCCAAGGGCGGCATCAACGCGCTCACCGCCTCCCTGGCCCTCGAGTACGCCGACGCGGGCATCCGGGTCGTCGCCACGGCGCCGGGCGGCACCGAGGCACCGCCGCGCCGGATCTCCCGGGGCACGCCGCAGCGGCGGACGGCGCGGGAGAAGGACTGGTTCCAGGCGCACATCGACCAGACCCTCGCCTCCTCGCTCCTCAAGCGGTACGGCACGCTCGACGAGCAGGCAGCCGCGATCTGCTTCCTCGCCTCCGACGAGGCGTCGTACATCACCGGCACGGTGCTGCCCGTCGCCGGCGGCGACCTCGGCTGACGGTCGCGGTGTTAGCGTGCGTCTCATGGAAGACCCCGCTGAGCAGCGACGACGTCTCGTCGGCCGGGAGCGGGAGGTCGCCGCGCTGACGGACGCCGTGCGGGCCTCCGGAGCGGGGCGCGCGGGCGTCGTCCTGGTCGAGGGTCCGGCGGGGATCGGCAAGACGGCGCTGGTCGAGCACGTCCTCGCACAGCACACCGGGCAGGCGGCGGTGCTGCGGGTCCGCGGGGTCTCCTGGGAGTCCGATCTGCCGCTCGGAATCGCCGGCCAGCTGCTGCGGGGCGGGTCCGCAGACGTGACTGCGCCCCATCCGGACGCTCCCGGGGCCGTCCGCGAAACGGGCCGGCTTCTGCATCGGCGGTGGGTTGCCGTGCAGGAGCGCGAGCCGCTGATCGTGGTGATCGACGACGCCCACCGGGCCGACGTGGAGAGCCTGCGCGCCGTGGCGTCCGCCGTCCGGCGCATGTCCTCGGAGCGGGTCCTGGTCGTCCTGGTCGCCCGGGACGAGGTGCGCGACCTGTACGAGGTCCGGGGGCACCGCACCGAGCTGCCGCTGTCGGTGCTGGCGGCCCTGGAGTTCCTGGACGCCTACCGCGACGACGCCGTGCGGCCCGGTCCGCTCGGTCCCGAGGAGGTGCGTGAGCTGGCGGCCCGCGTCACGGGTCCCGTCCTCGACCTGCCCGCGGCGCGGCACCTGTGCCGCCACACCGGCGGCAATCCCCGGTACCTCGCCCAGCTGCTGCACGAACTGCCGCCGGAGACCTGGCGGGAGTGGCGCCCCGAACTCCCGGCCCCCGCACGCTACTCGGCCCGGATCGGCCACCGGCTCGCCGGCTGCGGGGCCGACGCCCGCGCCCTGGTGGAGGCGTGCGCCGTGCTCGGCGCGGACGCCTCGCTCGCCGAGGCCGCCACGCTCTCCCAGGTCGCCGAGCCCGTGCCCGCGGCGGACGAGGCGGTGTCGTGCGGGCTGCTGGCGGCGACCGTCGAGCCGGGGCACGCGAAGCTGGTCTTCCCGCATCCCCTGGTGCGCGCCGCCGTCCTCGGCGGGATCGGCCTGGACCGCCGTGTCGCACTGCATCGCCGGGCCGCCGAGGCCGTCGCCGACGAGGGCCGCCGGCTGGCGCACCAGGTCGCCGCCGCCACCGCCACGGACGACTCGCTCGCCGACGCGCTCGACCGCTACGCCGGTGAACGCGCCGCGGCCGGGGAATGGGCCGCCGTCGCCGAGGCCCTCGTCCGGGCCGGCCGGCTGACGACCGGGCGGGCCGCACGCGAGGACCGCGTCCTGCGCGCGGTGGACGCGATGGTCGGTGCGGGCGACGTGCCTCAAGCCATGGCGTTCGCCGACGAGTTGGAGAGCTATCCCGCGGGAACGCTGCGCGACGCGGTCCTCGGCTACGTGGCCGTCATGCGGGGCCGGCCCGCCGAGGCGGAGGCGCTGCTCACCGCGGCGTGGCGGCACTGCGACCCGGAGCGTGAGCCCGGCCTCACGGCGACGGTGTGCCAGCGGCTCGTCCTGCACGCCCTGGGCCGCTGGGACGGGAAGGACATGGTCGGCTGGGCGCGCCGGGCCATCGAGCTGGCGACCCCCGGCGATCCCTCGGCCATCGAGTCCGAGGCGGTCCTGGGGCTCGGGCTGGCCGCCATGGGCCGTGCCGAGGACGCCCTGGCCACGTACGAGGCGGCGGCGGCCGAGTTGCCCGACGGCGCCCATCCGCAGCGCTTCGGGCTCGGGCGCGGCTGGGTCGATCTCGCGCTGGACGCGCCCGAGGCCGCCCGCCCCCTGCTCGAGGCGGCGGTGCCGACCGGCTACCGGCTGGGCTCGACCAGGATCTCGCTCTGGGCGCAGGGCTGGCTCGCCCGCACCCAGTTCGCCCTGGGCACCTGGCCGGAGGCGCTGGAGACGGTGCAGCGCGCGGCCGCCCATCTCGCCGAGGCCCGTATCGAGCTGGCCCGCCCGCTCGTGCACTGGACCGGCGCCCAGATCCACGCCCTGCGCGGCGACTGGGACCTGGCCGACCGGCATGTGGGGGCGGCGGCCGTCGGGCTGCACCACTACGAGGTCATGCTGGTCCCGGCGTGCCTGGCCCGCGCGCAGGTCGCCGAGGCACGGGGCGACTACCGCCGGGTCGTCGAGGCGCTGTCACCCGTGGCCCAGCTCGGCGCGCGGGAGTCGATCGACGAGCCGAGCTTCTGGCCCTGGCCCGACGTGTACGCCAACGCCCTGGTGATGACCGGCCGCCTCGACGAGGCCGACGGCTTCCTCACCCCGCACGAGGAGCTGGCCGCCCGCCGGCGCCGCCGCTCCGCCCAGGCCCGCCTCGGACTGGCCCGGGCCCGGCTCACCGCGGCCCGGGGCGACATCGACACCTCGCGCACGGAGTTCGAGCGGGCCCTCGCGCACCTGGAACACCTCCCGCTCCCCTACGACCGCGCCCGGGTCAATTTCGCGTTCGGGCAGACCCTGCGCAGGGCGGGCAAGCGCCGTGACGCGGACGCTGTGCTGAGGAACGCCCGGGACGCCTACGCCACGCTCGGCGCCCGCACCTATGTGGCGCGCTGCGACCGGGAGCTGCAGGCGGGCGGTCTGCACGGCACGCGTCTGAGTGCGGGGATGGCCCAACTCACCCCACAGGAGCGGGCGGTGGCCCGGCTCGTCGCGGGCGGCGCCACCAACCAGCAGACGGCGCTCGAGCTCTTCATCTCCGTCAAGACGGTCCAGTACCACCTGACGCATGTGTACGCCAAGCTCGGCATCCGCTCGCGCAGTGAACTCGCCGCGAGCTTCCGGGAGGCCGAGCCGGCGGACTGACGGCCGCCGGACCGACCGGCCCTCGGAGGGGCGACCGCCGGCCTAGGAGGGCACGTCCGGCAGCGCCACGCCCAGCCTCTCGGCGTGTTCGGTGAGCTCGCGCCAGAGGCCGATCAGCGTCTGCGGCAGGCCGAGGCCCGCGAGACCGCCGGGGTCGAGCGCCTCTTGCACGTCGTCGTTCTCCATGACGGTGAAGGGCCGCATGGCCGGTGCGGTGCGGGCAGGCGAGGCCCGGGCCTCGGCGGGCGGCAGGACGTCGTGGACTGCTCGGTCATGAAGAAGGTGGGGGAAGCGGCGTCGGCCTGCCCCGCGAGGCGCGTCATCTCGGCCGTTCCCAGCAGGAGCCCGGGGGCGCCGGTCACGGTGGAGGCGAGGCCGGACGGTCCGGGGCCGTAGACGTCGACGGGGTTCTGGAAGCCCGGCGCGCAGTAGTGGGTCACCGCTCCGCGTCCGCAATCGACCACGTACGTACAGCCGTTGACGACCAGCGCGGAGGAGATGTCGGCCTGCGGGATGGGTGCGCGTCCGGGGGATCGCCCATCGATTCACACATGGCGGGACAGCTCCTTCGTGCGGCTCGAATCGTGCGCTGCCGCAGTCGTCACCGGGCGCAGTGCGGTCCACGGTCCGGGCGAAGGCTGGGGCGCGGACGCGGGCCGCTGCGACCACACTGGGAACGGCACCTACGACGTAGAGCCTGAAGGAGAGCGAGATGACCGCGATGGCGAACCTGCCCGAGGTGGTGTCGCGTGAGGAGTGGCTCGCCGCCCGCAAGGAGCTGCTGGCGCGGGAGAAGGAGCTCACCCGGCTGCGGGACCGGGTCAACGCGGAGCGGCGGCGGCTGCCGATGGTCCGCGTCGACAAGCCGTACACCTTCCAGGGCCCGGACGGGCCGGTGGGTCTCCTCGACCTGTTCGAGGGGCGGCCCCAGCTGGTCATGCACCACTTCATGTGGATCTACGACGTCGACGCCGACGGCACCGAGCACCCGCGCGAGACCGGCTGCTCCAGCTGCTCCTCCGCCGCCGACCAGATCGGCAGGCTGCGCCAGCTCCATGTGCGCAACACCAGTCTGGTCGCGGTGTCCCGGGCGCCGTTCCCGACGATCGACGCGTTCCGGGAGCGCATGGGGTGGACGTTCCCCTGGTACTCCTCGGCCGGAAGCGACTTCAACTACGACTTCCACGCGTCGGTCGACGAGCGGGTGGCACCGGTACGGATCTTCCACCGCGACGAGGCCGAACTCGCCGAGGCCGGGATGCCGTGGTCGCCAAAGATGCGCGGCGACTGGCCGGGCATCAGCGCGTTCCTGCGCGTCGGGGACGAGGTCTTCCACACGTATTCGACCTTCGGCCGCGGTATCGAGGAGTTCCACAACGGCTATCCGTGGCTCGATCTGACCGCTCTCGGGCGTCAGGAGGAGTGGGAGGAGCCGACGGGCCGGGCGGTTCCGCTCGGTCTTCAGGTCGGCGGGCCCGCCATGCGCCTGCCGGACGAATATGACAGTTGAAAAGGCCGAATGGCCGGAACTCCCCCGAGTGTGACCACTGTTGACCGGTGATAACTGAGAAACATTCAGTTACCGATGGTAATGCCTTGCATTCACGCCACATTTACCCGTAGACCTTGCTCCACAATCTGCCGGGGCTCTGGGGGGAGTTGGCGCATGCAAGGCACGATTGACGGGTTCCGCTATGGTGCGGTGACCCCGGTGGCGGCCTATCTGACAGCCTGCCTGGGCGGGGCTCTGGGACTGCGCTGCATCGTCAGGTCCCTCGTCAACGAACAGTCATGGAAGGCCGGTTGGCTGGCGCTCGGCGCCGCATCGATCGGCAGCGGCATTTGGACCATGCATTTCATCGCGATGCTCGGCTTCCAGGTCGCGGAGACCGGGATCCGCTACGACAGGGAACTCACTCTGCTGAGCCTCGCCGTGGCCATCGTCGTGGTCGGCATCGGCGTGTTCATCGTCGGCTACCGGGGCGCGGGCAAGGTCACCCTGGCCCTCGCCGGCGGGGTCACCGGCATCGGCGTCGCGGTCATGCACTACATCGGCATGGCGGCGATGCGCATGAACGGAGACATCCAGTACCGCACCTACACCGTGGTGCTGTCCGTCGTCATCGCGATCGTCGCGGCAACCGCCGCTCTGTGGGCGGCCGTCAGTGTCCGGGGCTTCATGACGAGCCTCGGGGCGAGTCTGGTCATGGGCGTGGCGGTGTCCGGCATGCACTACACGGCCATGGCCGCCGTCAGCGTCCATGTGCACGGCAACCGCAGTGCGACCTGGTCCGGCGACTCGCCCTCCTCGCTCCTGTTCCCCATGCTCCTGGGACCCGCGGTGTTCCTGCTGCTGGCCGGTGTGGTGGTCATGTTCGACCCGCTGCTGGTGCTGGGCGACGGCGAGTGGAGCGACAGGGGCTCCGGTACGCGCTCCAGGTCGAGGTCGCGCCGGATCCTCGCGGCCGAGGCGCCACCGGAGCCCGTTCCGGAACACGGCCCCGCCCTCTTCGGCGGTCCCGTGATCTCCGCCCGTCCACGGCAGGAGGACTACGGACCGGCCGCGCCCGCCACGCGGCAGTGGGCCCCGCCGCCCACCAGCGACGAGTGGTAGACCTCCGCCCCCGATCCGCAGGTCCGGTACGGCAGGGACGGGCAACTCCACGTCCACGGCAGCCCGTTGCCCGCACCCGCCGCACCGACCGTGCACACCCCTTCCGCTTCTCCGCTTGATCGTTGTTACGGTGCACCGGTGTCTGACTCTTCACGCGATACCGCCGAAGGCGCCGGCTGGGGCGCCGCCGAGCGCGGCGAGTACAAGGAACTGATGCCGGCCAAGGTCGAGAAGCTGTCCTGGCTCGACCCCAGGACGCTGTGGGCCGCCCGCAACGGCGTGCTGGCCTCCTGGTTCGGCGACCCCACGGGCCACATCCGCAGCAGATGGGTGGCCCAGCGCGAGGCCGCCGGAGCACCCGCCGACAAGGTGATCCGGCGCACGGACGCGGACCGGTTCTCCTTCATGGTCATCGGGGACACCGGCGAGGGCGACGATCCCCAATACGCGGTCGTCCCGGGCTTCCTGAAGATCAGTCAGGGCACGGACTTCGCCGTGATCGCCAGCGACGTCATCTATCCCGTCGGCACCGCGGACGACTACGGCACGAAGTTCTTCCGCCCCTACCAGGACTACCGGGCGCCCATCTACGCGATACCGGGCAACCACGACTGGTACGAGGGCCTGGGCGGGTTCATGCGCGTCTTCTGCGAGGACGCCCCGCCGCTGGCCCCCGAGCCGCCGCCGCGCGCCCTGACCCGGGCCTGGGCCCGCAGCCTCCTGTGGCACCGCCCCCGCGCGAAGGACGGGCGGCACCTGGACCAGGCACGGGAGTTGCGGTCCGCTCCGGACCAGCAGGCCGTCCAGCCGGGCCCGTACTGGGCCGTGGACGCGGGACCCTTGCGCATCATAGGCATCGACACCGGCCTGCTCGGCACCATCGACGCCGAACAGGGCGCCTGGCTGCGCGAGGTGTCCAAGGGCCCCCGCCCGAAGATCCTCGTCACCGGCTCGCCCCTCTACGTCGACGGGGAGCACCACCCCTGCACCATCGAGGGCGGCCACGGCACCGTCGACGACATCGTCCGCGACCCCGACCACCACTACGTGGCGGCGATAGGCGGCGACATCCACAACTACCAGCGCTACCCGGTCCAGGTGGACGGCCGCACCATCCAGTACGTCGTCTCGGGCGGCGGCGGTGCGTTCATGCACGCCACCCACACCATTCCCCGCGTCGACATCGCGAACGTCACCGAGAAGGACTTCCGCTGCTATCCGCTGCGCGGCGACTCCCTCGCCTTCTACAGCGGGCTCTACGGCCGCCGGCTGCGGCTGCGGCGCCTGTTCGCGCTCTCCGAGGACGAGGCGACGGCCGTGATCGCCGAGCGGCTCGGCATCCGGCCGACCCGCACTCCGGGCGGACCGGTGCGCGTCACCCGCCGTGCTCGCATCGTGGCCAGTCTGCTCGGCGCCGGCGGCCGCCCCGACCGCACCTCGCGCTTCCGCCTCCCCGTGCGCAAGATCTACACACAGCTGTTCTCGCCGAGCTCGGCGACGTACAGCCCGCCCTTCTTCAAGTGCTTCCTGCGGCTGGACGTCACCCCGGACGCCGTCCACCTGCGCTGCTTCGCCGCCACCGGCAACCGCGCCCAGGAGGTCGATCCGCCGGTCGAGGACGAGGTGACCATTCCCCTGACCTGACCCGCGGCGCGGGAACACCGCCGGCCACTGGGCGGTTGGCACTGCCGTACGCGATGGAACGATCAACGACGGAGGGGCCCATGCCGCCGACCTCACGCCCCCTGCGCAAACTGGGCTTCCTCACCATCGGGCTGTTCGACGAGGCGGACCCGCGCCGGGGGCACGAGTCCACGCTGGAGATCATCGAGCTGGGCGAGCGGCTGGGCTTCGACAGCGCATGGCTGCGCCACCGCCATCTCCAGTACGGCATCTCCTCCCCCGTCGCGGTGATGGCGGCGGCCTCGCAGCGCACCAGCCGCATCGAGCTCGGCACGGCGGTCATCCCGCTCGGCTGGGAGAACCCGCTGCGGCTGGCCGAGGACCTGGCGACGGTCGACATCCTGTCCGGCGGCCGCGTCAACCCGGGCGTGAGCGTCGGCCCGCCGATGCACTACGAGCAGGTCAAGGAGGCGCTGTACCCGGACACGGGCGACGCGGAGGACTTCTCCTACGAGCGCGTACGGCGCCTGCTCGACCTCGTCCGGGGCAAGAGCGCCACCGACTTCAGCGGCGTCGAGGGCTTCGAGGTGTTCTCCGACCGGGTGCAGCCCCACTCCCCCGGCCTCGGCCGCCGGATGTGGTACGGCGGCGGCAGCCTGGGGTCGGCGCGCTGGGCCGGCGAGCAGGGCATGAACTTCCTGACCAGCAGCGTGGTGAAGGCGCAGGAGGCGGACGGGCCCGGGTTCGACTTCGCGGAGATCCAGCTCTCCCACATCCGCGCCTTCCGCACCCACCACCCCGACGGCGAGGCGGCCCGCGTCTCGCAGGGACTGGTCGTCATCCCGACCGACTCCGCCTCGCCGCGGCAGCGGGCCAGGTACGAGGAGTACGCCGCACGGCGGACGCCGCGCACGACCGCACCCCAGGGTCCGGCCCGGCTGCTGTTCGCGCCGGACATCGTCGGGACGTCGGAGGAGATCGCCGAACGCCTCCACGCCCATGCCGCGTTCCGCGAGGTGGACGAGGTGGCGTTCGCGCTGCCGTTCACCTTCGACCACGAGGACTATGTGCAGATCCTCACGGACATGGCCACGAAGCTCGGTCCGGCGCTCGGCTGGGACCCGTCCAACTAGCCCTACCAGCGCCCGGGTTCGGTCCCGACGACCGGCTCCGACGCCGTGCCGTCCACCCCGACGGGAACATCCCCGGTCAGCATCACGCGGTGCATGATCCGGGGATGGTCGAGGTGGGCGTTGTCGCCGGGGGCCAGGTGGATCGTGGCCCGGTTGTCCCAGAAGGCCACGCTGCCGGCCTCCCAGCGGAACCGCACCGTGTACTCGGGCCGTACCGCCTGCTCCAGCAGCATGTCCAGGATCGCCCGGCTCTCCGGGCGCGAGACACCGGTGATCTGCTCGACGTAGTACCCGTTGACGAACAGCACCCGCTCGCCCGTCTCCGGGTGCACCCGCACCAGCGGATGCACCGAGGCGACCTGGTGGTCCAGCAGATGGCGCAGATACGAGTCGTCGCCGGGCCGCGGCTGGTAGCCCACGCCGAGCCGGTGCTCGGCCCGCAGCCCGTCGACGAACTCCCGTACCGGGGCGGACAGTCCGGCATAGGCGGCCGCCAGGTTCGACCAGGTGGTGTCGCCTCCGTACGGCGGTACCGTCTCGGCGCGCAGAATCGTCGCGGCCGGCGGGTCGACGCGGGCGCCGTGGTCGCAGTGCCAGCCACGCAGCAGCGTGTGCCGGCGGCGCTGCAGCCACTCGTCGTGCTCCATGCCGTACCTGCCGCCCAGCTCCAGCCGGTCGGCGGTCGTCTCCACCTCGGGGACGTCCGGCGGCGAGGCACTGCCCCGCTTGCCGAGCACCACGGGCTCCCCGAACCGGCGCGCGAACGCCACGTGCCCCGTATGGTCCAGCCGCTGCCCGCGGAAGAACACCACCTTCCAGCGCAGCACCGCCGCCCGGATCGCGGCGACCACCGCGTCGTCGAGGTCGTCGGCCAGATCGACGCCGCTGATCTCGGCTCCGATGTGTCCGGCGACCGGCCGCACCGCGATCCCCGCGGCCCGTGCCGCGTCCGTCGCCGTGTCCCGCTCCGTCGTCATACGCGCTCCGATGCTTGTCCGGTCCCGTATCCGATCTTCGCAGGGAGGCGGCGCCACGACGACCTCGACGGCCTGCTACACCGTGAACTCCCGTATCACGGTGTTCCGGAACACCGCAGTACCGTCGATCGTGAAGAGGGCGAGGCCGGTGTCGACCAGATACGGGAACACCTCGCTGGAGTGCACGTACCGGCCGTCGTCGACGTACATCTCGACGGACGTGCGGTCGACGAGGACGCGGAGCTTGACCGTGCCCGCGGAGCGGTCGAACGGCGTGTGGCTCTCCTGCCACTTGCCGGACGCGTCGGGGTTGACGGTGTTGCGGCGGTTGAGGAACGCGAAGTCGCCGTAGACGCCGGCGTCGATGTGCCGGCCGCCGTCGGGTGAGCGGCGCAACTGCACGCCCGCGCCGGTGAGTTGGTCCCAGGTGACCTCGGTGGAGAACTCGTAGGAGATGCCCTTGTAGGTGAGCTCCCTGGTGCCGTTCACGGTCACGTCGCCGAGGTCCACCGTGCGGGAGACATGGGCGTCGAGTCCGGAGACGGGCCGGGAGGCCAGGTAGTAGCCGCCGGAGGCGCCGGACTTCAGCGTCACCTCGCGCACGACGGAGTCGGTGCCGTTGAAGCCGTCGCAGTCGATGGTGGGCGTGGTGCCCGGGTAGTCCCAGTTGTTGAGCCAGCCGAACGCGTACCGGGTGCTCGGGTCCAGCGCGCCCTTCGCGTCCCGCTTCTCGAAGGTGACCGCGCCGTACCAGTCCCAGCCGTGGTCGAGCCACTGCGGGTCCGCGGCATCGGCGGTGAACGCGCTGCCGTCGAAGGAACCCGTCCAGTACGCATAGGTGTTGGGCAGACCCGCACCCTTGCCGTTCGCGCTGACTCCGAGCACCCACTTCGCCGTGCCGTCCGCGGCGGTGATGCGGAACAGGTCGGGACACTCCAGGGTGCCGATCCCCTCCTTGACGAAACCCCCCGCGTACGACCAGGACTTGAGGTCGTCCGAGTGGTAGAAGCCCACCTTGGTGCCCTCGGCGAGCGCCATCACCCAGCGGCCGCGGTCCTCGTCGCGGATCACCTTCGGATCGCGGAAGTCGGCCCCGGCACCGGGGCTGGGCAGAACGGGATCGGTACCGTGGTGGGTGAACGTGCGCCCGCCGTCGGTGGAGTAGTACAGGTACTGCGCCTGGTGGTCGGTGCCGCCGCCCGGCGACATGGTCGCGATGACGATCACCGCGCCGGCGCCGAACCCCGCCGTGTCGCCGGCGTCCACCACCGCCGAGCCGGACCACACGTCGCCGTTGACGGTCGTGTCCTTGGGCACGGCGACCCCGCGGTCGGTGAAGGAGACCAGGTCGGAGGTGGTGGCCAGCCGCCAGGCCGTGCCGACGGCGCCGGTGAGGTAGTCGGCGTTGTAGAGGTAGTAGTAGTGGTACTCGCCGTCGATCCAGACCGGACGCTGCGGGTCGTTCTTCCAGGCGTCGGGGACCGTGAAGTGGTAGGCGGCGCGATAGCTCGCGCAACTCGCCCCGGCCGCCTTGGGTTTGGCGGCGGCCGGTGGTGCGGCCAGCAGGGCGACGGCTCCTCCGGCCGTCGTTCCGGCCAGCAGGGCTCTCCTGGACATCCCACGCATCACGCGTCGTTCCTCTCCTGCGGAGGCGGCTCATGTGATGCAGGACTCTGCGACCTAACTCGTTAAAGGTCAAGTCGTCACTACCCTTGACACAACCCTGCCGCGCTTCCCATCATCTGGGGCGTCAACCCTGATCTAACACGAGTTAGGCCCTCAGATGACCGACTCGCACCTCACCCGGCGCACGCTGCTGCGGTACGGCGCCTACGGGGCGGGAGCCGCCGCCCTGGCCGGCACCGCCGCGAGCTGGGACCGGCTCACCGGAGCCGACATCCCCGGACGCGACGACGGCTCCCTCGTCGTGGCCACCCTCGGCCCCGCCTACGGCCCGGAGGCCATCCGCACGCTCACCGAGGGCTTCCGCTCCGTCCACCCGGACATCAAGCTCCGGATCAACGCGGTGCAGGCCGTGGACTGGTCGGACTTCTTCGCGAAGATCCTCACCCAGATCGCCGCGGGCACCGCACCCGACCTGGTCTACGTCGCCACCGAGGGCGTGCAGCTGTTCGCGCAGCGCCTCGGCGTCGCGCTGGACCCCTGGATCAAACGGGACGCGGCCGAGCTCAAGGAGTACTTCGCCGACGTCCACCCCTCGCTCGTCGAGTCGATGATGTACGAGGGACACCTGTACCAGCTGCCGGTCGAGTTCAACGCAGCCGACATGTACCTCAACCGGCAGGTGCTCAAGCGCGCGGGAGCCGGGTTCCCGGCACCGGACTGGACCCGCGACGACTTCACCGCGCTGCTGCGGGACATGAAGAAGTCCAGCGGCTCGCAGTTCACGCCGTACTTCTGGACCAACCGGCTGTGGGGCGGTGTCGTGCCCTGGCTCTTCGCCAACGGCACCAACCTGCTCATGGAGTCCAAGGCGCCCGGCGGCTCCTGGCTCTGGGACTCCTTCTACCCGGCCGCCCAGCGCCAGGGCCGCGGCGGCGGCTTCCGCTGGACGACTCCGCAGGCCACGGACGAGCGGGTCGAGGAGGCGTACGACTACCTCGCCTCCCTCATCCAGGAGGACCTCTGCACCCGCCCCGAGGGCGGCAACGGCCAGAACCTCGTCGGCGTGTTCTCCACCGGCCGCGTCGGCGTCACGCCCGCGGGCGGCTTCTGGGCGGGCGGTCTGCATCTCGCCGGGATGCGGTCCGAAGCCTTCGACGTGCAGTACTTCCCGCGCTGGCGCACCCAGCGTCACCAGTTCGGCGCGGCCGGCTACGCCCTGCTGCGCACCTCCAAGAAGCAGGCGGAGGCCTGGGAGTTCATCAAGTACGCCGCCCGCAGGGACACCCTGATGCGGCTGTTCGACACCAACCAGACCACCCCGGCGCGCCGCTCGATGCTGACCGCCGACCGCTACCGGAAGTCCGGCCCGAAGCACTGGCAGGTCTTCTACGACACCCTCGACAAGTTCCCCGACACCGGGCCCATCCCCGCCCCGCCGCAGGTCGCCGAGGTGACCGAGGTGCTGCTGAAGCACACCGGCACGGCCCTCGCCTCGCGGCGCTCGGTGGGCCCCGCGCTGCGCCGGATGCAGGGCGACCTGGAGCAGGCCATGGAGCGTGACGTATGACGAACACCCAGGTCCCCGCCGTACGGCCGCGGGCCGCCACGCCCGCCGTGGACGTGTCGCGGCCCTCGCCCCTGCACACGCGCGGCACGCGGCTGCTGGCCGCGCTGTTCCTCGCACCGACCGTCGTCGGCATCGTCGTCTTCACGGTCGTGCCGATCCTCGGCTCCATCGTGCTGAGCCTGTTCCACTGGAACGTGATCGATCCGCCGAGCTGGGCCGGGCTCGCCAACTACCGTGCCGTGTTCACGGATTCGACGGTGCGCGTGTCGTTCCTCAACACCCTCGTCTTCATGGTGTTCGCGGTCGCCGCCCAGCTGCTGGTCGCCCTGGCGCTCGCCCTCACCCTGAACGGGCGGATGCCGACCTGGCTGCGCTCGGTGTTCCGCTCGGCGTTCTTCTTCCCGCTCGTACTGTCCGCCGCGTCCATCTCGGTCGTCATGAAGTACCTCTTCAACCAGGACTTCGGGGTGGTGAACTGGCTGCTCGGGCTGGTCGGGGTCGCACCGGTGCCATGGCTGACCTCGGAGCACGCGGCGCTGGCCACGGTGGTCATCGTCTACGTGTGGCAGCAGTTCGGCTTCTCGTTCCTGCTGTTCATCGGCGGCCTGAACAACATCCCCAAGGAGGTTCACGAGGCGGCCTCCCTGGACGGCGCGACCGGTCTGCGCAAGCACCTGCACGTGACGCTCCCGCTGCTGTCGCCCACGCTGCTGGTCGCGACCGTCGTCGGCGTCATCAACGCCCTTCAGGTCTTCGAGCAGCCGTACGTCCTCACCGACGGCGGGCCCGGCGACTCCACCCGCACCGTCGTGATGGTCATCTACGAGACGGCGTTCGAGCAGCTGCGCTTCGGCGAGGCGTCCGCGGTGGGCGTCCTGCTGTTCGTCCTGATCATGGCGGTGACCGCCCTCCAGTTCCGGCTCAGCCGGCGTTTCGTCCACTACCAGTGAGCCGGGTGACTCCCATGAGCCAAGCAACCCTGTCCGTCGGCCGTGCCCGGTACTCGCTCGGGCCCTGGGCGCGCATCGCCGGGCTGACCGTGTGCGCGCTGCTGACCCTCGGTCCGGTCATCTACACGATCTCCACCTCCCTGCGCACCCCTGCGGAGTCCTTCGACCTGCCGCCGCAGATCATCCCCGCGCATCCCACCACCGCGGCCTACCGCGGGGTCTTCGACCAGATCGACGTGTGGCTGCTCGCCCTGAACTCCACGCTGGTGACCGCGCTGATCGCCGTCGGCCAGATGGTCACGGCGGGCCTGGCCGGATACGCCTTCGCACGCCTCGAGTTCCGTTTCAAGAAGCCCCTGTTCGGGCTGGTCCTGGCGACCATGATGGTGCCCCTGCAGGTCACGATCGTGCCGGTGTTCCTGGTGCTGAAGTCGATGGGCCTGACCGACACCCTGCTCGGCCTGATCATCCCGGCCTTCCCGACCGCGTTCGGCACCTTCCTGATGCGCCAGTACTTCCTGGGCATGCCCAAGGACCTGGGCGAGGCGGCCATGCTGGACGGCGCCGGGCCCTGGCGCGTCTTCCGATCCGTGTACGCCCCGTTGGCCGCGCCCGGGCTGGCGATCGTCGGCGTCCTGGCCTTCAACTACCACTGGAACGAGTTCTTCCGCCCGCTGATCCTGGAGACCTCCGGCCAGAACTACACGCTGCCGCTGGGCCTGGTCTCGCTCCAGGGCAACCTCGGCACCGGCTCCATCTCCGTCGTCCTCGCCGGAGTCGTCCTCTCCATGATCCCCGCCGTCGCCGTGTTCGTCGTCGGCCAGCGTCCTCTGCGCGAGGGCATCACGTCCGCAGGAGTCAACCGTTGAGCCTCGACCCCAACGCCCCGCGTCTCAGGGTCCGTCCGCCGGCCGGCTGGATCAACGACCCCAACGGGCCGTTCCGTTGGCGGGACCGCTACCACCTCTTCTACCAGCACAATCCCGACGCGCCCGTGCACGCGAACGTCCACTGGGGCCATGTCTCCAGCCCCGACCTCGCGCACTGGGAGCACCACCCGATCGCGCTCGCCCCGACCCCCGGCGGCCCCGACGAGGCGGGCTGCTGGTCCGGCTGCGTGGTCGACGACGACGGTGTGCCCACCGCCGTCTACACCGGCGTGGACCGTCACCACACCGGCGCCGGCTCCATCTGCCTGGCCCGGGCCGTGGTCCCCGACGACGAGACGCTCACCGACTGGAAGCCCCTGCCCACCCCCGCCGTCTCCGGCCCGCCCGCGGGCCTCGACGTGGTCATGTTCCGCGACCCGTTCGTGTTCACGGCGGGCGGGCGGCGCTGGGCACTCGTCGGCGCGGGCCACGAGGACGGCACACCGTCCGTCCTGCTCTACGACTGCGCCGACCTCACCGACTGGCGCTTCGCCGGCGTGCTCATCGACGGCAACGACCCGGTCGCGGCGGACGTGTTCGGCGACAAGGCGGTGGGCTGGGAGTGCCCGCAGATGTACGCGACAGCGAGCGGCCAGTGGGTGCTCGTGCTGTCGCTGTGGGACGGAGATCCGTGCGCCACGGGCTATCTGACGGGCAGTCTTCGGCCGTGTGGGGAAGACGAGTTGCCCTTCGTGCCGGTCGACGAGGGCGGACTTCGCTTCGAAGCACGGGTCGGCGGCCGGCTCGACCACGGCCGGGACCTCTACGCCCCCGCCGTGCTCCAGGACCCGGACCGGGCCCTGATGTGGGGCTGGTCCTGGGAGGCCCGCGACCAGCGCGAGGTCGACCGTGCCGGGTGGGCGGGGGTCCTGTCCGCACCACGGGTCGTGGACGTCCACCCGGACGGCACCCTGCGCGTCGCACCGGCCCCGGAGCTCGAACTCCTGCGGGCGAAGGCCCCGTTCGTCACCTCACCCGGCGGCGGCGCGGTTCCGCTTCCGCAGTCGTGCGACCTCACCGTCACCGCGCAGGGTCCGACCACGGTGAGCCTGCTGCGCTCCGCCTCCGGCGCCGAGCTGACGGTGCTGCTGGACCCGGACGAGGGCACGGTGACGCTGGACCGCGCCGAGTGGCCGCGGACCCGCCCCGACGGTGCGGCGCCCATCGTCGTACGGGCAACGGGCAGGCAGGTACGCGTCCTTGTCGACGGCTCACTGCTGGAGGTGTTCGTGGACGACCACGCGACGATCACCGAGCGCGTGTACCGACGGCCGGGGGACGTGGCCGAGCTCGTGGTGCGGGGCGAGGCGGGCGGGGTCAGTGGGTGGGAGCTGGTTCCGGAGGTGCGCGGCTGACCCGCACGCGCGGGTCAGCGGCTGACGCCGGAGCGGCCACGCCTCCGTGCCCGGCGGACCGGCGGGAGTCGTCCGCCCGTGGCGCAACCGCCACCCCGGCGGTCGCAGCCCTCAGCGGGTGGGCGCCGGTCCCACCGACGCGCGGCTGATCACCGGGCATGCGATCCGTCGCGTGGCCGCGGGCGGGGTGCGGCCGGTCTCGATGGAGTCGAGCAGGAGGCGGGCGGCGGCCTCGCCCATCGCGCGGTGGGGCAGCGCAACCGTGGTCAGGGGCGGGGTGAGGAACTCGGCCATGTGTTCCTGGTCGTCGTAGCCCACCACCGACAGGTCCCCGGGAACCTCGATGCCCAGCCGGGTCGCGGCGTGCAGGACGCCTGCCGCGACCCGGTCGTTGTAGCAGAAGATGCCGGTCGGGCGGCGGTCGGCGGGGGTGGTGCCGAGGACGCGGGTCGCGCCGTCGTAGCCGCCGGAGATCTCCCCGCCCGTGCGCAGGACCCGGTCCTTGGGGACCGTGATGCCCTCGGCCCGCAGGGCGTCGCGGAAGCCGCGCAGCCGCTCCACCGAGGCGATGTCGTCCTGTCCGCCGATCACGGCGACCCTCCGGTGCCCCTGCTCCAGCAGGAGCCGCGCGGCCGTACGGCCTCCGGCCCGTTCGGCCGGGATCACGGCGGGCAGGGAGTCGTCCTCGGGCAGGCAGTTGGCGAGGACGGAGTGCGTGCGGTGCAGGCCCTCGGGCACGCGGACCCGGCGCAGCGACATGGCGGCGTAGATGATGCCGTCCACGCGCCGGTCGAGGAGCTCGGCGACGGCCGCGTCCTCCTTGGCCGGATCGCCGCCGGAGTCGACCGTGAGCACCAGGTGGTCGTTGTCCCACGCGGTCTCCATGGCACCACGCAGCAGCCTGCCCGCGAACGGCGTGGAGGCGATCTCGTCGGTGACCAGGCCGATCACGGCCGTACGGCGGCGGCGCAGACCGCGGGCGACGGGGTCAGGGCGGTAGCCCAGCCGGGCGGCGGCCTGGCGGATCCGTTCCTGGGTGGCGGGCGAGAGGTTGCCCTCGGCGCGGCCGTTGAACACGAAGGAGACGGCGGTGTGCGACACGCCCGCGAGCCGCGCGACGTCCCGTGACGTGGGGCGCCCCGTGCCCGCCGGCCGCTTCTCCTCGGTGCCGCCCATGCCGTCCGCCGCCCTCATCCCCCACCCGCCCGGTTGATCACAGCTCACCCTATCCGTGAGGCTGGAGGTACGGCACAGTCGAGGGAAAGGTCCCACGGTGATCAGCATCCCGACGCACCAGCTCAACGACGGCACGACGCTTCCCGCTCTCGGCCTGGGCACCTGGCCGATGAGCGACGAGGAGGCGGAACGGGCGGTGTCCGAGGCCCTGCAGACGGGCTACCGCCTGGTCGACACGGCCACCAACTACCGCAACGAGTCCGGCGTGGGCCGCGGCGTCGCCCGCAGCGGCGTCCCCCGCGAGGAGATCGTGGTGACGACGAAGCTCCCGGGCCGGCATCACGGCTACGAGGAGACTCTCGCCTCGTTCGAGGAGTCCCGCGCCCGCCTCGGCGTGGAGTACGTCGATCTCTACCTCATCCATTGGCCGCTGCCCCGTGTCGACAAGTACGTCGATTCCTGGCGGGCCATGATCAAGCTGCGCGAGGAAGGGCTGATCCGCTCGATCGGCGTCTCGAACTTCACCGTCGAGCACATCGAGCGGCTGGAGAAGGAGACCGGGGTGCTTCCGTCGGTCAACCAGATCGAGCTGCACCCCTTCTTCCCGCAGGAGGAGCTGCGTGCCTTCCACTCGGCCAAGGGCATCGTCACCGAGAGCTGGAGCCCTCTCGGCCGGGGCACGAGCCTGCTCAAGGACCCTGTCGTCGCCGGCATCGCCGAGGCCCTGGGCGTGACACCCGGGCAGGTCGTCCTGCGCTGGCACACGCAGCTGGGCGCGGTGCCCATCCCCAAGTCGTCGGATCCCGAGCGGCAGCGCGAGAACCTCGACGTCTTCGGTTTCGAACTGGGCCCCTCCCAGCTCACCGCGGTCGCCGAACGGGCCCATCGGCGCATCGGTGGGGACCCTGAGGTGCACGAGGAGTTCTGAGGCAGGAGCCGGGTACCCGGTCCCCCCGCCGGACGGGGCCGTACGGAAGGAGCCGGAGGTGGCCGGTCAGGAGAGGTTGCGGGACTACCACCGCAAGCGCGATTTCGGGCGGACCGGGGAGCCGCGGGGCCGGGCGGCGGAAGCGGGCGAGGAGCCGCGGTTCGTCGTGCAGATCCACGACGCCAGCACCCTGCACTTCGACTTCCGGCTCCAGGTCGGCGACGTCCTCAGGTCGTGGTCCGTCCCGAAGGGACCGTCCGGCGATCCGCACGACAAGCGGCTCGCCGTGCCCACGGAGGACCATCCGCTGGAGTACGAGGAGTTCGAGGGCGTGATCCCGAAGGACGAGTACGGCGGCGGCACGGTGATCGTGTGGGACCACGGCGTCTACGAGCCCCTGAGCCACGACCGCAAGGGGCGGCCCGTCGACTTCGAGGAGTCTCTCGAACACGGGCACGCCCGCTTCCGCCTCAAGGGCTCGAAGCTGCACGGCGAGTACGCGCTCACCCGGTTCCGCGGCGGCGGGAAGGACGACGGACAGGACGCCGCCGAGGAGGCCTGGCTGCTGGTCAAGGCGGGCGGAAAGTCCCGGGGCCCCGCAACCCCCGATCCCCGCCGGGCCCGCTCGGTCAGCAGCGGCCGCACCCTCGCCCAGGTCGCCTCGCACGACGGGGACGACGGGGAGGGGTGAGCGGCGGCCGCTGCGCCCGGCACCAACCGGGCCGGCGAGCCATGAGGAGGCCTGACGCGGATTGTCGAGTTCCGGCCCCAACTTCCTTACCAGGAGCCTATGTTCACGTCGGAACTCGATCTCCGCATCCCGTCCTGAGAGGCCATCCGTATGCGCAACGCGCTCCGTACCGCCTTGGTCGGCGTGGTCGTCACCGGCTCGGTCCTGACGTGTGGCACCGCCGGTGCGACGCCGCCCGGCCCGGGCGTGACCGGCAAGCTGATCAGTCAGACCACCGTCGGCGACACCGACTACGTCGTCCGCGAGATCACCGTCCCGCCCGGCCAGAGCACCGGCTGGCACTACCACGACGGCATCGTCTACGGCTTCGTACGCAAGGGCACTCTCACCCACTACCACGCGGACTGCGCCCAGGACGGCGTCTACCGGACCGGCACCACGGTCCGCGAGCCGGGCGGTCCGGGCGATGTCCACCTGGGCCGGAACGAGGGCGAGGCCCCTCTGGTCCTCGACGTGCTGTACGTCCTGCCGCACGGCGCGCCGTACTCGGAGGACGTGCCGAACCCGGGCTGCTCGTTCCAGTGATCGGCGCCTGCTGACGGAGCGCGGTCGGAGGCCCTCCCGAGGGCGCTCCGACCGCGGGTGTCACTTCTGGTGCGCGCGCAGTGCGGCCAGGGCGCGGTCCGCGTGCGTGTTCATGCGCAGTTCGCTGTGGACCGCCTCGAGGACGGTGCGGTCCTGCGCGACGACGAACGTGACCCGCTTGGTGGGCGCGAGGCTGAACCCCCGCTTCACGCCGAACCGTTCACGGATCGTGCCGTCGGTGTCGGACAGCAGCGGCATGCCGAGGTTGTGGCGGCCGGTGAACTCCTGCTGCTTCTCCACGGTGTCGCCGCTGATGCCCACGGGCCGCGCGCCGACGGCGGCGAACTCGGCGGCCAGGTCACGGAAGTGGCAGGCCTCCGCGGTGCAGCCGGCGGTCATGGCGGCCGGGTAGAAGAAGAGCACGACCGGACCGTCGGCCAGCAGCTCGGACAGCTTGCGCGAGGTCCCGGTCTCGTCCGGCAGCTCGAAGTCCTCGATGGTGTCGCCGACGTTCACGCGCTGGCTCATGCCCGGCCCTCCCCGTTCTTCGCGACGCTGCGGGCCCACATGACGAGGGGCAGCTGCAACGGGAGCCGTCCGATGGCGGCGGCCTTCTTGGGCGCGGGCTCGTCGCGCCAGTCGTAGGCCATCTTCACGTTGGCCGGGAACACTCCGACGAAGAACGCGGCCGTGGCGAGCGCGGCGGCCCTGCGGGTGCGCGGCAGGACCACTCCGGCGGCCAGGGCGAGTTCGACGGCGCCGCTCGCGTACGTCCATGTCCTGGGGCTGCCCGGCAGTGAGCGCGGGACGATCGCGTCGTACTGGCGCGGCTGGGCGAAGTGTGTGACGCCCGCGGCGGCCAGCAGGCCGGCGAGCAGCAGGGGCGAGCGTTCGGACCGTGGCACGGTTCCTCCTCTGATGACCTGCACCCGGATGTTACCCGAGGGTAGAACGAGGGCTTCCGGTGGCATGTCCCCTTCCGGACACCGGCTTCCGGACACCGGCGTCAGGTCCGCCGGTTGTGCGTTCCCGGCGTGTAGCCGAACGAGCGGCGGAAGACGTCGATGAAGGCGCTGGCGGAGGACCAGCCGCAGTGGTGCGCGACCGTCGTGACGGGGGTGTCGTCGGCCAGCATGCGCAGGGCGTGGAACAGGCGGGACTGGGTGCGCCACTGCGGGAAGGTCATCCCGAACTCGCTGCGGAAGAGGCGGCTGAGGGTGCGCTCGCCGGCCCCGGTCGCGGCACCGAGGGCGGCGAGAGTGCGTTGTTCGCCCGGGTTCGCGTGGACGATCTCGCAGACTGCCGCCAGCCGGGGGTCGGTTGGCGTGGGCAGGCGCATCGGCTGCTGCGGTGAGGCGCGCAACTGGTCGCGCAGCACGGCGAGCAGACGGCGGCGTTCCGGGCTCACGTCGTCGGGGTCGCGGGTGTAGGCGAGGACCAGTTCGCGCAGCAGGGGACTGACCGCGAGAACGGTCGGGGCGTCCCGGGCGAGCGGGTTGTCCCGCGCCGACAGGCCCACCAGGTGCAGGTCGAGGTGACCGTACGCACGGTGGGCGTGGACGGTGCCCGCGGGGACCCAGATGGCGCGGGTGCCCGGGGCGAACCAGGTACCGGCGTCGGTGGTCACGGCCACCACGCCGGAGCCGGCGTAGACGATCTGGTGCTCGTCGTGCCGGTGCGCGTCGATGCTCTCACCGGCGGCCAGGCTCCTGGCCCGGGTCGGCGCTTTCGGCGAGTGGCGGATGTCCGACACAACCAGGCAGATTACCGGAAGCGGGCCAGTGGTCGTGCCGACGACGATCGCAGGGTGTCCAGACGTCCCAACCGATCCATCACCCTGCTCGCCCTGGGGCACGCCTGTGTCGACGTGTACCAAGGGGCGGTGGCCGCGCTCGTGCCCTTCTTCGTCGCGGAGCGCGCCTACTCCTATGCCGCGGCCTCGGGCATCGTCCTGGCCGCCGCCCTGCTGTCGACGGTGGTGCAGCCCCTCTTCGGGGTGCTCACCGACCGCCGCCCGATGCCGTGGCTGCTGCCGCTCAGCGCGCTGACCGGCGGCGCCGGGGTGGCTCTGAGCGGGGTCGGCGGCTCCTACGCGCTGACGCTCGCCGCGGTCGCGGTGTCCGGCATCGGCGTCGCCGCCTACCACCCCGAGGCCGCCCGCGCCGCACGCGCCGCCGCCGGCGGCAGCAACACGGCCATGGGCTGGTTCTCCCTCGGCGGCAACGTCGGCTTCGCCCTCGCCCCGCCACTCGTCGCGGCCGTCGTCGCCACCGGAGGTCTCGGGGCCTCTCCCCTGCTGGTCCTCCCGGCCGTGGCGGGGGCGGCGCTCTGCGCGGCCGCGGTCCGCTCGCCGGGCGGCCGCGGGACGGTCATCCGCACCGCCCCGGCCACCGGCGTCGACGACTGGCCGTCGTTCGCGCGCCTCTCCGGCGCGATCGTCTGCCGCTCGATCGTCTTCGTCGGCCTCGGCGCCTTCATCTCGCTCTACGTCCGGCAGCGGACGGGCGGCGGTGAAGTGGCGGGCACGGCAGCCCTGTTCGTGCTGTACGCGGGCGGTGCGCTCGGCACACTGGCGGGAGGCCGGCTCGCCGACCGGTACGGGCGCCTCTCCGTGGTGCGCCGCTCCTACGCCCTGACCGTGCTCGCCGTCGCGGGCGTGCTCCTCGTCCCCGGCCCGGCGGTCTACCTGTTCGTCGCGCTCACGTCGGCGGGCCTGTACGTGCCCTTCGCCCTGCACATCACGCTCGGCCAGGACTACCTGCCGCGCCGGCCGGGCACCGCGAGCGGAGTCACCCTGGGCCTCGCCGTCAGCGTGGGCGGACTCGCCACCCCTGCGCTGGGTGCGCTGGCCGACGCGTCGTCGTTGCGGATGGCTCTCGTGCCGCTGATCGCTCTGCCCGCGGTGGGCCGGCTGCTTCTCCGGGGGTTGCGGGAGCCGACGGCGGCGATGGGGCAATCGGCAGCGCACCGGCTGCCGCGACGGGATGGGCGGCGTTCGGCAGCGACGTGAGCCCGCCGGACGTTCAGACGGTGCCCGTCCGGGCGATCGCCGGCTTCTCAGTGTCCTCGTCGACCCCGATGTCGGCGTCGGCGTCGGCGTCGATGGAGTGGGAGAGGAAGTCGTCCACCATGCGGTGGAACAGGGTGGCCAACTGCCGCAATTCCTCCGGCTTCCAGCCGGCCAGCGCGTGCTGCATGCCGCGGACTCCGGCGTCCCGCACGCGTCCGATGGCCTGCTGTCCCGCCTCGGTGAGCTGGATGCGCTGGGCCCGGCGGTCGTCCGGGTCGGGAACACGGGTGACGTAACCGGACTTCTGCAGCTGCTGCACGGTGCGGGTGACGTGGGACGCCTCCACTCCCAGCCGGTTGGCGAGCTCCCCCGGACGCAGCGGATCCGCGTCCGCGACCTGCCGCAGCAACGCCACCGCCGCCCGGTCCAGCGGCACACCGGCCAGGGCCATCAGCCGGTCGTGCTGCCGCGCGCGCGTGCTCAGGTAGGTGATGCGGGTGAGCGCCCGCTCGATCTCGATCACCTCGCCGGACGCGGGGGCCTTGGGGAGTTCGGGGAGCGGTGGTGTGGCCATGCACCCACGGTACCATATCGTTGCGTAACTCAAGCAAATCACTTCCGCGTCGGCGCTCATGGGCGCCGGCCGGGCCTCACCGGTGCCGTCCGGGTGTCACCGGTGCCAACCACAACCCCACGACCGCGTCGGCGAGACCGGTGGCGGCGTCGTCCCAGTGCGAGCGGGGCGTGGCCCTGTTCTCGGCGACCGCCCGCTCCCGTTCGGCGGGCATGTGCACGATCAGGTGGCGCGCCATCTCGCCGCGCTCGGCGCGGACTTCCGCGGGAAGGTCGGGCAGGCACCGGTTCAGGCCGTCGATGCACTGCTGCAGGGACGGGGAGGCGAAGGACTCCTCCAGCATGATCTCGTGGAGCGCCGGGTCGGTCATCGCCTGCGCGCAGAACCGCGCGAACCAGGTGGGGCCACCGAGGGTTCCGAGATGCTCGGGCAGCGGGCGCACCAGGCAGTCCACCCAGTCCCGTACGTCGGTGGAGTCACCGATCCCGGCCAGCAGACGGCACCGGATCTCCTCGGTGTGCGCCGCGTGCCTGCGGATGATCGCCCGGACCAGATCGGCCTTGGTGCCGAAGTGGTAGCCGACGGCGGTGTTGTTGCCCTGCCCCGCCGCCTCGCTGACCTGGCGGTTGGACACCGCGTTCACCCCGCGCTCGGCGAACAGCCGCTCGGCCGCCGTCAGGATCAGCTCGCGGGTCGCGTCGGCCCGTTCCGCGCGTACCGTCCTGCCGGCCATGCTCACCACCGCATCGGGACTTCGCTCAGGCCTGCGACGGCCAGTCCCTCGAACCGCCGCGGTCCGCCGGCAGCGCGGCAGGTTCCAGCCCCGAAAGCCTACGCAACGGCACGTCGGGAGCGGTGTGCGGCCGGGCGCGGACCGGCGCGGGCGGACGGCCGCACGGGCCCTCTCCCGTCGCCCTCGGGCGCGGGCACTCACCCGCAAGGCCCCGCGCCGTCGTGGCCGCGGGTGAGTGGCTCGAACGGCCGTCCGCCCGCGCCTGACCTCGCACCTTCCTCCCGGAAGGGCGTTCGCGCCGCCCGGCAGGGACGTCTTCCGCCCGACGCTCCCGCCGGTCTTCGCCCACCATGGCTTCCAGGACGGGAACCTTGCGACGACGGGAACCGACACCATGACCATCCGCGTGCTGCTCGCCGACGACCAGGCCCTCCTGCGCGCCGCGTTACGGATTCTGCTCGACTCCTGCGACGACATGGAGCTGGTCGCCGAGGCCACCTGCGGCGGCGAGGCCGTCGCCCTCGCGCGCGTGCACCGCCCGGACGTCGTCCTGATGGACATCCGCGTGCCCGGCACCGACAGCCTGACCGCCACGTCCGAGATCTGCGCCGACCCGGGGCTGCCGGAGACCCGCGTACTGATCCTCACCACGCACGAGATCGACTCCGGTGTCGCCGAGGCGCTGCGCGCCGGCGCGAGCGGCTTCCTCGGCAAGGACGTGACCGCCGATGCCCTGCTCGACGGCATCCGGACCGTGGCCCGGGGCGACTCGCTGCTCTCACCGCTCGCCACGCGCGCGTTGATCACCCGTTTCCTGGGCGCTCCCGCCGCGGATGCTCAGCAGAGCGCGGCAGCGGGCCTCGCCGCGCTCACCGGCCGCGATCGCGACGTGATGACCTGGGTCGCGGAGGGCCGCTCGAACGCGGAGATCGCCGTGCAGCTCGACGTCAGTCCGCTCGCGGTACGCACCCATGTCCGCCGCGTCATGGCCGAGTTGGGCGTCCGCGACCGCGCCCAGCTCGTCGTCATGGCCCATCGGTCCGGCATGTTCCCTGCGCAGCCGTCGATGAGAACCTGATGTCTCAGCCCACGGAGAGCTTGTCCAGCCACTGCTCCAGCAGGGCCGACTCGGCCGCCGTGAAGCGCGGCGACTGTTCGGCGCGCAGGCGGGCGGCGAGCGTCGCGGCCGCCACCGGGACGGCGCTGTCCTCCTGGTCCCCTTCATGCCGACCGTCGGCGTCGGCCGGACGGGTCAGGGAGGCCAGCACGGCGTCGCGCAACCGCTCGGAGAACTGCGGGTCCGCGTACTGCTCCGGTCTGGTCAGCATCGACAGGGCCGCTCCGACATTGGCGGACATGATCATCTGGGTGGCGAGGGCGGGCGGGACGGTGAGCCTGCCCGCGGCGGCGCAGCGTTCGAGGATGCCGTGCAGCAGTTCGTGCGCCTCCTGGGCCGCGGCGGGCGGGACCGTCAGCTCGGGCGAGTACATCAGCCGGTAGTGGTTGGGGTGCTCCAGCGCGAAGCGCATGTGGTTGTCCCAGCCGCTCCTGAGGTCGGCGACGGGGTCGTCGCTGGGCCGTGCCGCCCGCTTGGAGGCGAGGTACTCCTCGAAACCGCGGTCGACGACGGCGGCCAGCAGGCCGGCCTTGTCGCCGAAGAGCCGGTACAGCATCGGCGCGCCCACTCCGGCCGCGTCGCACACCGCACGCGTCGAGACATCGGCGGCCGGCGCCTTGGCCAGCAGCTTCGTGGCCGCTTCCAGGATCTTTTCCCTCGCATCCATGGGTCCACGGTACGCCATCCGTAGCGGCGATACGAATGCGGGTACACCAACGCTACGAATCTGTGTTATCGTCGATACGAGAACGACGTAGCAACGCTAACACCCATGGATCGAAGGATGCAGCCATGACCAGTCAGCCCCACACGGACCAGCGCGTCGCCATCGTGACGGGCGGATCGCGAGGCATCGGACGACAGGTGGCCCAGCGCCTGGCCGCCGACGGATTCGCCGTCGCCGTCGGATACGCGGGCAACAAGGACGCGGCCGAGGACGTCGTCCGCACCATCGAGGCGACGGGCGGCCGCGCGTTCGCCGCCCGCGCGGACGTCGGCGACGAGACCGAGGTCGCCGCCCTGTTCGACCGGACCGAGGCCGAGTACGGCGGCGTGGACGCCGTGGTGCACGCCGCCGGCCGGATGCCCCTGTCCCCCGTGGCCGAGCTCGACCTCGGCGAACTCGACTCGCTGTACCGCACCAACATCCGCGGCACGTTCGTCGTCGACCAGCAGGCCGCCCGCCGGCTGCGCCCGGGAGGCGCGCTGGTCAACTTCTCCTCGTCGGTCCTCGGCCTCGCCTTCCCCGGCTACGGCGCCTACGCCGCGACCAAGGGGGCGGTCGAGGCGCTGACGCTGATCCTCGCCCGCGAGCTGCGCGGCCGTGACGTGACCGTGAACGCGGTGGCGCCCGGCCCCACCGCCACCGACCTCTTCCTCGACGGCAAGGACGAGGAGACCGTCGCCCGGCTGGCCGCACAGCCGCCGCTGGAGCGCCTGGGCACGCCGGACGACATCGCCAACGTCGTGTCCTTCCTCGCCGGCCCCGAGGGCCACTGGGTCAACGGCCAGGTCCTGCGGGCCAACGGCGGCATCATCTGACGGCCCACGCCGCCCTTCGAAGACCTCGAAAGCTCACCTGCGCTTGGCAGGCTCACATCCGAAAGGAACCGTCATGAGTGACGGCAAGGTCGTACTCGTCACCGGCGCCTCCAGCGGTTTCGGCGCCCTCACGGTCCGCGCGCTCGCCGATCGCGGACACACCGTCTACGCGGGCATGCGCGCCCTCGACACGCGCAACGCCCGCGCCGCCGCCGACCTGGCCGCGCACGCCGCCGAGCACGGCGTCGACCTGAGGGCGGTGGAGCTGGACGTGACCCGGCAGGACAGCGCGGACGCGGCCGTCGCCCGCGTCGTGGACGAGCAGGGGCGCCTCGACGTCCTGATCCACAACGCCGGACACATGGTGCTGGGCCCCGCCGAGGCATTCACCCCCGAGCAGCTGGCGGACGTCTACGACACGAACGTGCTCGGCACCCAGCGCGTCAACCGGGCCGCTCTGCCCCAGCTGCGCAGCCAGGGGCAGGGGCACGTGGTGTGGATCGGCTCCTCCAGCACACGGGGCGGCACCCCGCCCTTCCTCGCGCCCTACTTCGCGGCGAAGGCCGCCATGGACGCGCTCGCGGTGAGCTACGCCGCAGAGCTCATACGGTTCGGGATCGACACCTCGATCGTCGTGCCGGGCGCCTTCACCTCGGGCACGAACCACTTCGCCCACGCCGGAACACCGGCCGACGCCGAGCGTGCCGCCGTCTACGACGCGAAGTACAAGGCACTGATGGCGGATGTGAACGGGCGGCTGGCCGGGCTGATGCCGCCGGACGCCGACGTCGCCGACGTGGCGAAGGCCGTCGTGCACACCGTCGAACTGCCGCCCGGTGAGCGGCCGTTCCGGGTTCACGTCGACCCGAGCCGGGACGGCAGCGAGGTCGTCTCCGCCGTGGCCGACCGGATACGGGTGGAGTTCTTCCGCCGGGCCGGGCTGGAGGATTTGCTGACCCCGGTGAGCAGTCTGTAGGCAGCGCCGTTCAGGGGAAACCGGCGGGCGGGGCGAATGGCGGCGGGCCGCGGCGTCGACACCTCACCCCGTGACGCTCCCCTTGATCCCGCCCATGCTCGCCACCCCCGGCACCCTGCCGCCCACCGCACAGGACGCCCGCTGGGCCTATGAGACCAAGCAGGACGGCCAGCGCGTGGTGGCCTACCTGGAAGGGGACGGCGGCATCCGGCTGCGCGCGCGGTCCGGGGAGGACATCACCGCCGCGTATCCCGAGCTGCGGCCGCTCGGCACGGCGCTCGCTGCGACGCCGGCCGTGCTGGACGGTGAGGTACTGGCGCTGGACGAACAGGGCCGCGCCGACTTCCAGTTGCTCCAGTCCCGGATGGGACTCGCCCACTCCCCCGCCAAGGCCGCCCGCCAGGCTGCGAAGGTGCCCGTCCATCTGGTGCTGTTCGACGTGATGCATCTGGAGGGACGGAGCATCACCGGCCTCCCCTACCTCCGAAGGCGCCGGTGGCTGGAGGAGCTCGGTCTCGACGGGCCGTTCTGGTCCACTCCCTCCGCACTGGTCGGGCACGGCGAGCAGGCCCTGCGGGCCACCCTTGAGCACGGCCTGGAGGGCCTGGTCTGCAAGCGGCTGGACTCGGTGTACGAGCCAGGGGTGCGGTCCCGGTCCTGGATCAAGATCCGCAACATGCGGAGCGAGGACGTGATCGTGGGTGGCTGGCTGCCCGGCAGGGGACGGTTGTCGGGACTGCCCGGGGCCGTCCTGGTCGGGCAGCGGGCGGGCGGACGGCTCCGGTACGTCGGCGGGGTCGGCACCGGCTGGAGCGAGGCCGAGCGGAGCCGGCTCGCCGAGCTGCTGCGGGCGGCGGAGACCACCGAGTGCCCCTTCGACCCCGCCCCCGCGGTCGCGGGCGCGCACTGGGTGCTGCCCCGGCTGGTCGGCGAGGTCCGCTACAGCACCCGCACCCGGGCCGGACTGCTGCGCCAGCCGTCCTGGCTGCGGCTGCGGCCCGACCTCGCACCGGAGGACTCCGCGGCGGACCTGCCCGGCGAATCCGCCTGACACACCGTCACGGCCCAAGTATTGGGCTGGGCTTCACCACTGGTACGTCTGTCACCTCTTGGCGCGGAAGGGGAAACTCGGGATGCTGAACTCCCTTGCCCCCCACCGCCGTTCGGCCCTGTCCGGACGAAGAGGAGGACGCCGTGGCGTCACCGAAGTTCACGACGAACCGCAGAAGGCTCCTGGTCGGCCTGGCCGGTGCCGCCGCCCTCGTCCTGGCGGTCCCCACCGCCGCCTTCGCCGCGCCGCCGCAGGCGCTGCCCGCCAATGCGGAGGCGGCCGAGTTCACGTACCAGCCGGCGTTCGACTACGACACGGACGGCTGCTACTCCACGCCCGCGATCGGCCCCGACGGCACGATCAACGGCGGCCTCAAGCCGACCGGCGCGCTCAACGGGAACTGCCACGACGCCTCCGACCTGGACAACACCAACAGCTACTCGCGCTACAAGTGCAACAACGGCTGGTGCGCGTACATGTACGGCCTGTACTTCGAGAAGGACCAGGCCCTCGCCGGCAGCAGCATCGGCGGGCACCGCAACGACTGGGAGCATGTGGTGATCTGGGTGCAGGACAACCAGGTCAAGTACGTCTCGACGTCGAACCACGGCTCGTTCACCGTGCACGGCGCCTCCGAGGTCCGCTTCGAGGGCAGCCACGCGAAGATCGTCTACCACAAGGACGGCATCGGCACGCACTGCTTCCGGCTGGCGAACTCCAACGACGAGCCGCCGGAGAACGACAAGCACACCTGGCAGTACCCGCCGCTGGTCGGCTGGAACGGCTACCCCGCCGGGCTGCGCGACAAGCTGAGCGCGTACGACTTCGGCAGTGCCAACTTCGGCCTGAAGGACAGCAACTTCGCCTCGCACCTGTCGTCGGCCAAGCCGTCCGGGATCACGTTCGACCCGAACGCCTGACGGCGCGACCGCGCACCGGTCCGCTCGTTCCACAGCTCCCGGGGGCATGCTGGCTCCGGAAGCTGCGGAAGGGCGGATCATGACGGACGGGAGAAGCACGAGCCGTGGGCGGCTGTCGCGGCGGAGCCTGCTGGCCGCGGCGGGACTCCTCGGCCTGGCGGGTGCGGCGGCCCCGGCCAGGGGGAACGGCTACACCATGCCCGTCCTCACCTTCGCCGACCCGGACACCCACCGCAGGCTCGGCAGCCTCCACACAACCGCGGTCATGGCCCTGGCCGACACGCACACCATCCGCGCGGACCCGGCCGTGTACGACAAGGCGGGACTGCTGGCCTATCCGCCGGGCACCGTCGTACGGGCGGGTGGCGGATACCCCGCGCCGCAGCGGTGGACCCGGGACGCGGCCGTCAACGCGTGGAGCGCGGCGAGTCTGCTGGCGCCGGACGTCGGCCGCAACACCCTGTGGTCGGTCGTAGACCGCGGACCGCACGGGCCCGTCGTGCAGCAGGACGACCAGTGGTGGGACCAGGTCGTGTGGATCCTGGCGGCTCGTCACCACTACCGGGTCACCGGCGATCGCGACTTCCTAGCCGAGGCCGCACGCGCCGCCACCAACACCCTCGCCGCACGCCGGGACAGCGACTTCGACTCGGCGCGCGGCCTGTTCCGGGGACCGTCCTTCATGAACGACGGCATCTCCGGCTATCCGGACCCGCCCGCCGCCGCGGACGTGCACTCCTCGTTCGTACTCGACCACCCCGGCACCGAACGCCTGATCTGCCTGTCGACCAACTGCCTCTACTTCGGGGCGCATTCGGCGCTGGCGGACATGGCCGGCAGGCTCGGTGAGCCGGAGCGGGCACGGTCCCTGCGGGCCGAGGCGGCGCGCCTGCGGGAGGCGGTGCACCGGTGGCTGTGGCGCGAGGAGGCGGGCACGTACGCCTATCTCCTCCACGACGACGACACGGTCGACACCTCCCAGGAGGGCGCCGGTCTCGCCCTCGCCCTCCTGTGCGGCGTCGCCGACCGCAGACGGGCGCGCCGGGTCCTCGACACCACCCACTGGCAGCCGCACGGCATCGTCAACGTCTGGCCGCACTTCCCGCGCTTCGACGACCGCCGACCGGGACGGCACAACGTCATGGTGTGGCCCATGGTCCACGGTCTCTACGGCAACGCCGCCGCCGAAGCGGGCCGTACGGACCTGTTCGCGCGCTCGGTCGAGCAGCTCGCCGGCCTGGTGGCGGGCAGCGGCGACGGCTTCTACGAGCTGTACGACTCCATCAGCGGCGCGGCGGACGGAGGTTGGCAGGAGGGCGGCAGCGGACGGGCCGAGCACTTCGACTCGGAGCCCGACCAGACCTGGTCGGTCACCGCGTATCTGCGGCTGCTGCACGAGGGGCTGTTCGGGCTGGCCTTCGCCGAGGACGCCGTACGGCTGCGGCCGTGTCTGCCGCCGCACTGGGGGCCGGTGAGCCTGCGCGGTCTGCGCTACCGGGAGATGACCCTCGACATCGCCCTCAGCGGCGGCGGGAGCCGGGTACGGTCGTGCGCGATCGACGGGCGTCCAGCCAAGCCCCTCCTCCCTGCCGACGGGACCGGACATCACACCCTGGACCTGGTCCTCGAGGTCTAGGCACCCGCGCGCGGCCCTAGGGCCGAAGGCGTGCAAGGACTGGTTCCCGCGCCCGATCCGCCGCCGCGGGGCGCTGCCTAGCGTCGACCTCATGGAGACGAGCGACACGAGCGGACAGCTCGAAGAAGCCCTGGAACGGGTCCATGCGACGGGACCGGAGCGCCACGGCCGGCTCTCCAACCACGCCCCGATGGTCGTCGAGGCGCTTGCCGCCCGCGGGCAGGCAGGCTCCGTGCACCGCTGGCTGGACCTGTACCGCAGCAAGCTCGAGGACTTCCCGGACCGGGTGGCACCCGTCACGGACGACAACTGGCCCGCGGCACTGGGCGACATGCGCCGGGCCGCCGACTGGATCGACCACTTCACGCGTGCCTTCGACGAGCGCCCCTGGAGAGGCGTCCTCGCCGAATGGTGGCCGCGGCTGCTCCCCGGCATGTACGGCGGGGCGACGCATCCGGTCATCCGGGTCGGTCATGCCGTACGCACCCTGGAGGCCGGCGAGAACGCGCCCCGTCGCGCCGAACTCGCCCACGCCCTGGGCTACTGGGCCGCCCGCCACCACACCGTCACCGGCGTCACCGCCCTGCCCGCGGCGCCGACGGCCGCGGCATCCCTGGACGCCGTCCCCGCCATCCCGGCGGGGCATCAGGGGTTCCCGGCCCGGCTCGCCGCCGTACGCCAACTCCCCTTGTGGGCCACGGATGTGACCGAACCTGAGACGGCCCGGGAGCGGCTCACCGAGCTGGTGACGGCCGCGACACACCGCTACGCCACCCACGGGCACGGCGAGGCGACCATGCTCGTCCATGCCGCGACCGCGCCCAACGCCGTGCTGCGTACGCTGGATTCGCTGCCGCAGGAGCTGTGGGCGCCGAGTCTGCACGCGGCGTGGACGGCGTCCGCGGCGGTCACCGCGATGTACGCACCGGCCGCGCCGGTCGACTACCGGCCGCCGGCGCGGCTGAGCGCCGAGGAGGTCGTGGAGCGGGCCCTCGCGCACGGCGACGAGCACGTCATCAAGTTCACCGACACGGCCCTGGACGTCGGCGACGAGCGGGCCCTCGCGGCGGCCCAGCGGGCGATCGAGCTCAGCGTTCCGCTGGTCTGACCTCGGAAGCGGAAGCAGGTCTGGAGGGGGCCGGGGGTCCGGCGAACCCCTCC
>NZ_JBHVGU010000062.1:0-38517 GCF_042800575.1 Streptomyces sp. NPDC057616
GGCCCTGACGGCGAAGGGCTTCAGCCGGAACACGACCACGGGCAACGCCCCCGAGCAGTCCGCCAGGACGACGCTCACCTACGGGCCTGGCCAGAAGGCCCAGGCCCAGACGGCGGCCCAGGCGCTCGGTCTGCCCTCCTCGCATCTCACGCAGGGCAGCGCGGCGGGCGTGGTCCTCGTCATCGGCAGCGACTGGCCGACGGGCACGGCGTACAGCTCCTCGGGCTCCTCCGCCCCCGCGGACACCCACGCGGCGGTCGCCGACGCCCACGCCCAGACCGCCGACAAGGCCAAGAGCTGCGCCAAGGTGAGCCCTTACAAGACAGTGCAGATCAACGGCGTCCCGATGACACCGGCACAGGCGTACGCGGCGGCGTCCACGAAGAAGGACTCGGCGCCGTAGCGGGCGGCGCGGGCGGAGCGGCCGTGGCGGGCGTGGCTGAACGGGCACGGTTCGTCCCGGCCGTACGGACCCACGGAAAAGCCCTCCCGAAGGGGAGGGCGGAAACGGGGCGCCCCCGGCAGGACTCGAACCTGCGGCCAAGCGCTTAGAAGAGAGGCGCGCGCTTGCCGTCAAGCAAGCCTCTGACCTGCTCGTTAGTCGAACGCAGTGCAGTCCGGACACCGAACTTTGCCATGCATTTGCCTGAGGCGAGCATTCCGGCCGCGTGCAGGACGCCTTATCCGTCCTGCGCCTGCCGAAGCGCGCTCCTGACGCTCTCAGCAGCGCCAGTAGAGAGGATCTCAAGTAGACGTTCGTCCACGCGGCGACCTATCTCGATCACAAGGCCCGAACCGCCCTCTTCGGCTGCGATGAGCAACGTGTCCGGACCACGCGCCTCGTCAACTAGGGCGTGGGCGAAGCTCAGCACAGGCGTGCCACTGTCAGACATTTGGCCTGTCGACTGGAGGAGGCCCTGTACCTGCTGGGCGCACTCCTGGGCAAATACCGTCGTCACGCGCTGATCGGCGTTGCCGGTGATGCCAACTTTGATGACGGCGTCCGATCGCTGTGCGCCGGCGTGTACCCGTTCAGAGCCCTTCTCGCTTGGAGCCCATCGGCCAACCTGAAATTTGACCATCGAGGGTTACCTCCTGAAGGTTTTGAAGCCGTGATTCAACGCTAGCCTCGGCGTGCCTGCCCTGCCCCCCAGAGTGGTGCAGCCCTTTCGGACCGGGCACGAATGCCGGATGCCTGGGCTGTCCCCACAGGCAAGGACGCATCGGATAGTTGGACACCTGGGACGGGTACTGCCGCTGTTCTAGGCGAACGGTCGGGGACCTACGTCCGTGCCCCTGTCCTTCCGCGATCCACACGCCCCTCACAGGCAAGGGGCGTCGAGTACCACATGTCACCTTGTCAGGCTTACGGAGCCTGCCTCGTTGACGCGCCCCCGGGTGTTGCAGCGGCCCGCCCGGACCGGCGGGTGACGTTTGAAGGTCTCTGCGCCAAGCGGGGTGCCGTTCGCCACGGATTCGTGCAGAGTTCTCGTGTGGACCTCGGGGAGGGGGTCCGTGGGGCGTAGGAGGGGCCAGTGGGCACGGCAATGCTGTTCGCTCTCGGAGCCGCAGGCGGGTCGTTACGCGGGTTGTTCGATACCTACAACCAGACCATGGCGTGGCAAGCGGCGCGGCGCGAGTACCAGAGAGCACAAACCGTAGGAGACGCGCAGGGGCCGCCAGGCCTGCGAGAGTTCCTCGATCCGGTGCCAGATATCACGGCGGCCGTATTTCATATGATCCTAGGGGCGGCGGGAGCAGCTCTGTTCGGGATGTCTGGGCAAATTTCAGGAGCTTATGCCGCAATCGCTGTAGGCTTCTCGGCTCCCGCCTTGTTGACTCAGCTTGGACGAGTGCAATCGATTAATGATGCAGTTACGGGCGTGCGGCAAGGATTGGGCTCGACATCCCTCGACTCCGCTACCGCTCAATCGCAGACTGCGAGTGCATCGACCCAGTCACCTGCTCCATCTAGTGTGGGACAGGAGGGGGCTGCGTGATGGCTCGTGTGAATGTGTCACGACGTGTATTTGCCGCGACGCTCGGACTAAACCGCCAAAGTGTATCTGTCTCTGCTGGACGTCGCAAAGCACGAACTGGATACGGTGTTGTGCGCCGATGCGTGGCCGCAATTCTGGGTATCAATCTTCCTGGGTCGCCTCTGAGTGGTGCACAGTTAGAGCACGAAAGACGCTCGTCGCTCAAAGAGCCGAAATCCGCTGTGATAGACGCAAGGCGTCATGCCATTAAGGGCCTAGCTCGTCGAAATTTGATTGCGGCTGGTGCCGGTGCTCTCCTGGCTGCGGTTCTCGGAACAGTTGTCACTCTTGGGGCGACATCTTCGTCCACGCCGAGCCCATATCGTCCGTCGGACGAAGCGCTCGGCGAGACTGGTGCGAGCAAGTCAGATTACAAGTGGGTGACTGAGGCCGGCCGATTTTCACTCTATGTGCCCCGCGCATTTGAGCGAGACACAGAGGCCACGCATCCCACCTATGTCGGAAAGTCCTCTGGGCGGGAACTTGAGATACGGGCGGTAGCTGGGGGGGAGGGAAATCCATTGAGGGTAATCAAGTCAGCTGAGAAGGTTGCTTCTAGAGAGCCGGGCTATCGGATGATCCGACTCGAAAGAATTGGCGGGCACGCAAATGATGCGGCTGAGCTTGAATACTACTTCGATGATGTATCCGATGGTGTTCGGCGCGCAATTATGCGCGCGACCAAAGGTCCGGATGGAAAGATCTACACAATTCTGCTGACGGGGCCAACGTTTTCTTGGTCTGATTCGTACCAGAACTTCAGTGTGGCCGCCTGGTCTCTGTGTGTATCCGGGTACAAGTGCAGCGCTGTTAACGACAACTAAGTTCGGTCTTGACTTGTGAAATGTGTTGGCCTGAAGGGCTGGGAGCACCTGAATGTGGCCACCCCCAAACTTGATCGAGCGGCGGTGTGGCCGGCTGGAAGTGCGGAGCGCTGAGCGCGTCGTAAGCGCCACCGTCGTTGAGAGTGCTGAAACACTGGCGGGGCAGCCATCAGCAAGTGGGACAGGTGGGACAGTCCGGTTTCTTGCTGTCCCACCTATTTATGCAGGTCAGGGCTCTAAGCGGACAGTCGGACACCTGGGACACAACTAGCAAGGCTAACCGATCACTTGCCCCCGCCGGCACCATCGGGTGGTGAGCCCCAATCCGTCACCTCGATGCCTGCCTGCAAGAGGAAGCGCTCGCCGATCCCGAGCTGTTGGAAGGGCGACTTCCCATGCTTCCCGATCCAGGTAAGCCGCCGCTTCCTTTCTTCCATCGGAAGTGATGACCAGTCGTCGAAGTGAAGGCCTGGATCGTTGCTGATGGGCAGGCCACTTTCCGCAAGGGCATATTCTGCCTCTGCCGGATTTCGTCGCAGTCGAACCAGAATCCAAGCTGTCTCGACAGTCATTCCTGCCCTTTGCTGATGTGTGAACCTGTAAGCCCACCATTGTGTGATTGGGGACAAGAGCCAGCGCTTAGTAGCGAGTTGCATCAGGTCGAACCCCTGATTCGTAGCAGCCTGCCAAACTAGACCGTGCCGTCTCGTCCCTCGTGAGGTTGGTCGAGTTGCTGTTGCCTCTTTCGCTGTTCGACGCGAAGGTTCTCGACTTCCTTGGTCAACTTCGCCAAATTTTCTTCTTCTGCGCCAACGTAAGGCGGAATGCCAAGTTCAAAGGCAGTTGCGTGTTGTTCAATGGCATCTGCGGTCTGCTGGAGATAGAAACTTCGCTCGCGGTATTTGAAGTAGCCGGTGAATCCTGCGGACACTCCAACCGCGAAACTGAGTCCGACGGTTACCCACTTCAGGTAGGAGGGTGTATCGGCCAAACTGGCTGCCGTAGTTGTCCCCAGTGAGCCGATGATGATGATGGATTGGAACGCGTTGTGAATGCGCCTGTAGTGCTGGGCTTCGGTGCGAAGCTGATCGAGCTCCCGAGGGAGTGAGTCCTTATAGGAGAACTGGCGATGGTCAACAGGGAAATCAAGCTGCTTGGCTTGAAGGATTCTCCGCTCTTCGGCTATCTCTAGTTCGAGTTCCAGCCTACGGACGGACCTGCTTTCGTCGCGGTTTTCTTCCATGAGGGAAAGGATCCAAAAGACAATTCCACACGCGATGGTCAATGGGATGGCAATCCTGTTGACCTTGCCGATGTCCACGGTTCGCCAAGTGGCCACGGTTGCAATGTAGATTGCGACAATCCCAAATGCGGTAGTCAGCCCACTGCCCCACAAGCTGCGCAGCTGACGTTTTCTAGTTCGAATCTGCGCCTGCAGTTCTAGGATTGCCGTTTTGTGTTCTAGGAGCTGTTCGGTGGGGCCGCTCGTGGACTGAACAGGATGCGCCATACCCCACTCCCCCGGGTGGTCATGTTGTAGCCGGTTGAAGCATACAAGTCATATGCGCGGCTTGGATGCATTAATAAACTGATTGGCATGCTTCCAGTGAATTTGACTGAATGTACGCCCTATTGACGTTCAGCCTGTTCAGTGCAGGACTGGCCGGTTTGGATGCAGAAAGTGGCGAAATCGGCCACACGGATCATCGGCAAGGTGAACGGTGGGTAATGCTGCGGGGGTGGCATGGCCATCGCTGATGTGGTGCTTGCCGCGACCCAGGGCTTGGACAAGGTCTCCCAAACTGTGGCCGAATCCACGCAGGTCAGCAGGGCGGATCGCCGGAGGGATTCAGTGGTCGGCCGCCGAGGAAAGAGCGCGACCCGGACAGTTTGTCCGGCACAACCCACTGACCCTGTCTCATCGTTGCTCGTGGTGGTCTGCCGTAGGACCACATGTACCGAAACCTCGCAACTCGGTACCGTGAAGTTCGCCCCTACCAGGCACAGGAGGCAGCACCCCATGCGTGGTCTTGGAGATCACCTCAGCATCGGCGAACGCATTGCGTTCTACCGGAAGCGCCGCGGCTACACGCAAGAGGTGCTGGCCGGCCTGGTCGGTCGTAGCACTGACTGGCTCGCGAAGATCGAGACCGGGCGCCGGAAGCCGCCCCGTATCGACATGCTCACGGAGCTGTCGCGCATCCTGCGCGTGCCCCTCGGGGACCTGCTCGGACAGACCGTGCTCGTGGACGAGGACCGGCAACAGGACGACGTCCCCGCCGTGCGCGACGCCCTCATGAGCCCGCGTCGCCTCTCGCGCCTGCTCTTCGGTCCCGACGCTGAGACCCAGCTTCCGACGCCTGCCCCTGCGGCCGCGCGTGTGGAGCAGACCTGGAACGACTACCAGGGCGGACGGCTCGGTAGCGTCATCGCCGCACTCCCCGCCCTGCTTCAAACGGCGCAGGAGTTGGAGGAGCGAGCA
Organism: Streptomyces sp. NPDC057616; assembly: GCF_042800575.1. Taxonomy (NCBI): domain Bacteria; kingdom Bacillati; phylum Actinomycetota; class Actinomycetes; order Kitasatosporales; family Streptomycetaceae; genus Streptomyces; species Streptomyces sp. NPDC057616. The sequence goes on from NZ_JBHVGU010000062.1 coordinate 5,346, forward strand.
GGGCGCCGTGGCGAGGACCGGGGCGATTGCTGGGCAGTATCTGCCCGGACGCACCACCTCGCGGCAACCACGCTCGCGAAGATCGGTGAATCGGACATCTCATGGCTTGCTGCTGAGCGCGCGATGCGAGCTGCTGACGAGTCGGACAACCCGCTCGTGCTTGCATCCGCGGCACGGTCCGGCACACACGCCCTGCTCGCTAACGGGCGATATGACGATGCCCTCGAACTGGGCAACACAGCCGCCGCGTGGCTGTCGTCGCAGGTGACCGAGCACGATCCCGCGGCGCTCAGCCTGTTGGGGATGATCCACCTGCGTGCCGCAGTTGCGGCGGCGCGACATCAAGACCGACCCACCGCCACGAGCCTGTTGGACCGAGCCGAAGAACTCGCGGACGACCTCGGGTCGGATGAGAACTACTGGCAGACCGGGTTCGGGCCGACGAACGTGCTGCTCCATCGCCTGTCTATTGAGCTGGACCTCGACAACGTCTCGTACGTGGTGGAAAACGGCCGGATCAACGTCGATCACATGCCGCAGGAGCGCAGCGTCTCGCACCGCATCGACTACGCGCGCGCTCTGTCGCTCGCGGGCCAGGGGGACGAGGCGTTTGCGGAGCTGCGTACGGCTGAGCGCACGTCGCCACAGCTCGTGCGTAACAATCCGAGGGTGCGTGAGACGCTGCGGGACTTGATCAAGCAGTCCCCCGTGGCCGGCGGTTCGCGTTCGTCCGAGGTATTCGTGATGGCGCAACGGTGCAGGGCGGTGCAGTGAGTTCAGGCAAGCGCGGGGTGCTCGGGGTCGTCGGATCGGCGGCCGGAGGCGTAGAGGTTCTGCGTACCGGTCTTGTCGAACCTGCGATGGACCGCGGATGGCAGGTGGCCGTGACGCTGACGCCGACCGCAGGTCAGTGGCTGCGGATGAGCGGGGAGGTTGAGCGGCTGGAGAAGCTCACCGGCCTACCCGTACGCGACGAACCGCGCCTGCCTGGGGAGGCCCGGCCGCATCCACCGGTTGATTGCTACGTGGTCGCTCCCGCGTCGGCCAACATGGTCGCCAAGCTCGCCACTGGCCTGATGGACAATCAGGCGCTGACGCAGGTTGGCGAGGCTATCGGCACGCTCCGCTTGCCGGTTGTCGTCTTCCCGCGGGTGAACGCGGCGCACGCTCGCCACCCTGCGTGGCAAGGCCACATCGACGCCCTTCGGGCCGGGGGAGTGCACGTCGTCTACGGCCCGGAAGTCTGGCCGCTGTACGAGCCGAGGGAAGCGCCGGCGGGGCGCGAACTCCCGTGGGCGGCAGTGCTAGACGCGGTGGAGGAAGCCACTCGATGACGAGTCGTCAACACGCCTGACCTGCATGGGAAGAGGACCCGGACAGTCTGTCCGGGTCCTCTTCTGTTTCCGGTCGCATGCTCATTGCCATGCCAAGGATCAATGAGCGAAGCGGCGAGGTGGGAGGTCTGACTCTCACTGAACTTGCCTTGATCGAAGCGAGTTTGAGCGAGGCGCGCGCCACGGTTGAACGACTGCTGCGGCGTGCGGATGAACTCACGGTGCGGGTGGAGTCCCGTCACCGACGACCTGTTCAAGGCGGTCGAGTCGCTCGCCGAGCAGACGAAGAGCGTCATGAATCGTGCTGAGTTCCGCCGCCAATGCGGTGAACGCGGGGCTACTGCCCGGCTGGGTGCCCAGCGGCACCGAAGGGTCACGGACGAACGTCCCGCGGCCTTGCTGGGTGAGGACCAACCCCTCGTCGCGGAGCTGGCCGAACGCGCTTTGCACGGTCATGAGCTGCACGCCAAGGTCTTTGGCGAGCTTGCGGGCTGCGGGGAGCTGATCTCCTGGGTCGTACTCGCGGTTCGGGCCCGTGATCTTCTCGCGGAACTCCGCAGCAATCTCCTTGGCCGTGGGCGTCTGCTTGGGCGCTTCTGGGCTCTGCTTCATGGGTTCGAGAGTAACCGGACCTAGGTCAATCTCTGCTCTTTGGTTGAACCTGCTTGACACTCAGATTGACATGGGTCAATCTGAGGATGCGTCGCCGGGTCCCGTGAAAACGGGAGCCCCTTCCAGGGGTTACCGCACCCGTCGGGAGCGTCTGACCTTTGACAACTGAATGGGGATCATGCCGCCTCTCCTCGGCCAAGTAGGCGGCGCGCGCGGGCTCCGGTCCGTGTGCTGAACAGCGCAAATCGCCCTGAAGGTCGTAGGCCAGGTTCGACTCCTGGCCGGGGCGCCACCCTCGCCGCGTCTGCGGTTGGGGGTTGCAGGTCCCCGAGCAGTCGCCTCTCACCACCAGGCCACGACTGCTCGGCACTTCCCCATCCCTTCGACACCAGGAGCGCTGTATGCGTGCCTACATCGGCGGCCATCTGGCCGTGAACGACCTCGATTTCGTCGAACTCGCCCTGGGCACGCCGCTCGAACTGTGGCTCGGGGTGGACGGCGAGACCGAGATGGAGCGCGCGGCCCGGCTGGACGCCGCGCGGGACATCCTCGCCGACAACCCCTCCCTGCCCGACGACGTCAGCCGCATCGCCGCCGAGGCGATTGAGGCGTACGCGCCGGAGCTGTTCAACGTCGTGCCGCTGCCGCGCCCCACGCGCCGCCGGAGCTCCCGGAAGGGGGCAGCGGCATGACCACCATGACCGAGACGGAGTTGACGGTCCGGCCGCAGGTGCCGCCGCTGTCCAAGCCGGAACTCTGGCTGTTGGGTGCGGTCGGCGTGCTCGCGGCCGGGGTCGGCGGGTTGGGTCTGGCGTCCTCGTTTGAGGCGGTATCGGCTGCGGGCGCCCGGTGGGGGTTCGCCTCCCCGTGGATGCTGCCGGTCGGCATCGACGTGGCCATTCCGGTGTTCACCGCGGCGTTCCTGCTGCTGATCCGAACGGACATGCCGTTGGGCTGGGTTCGGTTCGTGCCGTGGGCGCTGACCGGGGTGACGTGCTGGCTGAACATTGCGGCCGGACGGTCGCTGTCGGCGAAGGTGGCGCACGGCACGATGCCGCTGCTGTGGGTGGTCCTGTCCGAGGTCGCCGCCCACGTCTACGCCTCCCGCATCGGCGCGGTGACCGGCCGGCGGATGGAGAAGATTCGCCGTTCGCGCTGGCTGCTCGCCCCGCTGTCCACGTTCGCCCTGTGGCGCCGCATGACCTTGTGGGAGATCACGTCGTACGGGGATGCGCTCGCCCGCGAGCGGGAACGGCAGCTGGCCCGCGCGCAGCTGCGGCAGCGGTTCGGCCGCCGGTGGCGCTCCAAGACACCCCGCCCGGAGCGGGTGCTGTTGAAGCTGGGGGAGCTGGCCCCGGCCGGTGACGACGTCTCGCCCGTACCGCCGCAGGATGCGGAGACGCTGAAGCAGGAGACGCCCAAGACGCCCCGCAAGCGACCTAGCAAGAGGGCCAAGGGCAAGGCGTCCAAGGCGCCGCGGACTCCGGCGGAACTGCTCGCCGAGGCGCGCGAGGCCACGGCCGACTGGGCGGACGATGCGATCAACGCCGAGGCGCTGCGTACCACGCTGCACTGCTCTGCCGCCAACTCCCGTGTCCTGCGGGACCTGTTGCTGACCGAGAGGGCCGACGGCCGACGCCTGCACCCCATCGACGGCGACGACAGCGAGGGGGCCGCGGCATGAGCACCCTCGCCACGGTCTTACTGTCTGCGCTGCCGCTGGCCGCCGGGTGGGCCGTTCACGTGTGGTGGCTGCGCAGCTGCCTGAACACCGCCCGGCGTGACCCGCTGACCGGCCTGCGCACCCGCGACGGCTTCACCCGCCAAGCTACGGCCTTACTCAAGGACCCGCGCGCCGTCGTGGTGCTGGCCGACGTCGACAAGTTCAAGCACATCAACGACACCCACGGGCACGCGGCCGGGGACGCGCTGTTGAAGGCGACCGCGGACCGGCTCGCCCACCACGTCGGCCGCGCCGGGGTGACGGGGAGGCTCGGGGGCGATGAGTTCGCCGCCGTTCTCATCGACGACCACGGCACCGCCGCCGACATGCTCGCCGTGCTGCACGGCGTGCTCGCCCGCCCGGTCGACGGCCAGGACCCGGCCGCGCGCACTACGGTCTCGCTGGGCTGGGTGCGCGCCGCGGACTTCCCCGCCGATGACCTGTCCGGGTTGCTTCGACGGGCGGATGAGGCGATGTACGCCGCCAAGCAGGCCCGCGCCGGCATGCGCCGCGCGGGGCTGGGACGGCTGTTCGCCACCATCACCGGACGCCGGGCCGGTCGGACCGGCACACACACGGACGCTCCGGTCGTGGGGGTAGCGGCTTGAAGTCTCAACCCATCGTCGGCGCCGCCGTGTTCACCGCGGTGATGGAGGCGGCCGGTCATCGCTGCCAGTGCTCGGGCGAGTGCGGCCAGCCGCACCGCAAGGGTGATGGTCGGTGCCAGCACGAACACGACCACTACACCAGCAAGCACGGCCGCCGGGTGCGGCTGCTGGCCGCCCCCGCCGACCCGCTCGCCACGGCGGTGGCCGCTGCCCGGCTTGCCGCGGACGAGCTGCGGGCCTGGTGCCCCGACTGCCACACGGCTGCCGCCCGCCGCGCCCGCGCCGCGGCGCCGGTGGACGACGCGCCCTGCCTGTTCGACCTGTAACCCCCGCCTGTGTTGGCGGGCCGGGCCGCCCGCCGATCACCCATCGCCCCGAGGAGGGGTTGACCATGCCCAAGCCCAACACCCGCCGCCTGGACCGCGAGATCCAGCACGCCACCCGCAAGCTCGAAGCCGTCCGCAAGGAAGAGATGTGGCCGCTCACCGGCGCCGAACGGCGCGCCGTGCTCGGGGCGCTCGCCGGAGGCTCCTACCGGGTCATGCGGGGCAAGACCACCGGCCGCGCGGACCGCAAGCTGGAAACCCTGTGGCAGTCGGTCATGGCCCGGCTCACGGCGGAGCTGACCGCGTTGCAGACCGAGCGGCAGCGCATCGTGAACGAGGCCGCCGCTACGAAGGCCGCCAAGAAGTCGTCGGGATGGTGGTGAGCATGGCCGCCCGCGAGACGCCTCCGGGCGAGTGCCCGCAGTGCTGGCAGCACGCCCACGACAAGCGCATTCACCGCCGCCTCAAGCCCCGCGAGGACTGCCAGCCGTGCCTTGACCACATGCGCAACGGCTGCCCGTACTTCGTGCCCAAGAAGAAGTCGAGTTGGTGGTGAGCATGGACGACCGTTGCCCCGCCGCCCACCCGGAGGACCCCACGCCATGTGTCGGACCGGTCGTGGTGACCGTGCTCGACGCGATCAACGACGGCGCGGACGGGTGCGAGCACCATGGCGCCCGGATCCTGGCTTCCCTGGCAGCCGGACGGGTGTTCGCCCTTCCGGATGCCCCTCCCGGCGTTGCCACCCGCGTCTTCCAGGCGGCTGACAGCATCCGCCCGTTCTGCTGGGTCGCCGGGCCCCGTACCGATCCGTCCCAGCTCAGCCACGCGGAGAACCGCGAGCAGCACGGCCGCTGACCCGCACCGGCGGGGGCGGGAACGCGCCCCCGCCGCGCTCTGCACGGCACTTTCCATCGCACCACGGGTCCGGCCGCCCACTCCTACAGCGACGGCCGGGCCCGCTCTGCCTCACACCCGAAAGTGGAAGGAAGTTCAGTGAAGCACCCCGACGACGACAACGAACTCTTCAACCGGCTGGAAGCCGAAATGACCGACTCCGGCACCCCGTCCGGGGGTGAGGTGGTCGACCTCGGCAAGGCCCGTACCGCGCGGGGCGAGTCGGCCGATTCGACCGCCGACCGGTCGGCCGACTCCCGGCCGCCTGAGTCGCCCGACTCGCAGCCGACCGAGTCGGGCGAGGGTCGCCCGACGCTGGTCGACCAGAAGGTGCCGACCGTGTCCGGCCCGGGTCTGGTCGACCGCATCAAGAACTCCAAGCGGCTGGACGTCTTCCCGGCCTGGGTGAAGTCCCGTGCCGAGTTCAATGAGGCGCTGGGCTGGCTGGCCGGGCATGTGGGCCACACCGCCGCGTTCCACGCGGTCCGTGTCCCGTTCCTGTATGTGCCCAAGCTGGTGTGGCGCTCCCCGCGCGGCGCGCTCAACCTGCTCGGCAAGGTCGGCCGGTGGACCGTGGACGCCGAGGGCGAGCGCCTGCGCCAGTACACGGCCACGAACGAGCAGGTCGATGAGTACCTGAAGCTCTCGCGGCAGCGGGATCGCCGGGTGCGGCTGCGGACGATCCTGACCGTCCTGGGCGGCCTCGCCGCCCTGGGCATCGGCTTGTTCCTGGTGTTCGGGGCGCAGCCGATGACGCAGGTCCTCGCCGCCATGCTGGCGGTGCTGGGCTGCGGTCTGGCCGGCGCGCCGGCCGATGCGCCGCTGGCCACCCGGGCGGTCATCAAGACCGAGGTGCAGAAGCTGACCAGCGACATCGTGGTCAAGGCCATGGCCTCCATCGGCATCGGCCAGATCGCCAGCGCGGTCGCCAAGGGCCTGGACGGCATCCGCTTCGTCGCCCCGATCACCCGCGAGGGCCCCGGCTGGCGCGCAGACATCGACCTGCCGCTCGGAGTGACGGTCGCCGACGTCGCCGACCGCCGCGCCCGACTCGCCTCCGGCCTGCGCCGCCCGCTCGGCTGCGTGTGGCCCGACGCCGACCCCAACGAGCACGAGGGGCGCCTCATCCTGTGGGTGGGGGACCGGGACCTGTCCAAGACCGGCATCGTCAAGTGGCAGTTGGCCAACGCCCGTCGGCACGACATCTTCAAGCGCAACCCGTTCGGCATCGACCCGCGCGGCCGCGCTCAGTCGGTGCCGATGATCCAGCACAACATCCTCATCGGGTCGCTGCCCGGCCAGGGCAAGACCGCCTCCGTACGCGTACTCGCGTGCGGCGCCGCCCTGGACCCGTCGGTGGAACTGTGGCTGCACGAGAACAAGGGCACCGGCGACCTGGACTCCCTCGAATGCGTCAGCCACCGGTTCGTGTCCGGCATCGACGACGACTCCATCAAGTACGCGGCCGACTCGCTGAAGCTGCTGCGGGCGGAGGTCATGCGCCGCGCGGCTGCCATCAAGAAGCTGCCCCGGGACCTGTGCCCGGACAAGCGCATCACCCGGCAGATCGCCGACAAGCGCTCCCTGAAGCTGTGGCCGCTGGTCGGCGTGTTCGATGAGTGCCAGAACCTGTTCGCCCACCCCAAGTACGGCAAACAGGCAGGTGAGGACGCCGAGTTCATCATCAAGCTCGGCCGCGCGCTCGGCGTGATCCTGGTCCTGGCCACCCAGCGCCCGGACAAGGACTCGCTGCCCACCGGCATCAGCGGCAACGTGTCCATCCGCTTCGCCCTCAAGGTCGCGGGCCAGGTCGAGAACGACATGATCCTGGGCACGTCCGCGTACAAGAACGGCGTGCGCGCCACCTCGTTCCGCCCGGAGATCGACGCCGGCAACGGCTACCTCGCCGGGGCCACCGCGCTCCCGGTCGTGGTCCGCACCGCCTACCTGGACGACAACGCCACCCACGCCATCGCCCAGCGCGCCCACGCGCTGCGCAAAGCCGAGGGCACGCTGTCCGGGCACGCCCTCGGGGAGGAAGCCGAGAGCACGACCGGGCCCTCGTACGACCTGCTCGCCGACGTCGCCGCCATCGTGCCCGCGAGTGAGGAGCGGGTGTGGAACGAGCGGATCGCCGCCCGGCTCGCAGAGCTTCGGCCGGAGGTCTACGGCGGCTGGAAGGGCGAGAACGTCACGTCCGCGCTCAAGCCGCACGGCATCAAGACACGCGACGTGGCCGGGACGACGGACGACGGCACCCGCACCACCCGGCGCGGCATCACCCGCGCCGACCTCCTCACCGCGATTGCGGAGCGTGACGAGAATCGGGGTGCGGCCTAGTCCCGGTTCGCTGCTACCGGTAGCAGGCTGCCCTGCTACCGGTAGCACCCCTGCTAGCACCCGATTTCGCATCTGATCTGCGATCTAGCGAATAGCACCCCACCTGCGGAAACCCCGAAAACTGCCCAGGAGGGCCCCTCGTGACCCCCATAGCCCTTGCTGTCGCCTGCCTCACGCTCGTCACGTTCTGTTACGTCGGGGTGTGTGCGGGCAGCCCGTTCGGCACCTGCCGCAAGTGCCGCGGCTTCGGCTTCGCCACCACCACGGACCGCAAGAACCGCCCCAAGCGCGGCAAGAGGTGCCGCCGCTGCAAGGGCCGCGGCAAGCGCGTCCGCGTCGGCCGCTGGCTCTACAACCGCGCCTCCCGGATCTACCGCGAAGGCACCCGCTGACCCCTCGGAAGGAGACCCGCCGGCATGGCCGTGACCATCTCCCTGCTCGTCATCTTCGGCGCCCTGCTCGTCATCCTGCTGCGCTCCCGAACGCTCGGTTTCGGCTCCGCGTTCGTGGCCGCGATGTTCGGCTTCTACCTCGCCACGAGCGGCGCCGCCCCCACCGTCAACCAGCTGATGCGCGCCGTCGTCGACGCGCTTCCCAACCTGCGAGGGATGCCGTGAACGAACCCATCGTCGCCCGGCACTGGCTCGCCACCGCCGCACCCAAGGCCGTGCCCGCCATCGCCACCACGACCGTGCTCGCGCTGGCCCGGATCTGGAACGCCAACGGCGCCGAACACTCCGTCGGCAACGCCGCCCTGATGACCGTCCTCGCCACCGGGGCAGCGGCGGGCGGCGCCACCCTGGCCCGCACTGGAGAGGGCGAACTCGCCGCCACCGCCTACGCCATCTCCGGCAGCCTCGCCCTCGCGGGCGTGGCCGGATACGCCGACGGCCTGCCCCTGCCGCTGCTGCTGTGGGCACTGGCCACCGTGCTCGCCTACTGCTTCGCCGCCCGCCACTGGCGTCAGGACCGCTTGGATTCCCTCGATCACCAGCGGCACATGAGCGAGCGGCACGCGGAATACGCCCACGTCGAACGTGTCGAAACGCTGCGCGCCACGACACAGATCGAGGTGGCCCGCGTGGGCGCCGCCTACGCCGAACAGCTCGCCCAGGCACTCACCGCCCGCGCCAGCCTGCGTGGCTTCGACCCCGCCGCGCTGGAAGCCGCGGGCCTGCCCGAACTCCCCAGCAGTGAAAGGAAGTCCGCATGAGCGCCGCCCTGTGGCCCATCGCCACGCGCATCGCCGCCGCCCTGAACACGGCCAACGGCACCGGCGAGCACGAAACGGCGATGCGCCTGATCAAGGTCGTGGAAGAGGCGGGCGAGGCCTCCGCCGCCTACATCGGCACCACGGGCCAAAACCCCCGCAAGGGCATCACCCACACCCTGGCGGACGTGGCCGACGAACTGTGCGACGTCATCATCGCCGCCGCCGTCGCCCTGCACTCCTTCACCACCCACCCGCCCGCCGTGCTGGACGCCAAGGTGCACGCCGCCGCCCGACGGCTCAACGCCCACACCACGGAGGACGCCACGTGAGCCGCCTCCCGGCCGCCACGGCCATCGCGGCAACGGCACTGGCCCCGCTCACCGCCTGCACCCTGCCCGACGGTCCCCCCGGCGTCGTCGTCGCCCGGGCCGACCGCTGGTCGCCCGCGACCCAGACCCGCCACTACTCGCTGACCGTGCGCACCGCCGACGGTCACCGAAAGGAGTTCCCCGTTCCCGTCAGCGACTTCCGCCACTGCCCACACAGCTCCCCCAACTGCAAGGAGCGGTGAGCGTGTTCGAGATCCGCATCATCTGCGAGCCACACGACACCGACCGCGTCAGTACCGCGCTGGCCGCCGCGTTCGACACCGGACCGGTCCGCTGCTACCCCACCCGCGACCGCAAGCGAGACCGCCTCTACGTCCGCGCCGACCACCGGCCGGCCGACGGCGAGCTCGGCGAACACTGGCCCACTGCACAGGAGGCGTACGCCAACGCCCCCGACCCGCGCGCAGAGTTCGACTGGCTGCTCGCTCAGGCCCACGTCGGCAAGCGCACCCGCGAATGGTGGCTGCGCCGCGCCGCCGTCGTCGACCGGCGGTCCGCCCACCTCCCTCCCGACCACCGCCGCAGGGACGAACACGCCCTGGAACTGGCCCACTTCCTCATCGAATTGGACGACGCCACGGTCCCGGCCGACCCTCGCGCCTACGTCCGCCAGCAGTACGCCGCCTTCATCCACACCGAAGAGAGCGAGTGATCCACATGTCCGTGGGAGAGACCACCATCACCATCGTCGGCAACCTCGCCTCCGACCCCGACCTGAGGTTCACCCCGTCCGGGGCTGCGCTGGTCAAGTTCTCGGTCGCGTCCACCCCGCGCAGCTACGACAAGAGCACCAACCAGTGGCAGGACGGCACCGCGATGTTCCTGCGCTGCACCGCATGGCGCGACCTCGCGCAGCACGTCGCCGAGAGTCTGACCAAGGGCATGCGCGTGGTCGTCACGGGTCGCCTGCGTCAGCACAACTGGCAGACCGAGCAGGGGGAGAACCGCTCGATGCTCGGCCTGGAAGTCGACGACATCGGCCCCTCGCTGCGCTTTGCCACGGCCAAGGTCGAACGCGTCCAGCGCAATGGCAACGGGTCCGGCCCGGCCGCTGACGCGTGGACCAGCGCGGCCCCGGCCGCAGGGGGATGGGGCACGCCTGCTCCGGCCGCTTCCGTCGACGCGAAGTACAGCGAAGAGCCCCCGTTCTAGATACGCCCGGGGCGGCCGTCTCTCACCACAAGACCACGGCCGCCCCGGTTTCCCCCTGTCCCTTCGACAGAACAGGAGATCTCCAGCATGCCTGAACTGGACGGCTCTGCCCAGCTCGCCGCAGCGCTCGCCGCAGCGTCGCGCGACTGGCACGTCTTCCCCCTCATCCCTGGCGACAAGCGCCCCTCCATCCGCGCATGGGAGACCCGCGCCACCACCGACCGTGAGCGCATCGCCCGGTGCTGGACGCACGCCCCGTACAACGTCGGCATTGCGGCCGGTCCCTCCCGGCTGGTCATCATCGACCTTGACCGGCCCAAGCACCCTGGGGACACCCCGCCGGCCGATTGGGCGGAGCACGGGGTCAGGGACGGCGCCGACGTGCTCGCCGTGCTCTGCGAGCGCCACGGCCAGCCCTTCCCGGCCGACACATACACGGTGCGCACGTGGAGCGGCGGCCGCCACCTGTACTTCGCCGCACCCGAGGGCGAACCCTTGCGCAACACGGCCGGGGACAGCGCCCGGGGGCTGGGCTGGAAGGTCGACACCCGCGCCGTCGGCGGACTCGTGGTCGGCGCGGGCAGCACCTTCACCGGACACCCCTACACGGTCGCCCATGACGCTCCGGCGGCATCGCTGCCGCACTGGCTGGCCGATCTGCTGCGCCCGGCCCCGCTGCCCCCGCAGCGCCCGGTCACGGTGCCGCTGACCGCCCTTGACCGCCGCGGCAAGTTCCTCAACGCCGCACTCAACGGCGAGTTGGCCCGCGTCACCGGCTCCGGCGAGCACGAGCACAACCATGCGCTCTACATCGCGTCCGTCGCCCTCGGGCAACTGGTCGCCGGGGGCGAGCTGGACGCGCACGACGTGACCGAGCAGCTCGTTGCGGCCGGACTCAGCGTCGGCCAGGGCGAGCGCGAGGCGCGCCGCACCATCGCTTCCGGCCTGCGGGCCGGAGCCAACCGCCCCCGAAGGGTCGCGGCATGAGCACCAACCCGATTCCCCCGCTGCACCTGTACTCCGTGCCCAGCGACCCTCAGGCGGCCCCGCGCGAGCTGCCCAAGCGGGAGCGCCCCCGCACGGCATGGACCGCGGACCAGCTCATGGCCGCGGACTTCCCCGAGCCGAAATGGGCAGTGCCGGGCATCCTCGCCGAGGGCGTCAACCTGCTCGCCGGACCACCCAAGGTGGGCAAGTCCTGGCTCTCCCTCGGACTCGCCCTCGCCGTCGCGGCCGGCGGACAGGCCTTCGACACGATGCCCGTCGATGGCGGCCCGGTGCTCTACCTCGCCTTGGAAGACACCCCGCGCCGTCTCCAGACACGCATGGGCAAGATGCTGGGCGGCCAACCTGCCCCGGCCGGGCTGACCCTGGTCACCGAATGCCCGCCCTTCCCCCAGGGCGGCAGCGACGCCATCGCCAACTGGCTCGAGCGCAACCCCGACGCGCGCATGGTCGTCATCGACGTGTTCGCCAAGATGCGCGGCCCCGCCCCACAGGGCGTGTCCGCCTACGACGCGGACTACGTCGCCGTCGGCTACGCCAAGCGGATCGCCGACCACTACGGCATCGCCGTCGTCCTCGTCCACCACGTCCGCAAGGCCGGCTCCGACGACTTCCTGACCGAGGTCTCCGGCACCAACGGCATCGCCGGAGCCGCAGACGCCACCCTCGTCCTCAAGCGGGCCCGCGGGCAGGCAGACGGCATCCTCCACGTCACTGGCCGCGACGTGGATGAAGCCGAGTACGCGCTTCAGTTCCAAGCCGCCTCCGGCGCCTGGCAGATGCTCGATGGCCCCGTCACCGACCACACCATCGGCGACACCCGCGCCGCCATCCTCCGGCACGTCCGCGCCCACCCCGGCGCCCGGCCCAAGGACATCGTCGCCGCGCTGCCGCAGGTCGATGCCGAGAACGTCCGCCGCACCTGCTCGCGCATGGCCGTGGACGGACAGCTGACCAAGGACGCCGGGGGTCGGTACTACCCGGACACCGAGACCCGAACAGACAGCGCGCCGGAGGTGTCCCAGCTGTCCGACTGTCCCAGTCCATCACCTGACCTGCGCAAACAGGTGGGACAGCCCGAATCGGCCCTGTCCCACCTGTCCGAGTCGAAAGGCGAAAGGAGCGCTTGGTGACGACGGCCCTGCCCAGGTCACGAGACGACAAGCTCACGCTCGCTGAGCTCTGCAAGGACCTGAAGATCTCGCGCTCAACCTTCTACGACTGGCGCGCGAAGGGGCGCGCCCCGCGCTGCATCAAGCTGCCCAACGGTGACCTACGAATCCGGCGCAGCGACTACGAGCATTGGCTGAACGGCCGGGAGGACTGCACCTGATGGACACGACGTACAACGTCAAGATCTGGAGCATCAGGGTCTACCGGGGAAAGCAGAAGACCTCGTACAGCGTGCGCTGGTCTCTGGACGGTCGAGAGTGGCGCCAACCGTTCGACACGCGAGCGCTCGCGGATTCGTTCCGCTCCGAGCTGGTCAGTGCCACGCGCCGTGGTGAGGCCTTCAGTCTCACCACGGGGCGCCCGGTCTCCCATCAGTCTGGGACGAGCGCGGTGAGCTGGTACGACTTCGCCGTTCAGTTCGCAGACGCTCAATGGCATCGCACGGCCGGAAACAGTCGGAAGAACACGGCAAAGGCCCTGATGACAGCGACCGTCGCATTGCTGCGTACGCCGCCAGCCTTCAAGCCGGTCGACGTCCGTACCGCGCTGCGCGAGTTCGCGTTCAACGCCCGCCGTCGGGAAGAGGCCCCTGCCGAATTGGCCACGATCCTGAAATGGGTGGAACGCAACGCCATGTCCATGGCCGCATGGGAGGACCCGGCCAAGGTGGACGAAGTCCTGCACGCCCTGGGAACGAAGCTGGACGGCACGCGTGCCGCCGCCAGTTCCGTCAAGCGCAACCGGCGGATCCTGAACGTCGCGATGGAGTACGCAGTGACGCACCGGGTCCTGCGGACCAACCCGTTGCCGAAGGGCAGGGGTTCGGTACCCAAGACTTCGTCTGCCATCGACAAGCGGTCTCTGCTCAATCCGGAGCAAGCGGCCCGTCTGCTTGGCTGGGTGCGGCGCCGTCCCCGGGGCGGCAAGAGGCTGCATGCGTTCTTCGCCACGCTCTACTACGCCGGATCGCGTCCGGAAGAAGTGGTTGCGATGAGGGTGGCGGACGTTCGGCTGCCCGAGGAAGGGGCCGACGACCAGTGGTGTGAGTTGCTGTTCCACACAGCTCAGCCCGAAGTTGGAAAGAACTGGACTGACGACGGCGAGATCCACGAAGAGCGCGGGCTGAAGGGGCGTGCTGCGGACGACACCCGAGTCGTACCGGGCCATCCCTCGCTGACAAGGATTTTGCGCGAGCACATCAAGGCCCAGAGCCTGAAGCCGGGGGACCTGCTTTTCCAAGGCGAGATGGGAGAGATGCTCGCGGGCTCTGTCATCCGCCGGGCATGGGTACGTGCGCGTAGGGAGGTCCTCACCCCGGAGGAGTCCGCCTCTCCGCTCGGCAAGCGGGTGTACGACTTGCGACACACCCGCCTCACAAAGTGGCTCAACGACGGTCTTCCGCCCGCACAGGTCGCAGAGTGGGCAGGTAACAGCGTCCCAGTTCTGCTGGCTACATATGCCCGCTGTATCAACGGACAGCTTTCCGATCTCAAGCGGCGTATGGAAGCAGGAGGAGACTTGCCCGAGGTAACTGATTGATTCGCTGGGGGTCTCCGTGCTGTAAGGGGACCCCCAACGCAGCCTCGTTCTCTGCGATGCGCCCTTCAGCGAGCGGCGTCTACCTGGCTTCGCCAAGCAGCGTATTCACGGAACCAATCGTCAGGGCAATGCTGACTGGCCTCAAGATATGCCTTTGCCGCTTTCCAGCCGCCCAACCTGCGGAGGCCCGGCTCACCAAGTACAAGCAAGGCCGTGCGCGGGTGGTTCCTGGCCTTGGCGGCCAAGCGCTCCTTGATGAAGTCCAGAAGCCCATCACTCGCAGACAGAGCGGCCACTGCCTCGGCTTCGGTCGGGCGATATCCGCGATGGACTACACGACCTCGCAGGCGTGCTAGGTCGCGGGCCCAGGCCTGCACCGGGCCTCTCTTCTCGGGATCCCAGACACCGCCGAGTCGCGGCGCGTATTCGCGTCTGACTCGTGTTGTCAGGCCCCCTCGGGACTCATCGAAGGCGGCGATGGCAGCATCGATGGTCGGTGCCTGAAGCTGCTCTTCCCAGAGGAGCAGAGCAAGGGTGCTGTCCAGGACGATTTCGGAGGCCAACGCAGCGTGAATGACTGCATTCCCGTAGTCACCATCGCGCCGCATGAAGGTGCTTGCCTCTAGCGAGCGGTCCATAGCGAGCTCAAGGGGTGAGCCATCCCAGACCCGCTTTAGATGAGCCATTAGGCGATTCATCTCCGGCTCTTCGAAGACTTCCCTAACCGGGTCGGTGGGAGGGGTCAGCATCAGGATGCCTCCGATGCCGGTCTTATAAGACGGAGACGTCGGGGGCCGGCCGAACCACAAAGCGACGGCTACCTGTTCCTTCGTCGCGATGGGGTGCCCCCGATGCTTCACAAGCCGTGCCATGGAGGACACGTCCGACAGCACGCCGAAGCATCGGTCCAGGGCATCGTCCACCGCGGCCTTCTCGTCAGCTGCCCACACATCCGCGTTCTGGACTGTGATCATCTCGACCACCGTGCGATACGAGTCGATCTCCCGTTCAAGGTCTTCTGAGGGCGAGAACGGCTCCCCGCCTGCGATCTCGACGGCTACCTGCGAAAGCGCGTCCAGGTGCATGTCCCCGACCGGCACGCGCTCCCTTACCTGCCAAAACCTTAGGGACACGAAAATTCGGCTCGTCGCGTCGTCGGGCAGATCGGGTGTGTCCGGGCTCATGCGCATGCTGACGCCCTGCAGCCCACGTAGTTCCTCGCTGAAGTGGCGGCCGACGATGGCACCATGGGGCATCGGGCACGGATACGGGAGCGCGACCAGGAAGGTCAGCATCATGGGCTGATCTTCGGCTATCGACGTCGCGGCAGGGAGTTCGTCCATGCTTGTGATCCTTGCAGCGGCCGGTCGTGGCCGTCACTGGCTTTTTAGTGGTACGTAGCGCCGCTGACACCGTCCGACTCATGCGCCGCTGGGTCACTGAGTGGAGCCGACACTTCGCCACGTATTTGCCATGGCCACCCGCAGAAACCCGGTGACAGCCGGACAGCGCCGGACGCTCCCTGCGATCACTGGGGAAGGTCTGGCGCTCTTCTGGGGACGGCGGGATCCGCTCTGGCCAGCAAAAAGCCCTCCCGGGAGGGAGGGCGGAGACGGTGCGCCCCCGGCAGGACTCGAACCTGCGGCCAAGCGCTTAGAAGGCGCCTGCTCTATCCACTGAGCTACGGGGGCCGGGTGTGTGGCCTCTGTCGTGGTGCCCGGGTGTGGGCTGAACCGTGACGTTGCCGGGGACAAGGATAGGGCTCCTACGTCCGTGTCCCTGTTGCTTCGCCTCCGTGGCTCGATGTGGAGGTTCGGTGAAGCGGTCCTGATAATCGCAGGCAGGTACGAATCGTGCACCGCTTTTGGGCTCTCGCGCACCGGGTGTTGTGCACTCGTTATGCCTGGACTGTGCCTGCGTCCCAGTCATCCCTTCCGTCCCTTGTGTCCTGTCGGCGCGCAGACATGCTCATATGCTTCAGAATTCCCCTAAAATTGGGCATTCTTCGCATGTGGTGACCTTGGACGTACGGCCTCAGCTGCTCGACGCACTCTCCGCCCTGCGCGACCGTGTCGCCGCCGCTCGCTTCCCGCTGCCCCTGGCGGGGGCTCCACGCGCGCGTGCCAACCGCGACGAACTGCTCGCACAGCTCGACGACTACTTGGTGCCCCGGTTGAAGGAGCCCGAAGCGCCTTTGCTGGCCGTGGTGGGCGGTTCCACCGGGGCCGGCAAGTCGACCCTCGTCAACTCGCTCGTGGGGCGGCGCGTCAGCGAGGCGGGCGTGCTGCGGCCGACCACGCGGACACCGGTGCTTGTGTGCCATCCGGAGGACCATCACTGGTTCAGCGGGATGAGGGTGCTGCCCGATCTCACGCGCGTGTGGGTGCCCCATCAGGACGCCGGGGACGAGCTGTTGCTCCCCGGGGAGGACCCCGCGCGCGTACTGCGCGTCGAGACGGCCGACACGCTGCCGCGCGGCATCGCCCTCCTCGACGCCCCCGACATCGACTCCCTCGTCGCCGACAACCGTGTCCTGGCCGCCGAACTGGTCTGCGCGGCCGACATCTGGATCATGGTCACCACGGCGGCCCGGTACGCCGACGCGGTGCCCTGGCATCTGCTGCGCACCGCCAAGGAGTACGACGCCACCCTGGTGACGGTGCTCGACCGGGTGCCGCACCAGGTCGTCTCCGAGGTCTCCCGGCAGTACGGCGCGCTGCTGACCAAGGCGGGCCTCGGCGACGTGCCGCGCTTCACCGTGCCCGAACTGCCCGAGTCCGCCTGGGGGAGCGGTCTGCTGCCGGCCACCGCCGTGGCCTCGCTGCGCACCTGGCTGGTGCACCTGGCGCAGGACCCGGCCGCCCGTCAGCACGTCATGGCCCGAACGGCACAGGGGGTGCTCAACTCCCTGAAGGCGCGGATGCCCGAACTCGCCAGTGCCGCCGCCGCCCAGTACGCGGCCGCCCTCCGGCTCACCTCCGCCGTCGACACGGCGTACGACAGCGAGCACGCGCGCGTGCGGGGGCGGTTGCAGGCGGGCGCGGTGCTCGCGGGGGACGCGCTGAAGCGGTGGCGCGCGTTCCCGCTGGACTGCTCCGCCAGTGAGCTCCTCGACGCACTCGTGGAGAGCCTGGCGGCCCTGCTGCTGTGCTCCGTCGCCGCCGCCGACGAGCGCGTCGACGACGCCTGGCGGCGTGAACCCGCGGCGCGTGCACCGGAGCTGACCGAGCGCGACCCGTCCCTGGACAGCGCCGAGCACCGCATCGGGCTCGCCGTACGGCGGTGGCGGCGCGAACTGGAGGAGTACGCCGAGGAGGAGGTGCGCGAGCTCGACCGCAACGTCGCGCCGGACCCCGAGCTCATCGCCGTACTCGTCGCCACCGTGCTGCTGGGCGGGCGCCGGGCGCGCTCGGCCGGTGAGGGGCTCGCCGAGCGCCTGGGCGCGCACGGCGCGCTGCGGCTGCGCGACCGCGGCGGGCGGCTGCTCACCGAGCACCTCGACCGGGTCATGCACACCGAACGCGAGCGCCGCCTCGCGCCGCTCGACGCCCTCGACGTCCACCCCGAACCCCAGGCCGAACTCATCGCCGCGCTGTCCGTACTGCAGAAGGAGAGGTGACCGGTGACTGCCGTCACTGACCAGGACCACACGGATCACGCCGATCAGGCAGGCGACAAGGGCGCCACCGGGGGCGAACGTCCCGACGAGCGCGCCTCGGAGGAGGCCACGCCCGGGAAGACGCCCCCCGGGGACGGCGATTCCGGGGCTGCAGGGGAGGTCGGTGCCTCCGGGGACGCGGGCGATTCCGGCAAGGGCTCCTCCAGGAAGGGCAGTTCCGAAGGGGGCCCGTCCGACCGGAGCTCCTCCGAAGGGAGTCCGTCCGGAAAGGGCAACACCGGGAGGCGCATTTTCGGGAAGGGCAGGCGTCAGGAGAAGGGCGACGTGCGCGAGAACGACGGCCACGCGCGCGTGGAGCGCGGCGACACTTCCCGTCGCGGGGACTCGGCCCGTCGCGGGGACTCGGCCCGTGCGGATTCCGCGCGCGCGGACTCGGGCCGTACGGACTCCGGTCGTACGGACGCCGCGGATTCCGGTGGTGCCTGGGACGACGGGCTGATCGCGCGGCGCGTGAGCGAGGACGGCGCCGGGGCGCAGCACGTCCTCCCCGTGGAGACCCGGGGATACGGCGCCCAGGTGGCGGGCCCGCTCGTGTACGACGCCCCCCTGCGGTCGCGGCTGGAAGCGATGCGGGAACTCGTGGGGCTCTCCCGTACCCGGCTCGACAGCCGGACGCTCGCCGAGGCCGGCCGGGTGCTGGACGAGGCGGCGGCGCGGCGCCGGCTGTCCGGGCAGCACACCGTCGTCGCCATCGCGGGCGCGACGGGCAGCGGCAAGTCGCAGCTGTTCAACGCGCTGGCCGGGGTGCCCATTTCGGAGACCGGCGTACGGCGGCCCACCACCGCGACGCCGATCGCGTGCAGTTGGAGCGACGGCGGGGCGAGCCTCATCGAGCGGCTCGGCATCCCGCCCCGGCTGCGCCGGCGCCCGCTGCAGAACCCCGAGGCCGAGGCGCAGTTGCGCGGGCTCGTCCTGGTCGACCTGCCGGACCACGACTCGGCGGCCGTGCAGCACCGCGAGCAGGTGGACCGCGTCCTGGCCCTCGTCGACGCCGTCATCTGGGTCGTCGACCCCGAGAAGTACGCGGACGCGATGCTCCACGAGCGCTATCTGCGGCCGATGGCCGGACACGCGGAGGTCATGTTCGTCGTCCTCAACCAGACCGACCGGCTGCCCGGCGAGGCCACCGAACAGGTCCTGGACGACCTGCGGCGGCTGCTCGACGAGGACGGGATCGCGCTGGGCGAGTACGGCGAGCCCGGTGCGACGGTGCTCGGCCTGTCCGCGCTCACCGGGGAGGGAGTGGGTGAACTGCGCGAGGCGCTCGGCCAGTTCGTGGCGGAGCGCGGGGCGCCCGCGCGCCGGATCTCGGCAGACCTGGACACCGCCGCGGCGGGGCTCAGGCCGCTCTACGCCACGCGGCGGCGGACCGGTCTGAGTGAGGAGGCACGGGACGAGTTCGCCGCCCGGCTCGCGGACGCGGTGGGGGCCTCCGCCGCGGGCGAGGCGGCGGAACGCGCATGGCTGCGCAACGCCAACCGCGCCTGTGGAACGCCCTGGCTGCGCCTGTGGCGGTGGTACCAGGACCGGTCCGAACCGGCCACGGGGCGGCTGCCGTTGCGCGCCCAGACGGACGAGGAGGCCACGGCACGGCAGCGGGTAGAGCAGGCGGTACGGACGCTCGCCGACCGCGCCTCGACCGGCCTGCCCGCACCCTGGGCGCAGGCGGTGCGCGAGGCGGCCGTACGCGGATCCCAGGGGCTGCCCGAGGCGCTGGACTCCCTGGCGACGCGTACGGGTCTGGCGCCGGGCCGGCCGCCGCGGCCCGGCTGGTGGCCGGCGGCCGTACTGGTCCAGGCGTCGATGACGCTGCTCCAAGTCCTCGGCGGGCTGTGGCTGTTGGGGCAGATCATCGGGTTCATGGCGCCGAACCTCGGGGTGCCGGTGCTGTTGATGCTGGCCGGGATCGTCGGCGGGCCGATCGTCGAGTGGAGCTGCCGCATGGCGGCCCGCGGCCCCGCCCGCCGCTACGGCACCGAGGCGGAACGGCGGTTGCGGGAGGCGGCCGCCGGGTGCGGGAGGGCCCGGGTGCTGGATCCGGTGGCGGCCGAGCTGCTGCGGTACCGGGAGGTGCGGGAGCAGTACGGGCGGGTGACGGGGGTCGGAACGGCAGGAGTGTGACGGCCGGTTCCTCGCATCGTGATCACTCGTGAGGGTCGTCCTGCGGCGTCCTCCGGGCTGTCCGGCTGGTCGTCCCGGGGCGCGTCCGGGGTGTGCGGGTGCTCGCGAGAGTGGTCGTGGGGGTGCTCGCGCGGGTGACGAAGTTGTCCACAGGCGGTGGACGGTCCACAGGGCTCAGCGGGCCCGGCCCGGCGGAGGCAGTCTGGCTCTGCGGCGATCACGGCACACACGGTCGCCGCGGCAGACGCAGCCGTACGGGACGGGCCCGTAGGCATGTCCGCCCGGTCCCGGCGGCCGGGCGAGGGAGGGGTCGTGATGAACGAGACCATCATCTGCGCGGTGGGGAACGTGGCGACGCAGCCGGTGTTCCGGGAGCTCGTGACGGGGTCGTCGGCGCGCTTCCGGCTGGCGGTGACCTCGCGCTATCTGGACCGGGAGAAGAACGAGTGGACCGACGGCCACACCAACTTCTTCACGGTGTGGGCCAAGCGGCAGCTGGCCATGAACGTGTCGGGCTCGCTCAACGTCGGCGACCCCGTCATCGTGCAGGGCAGGCTCAAGGTGCGTTCGGAGGTGCGCGAGGGGCAGAACTGGACCTCGGCGGACCTCGAGGCGGTGGCGATCGGTCACGACCTCACCCGGGGGACCTCCGCGTTCCGGCGCACGGGCAAGCTGGAGGCCGGTGCGGCCGCCGCGGCCCAGCAGCAGCCGGAGCCCAACTGGGAAACCCCGCCAGGGGACTCGGAGGCGGCATCGGTCCAACGGGCCGCGGAGCCGGCGGCAGTGACGTGATGTCAGTTCCTGTCCCGTGCTGACCGTACTGCGGCTTATCGGCGAATGCGTTCCGAACGATCCGGTGGATTTGTCGATAAGCCCTGCTCATGGGCCGTGCCGGCGATAACGATTCCGATTCGGATCTCTTGTCCGACGGTATGACCGGCGAGCGCGGAGCGCCGCGTCCTTAGGATGCCGGGCATAGCTCTTGGGGCTTCTGATTCTGCTGGTGGGACCACACCCCCCACGTCAACGGTCCTGCTCGAAGGGGAATGTGGTGTTTTCTTCTTTCTCCGCGCGGTCCGCGCGCGGGCGAGGAACTGCTCGCCTCGCCGCCGCGGCCTTGGCGTCCGGTCTCGTGGCCGTCGGCGTGCTCGCCGGTGCCGGTACGGCCGCGGCGGACGCGGAGCAGACGACACAGAGCCAGGGCGGGGCGACCGCCACCATAGGCGCGCTCAAGACGTACGGCACCGCGGTGATCCACGATGCGGGAGGGGACCAGCAGGTCTCGGCGGGCCTGTTCGAGATGTCCGTCGACGGGGGCGGCACCCTGCAGACGTACTGCGTCGACATCCACAACCCCACCCAGCGGGACGCGAAGTACCACGAGACCGCGTGGAGCGGCACCTCGCTGGGGACCAACAACGAGGCCGGCAAGATCCGTTGGATCCTGCAGAACTCCTACCCGCAGGTCAACGACCTGGCGACGCTGGCGGCGAAGGCCGGAGTCAAGGGCGGCCTCACCGAGCAGGACGCGGCGGCCGGCACCCAGGTGGCGATCTGGCGCTACTCGGACGGGGCGGACGTCGACGCCGTCGACCCGCAGGCCGAGCGGCTCGCGGACTACCTCCGGAAGAGCGCCGTCTCCCTGCCGGAGCCCAGGGCGTCGCTGACGCTCAGCCCGCCCGCGGTCTCCGGCCACCCCGGCGAGCGCCTCGGCCCGGTGACCGTGCACACCAACGCGGCCGGCGTGGCCGTGACGCCACCGGCGGACGCGGCGACCAGCGGGGTGCGGATCGTCGGCAAGGACGGCAAGCCGATCACCTCAGCGGTGAACGGCAGCCAGATCTTCTTCGACGTGCCCGAGGACGCCCCGGCAGGATCGGCCGACATCACCGTCCAGGCGTCCACCACCGTGCCGGTGGGCCGCGCCTTCACCTCGGAGACCCGTAGCCAGACGCAGATCCTGGCCGGCTCCAGCGAGTCGACGGTCTCGGCACCCGCGAGCGCGACGTGGGCGGAGAAGGGGGCGATACCGGCACTGTCCGCGGTGAAGAACTGCACCAAGGGCGGCCTGGACGTCACCGCCGCCAACACGGGCGACGCGGCGTTCACCTTCGAGCTGATGGGGGCCGAGTACACCATCCCGGGCGGGCAGTCCCGGACGGTGACGATCCCGCTGCGCGAGGACCAGGCGTACGACTTCACGATCACGGGGCCCGGTGGCCTCGGGAAGCGGTTCGCCGGCGTTCTCGACTGCCAGACGCAGGGCACCGAGAGCGGCGACACGACCCAGATCCTCAGCGCGCCGAGCCCCGCGACGGTGGGCGGCACCGGGGACGACACCAACCTCGCCGCGACCGGCGGCTCCAGCGCCACCCCGCTGATCGCGGGCATCGCCATCGCCTTCGTACTGATCGGCGGCGCGGCCCTGGTGTTCCTGGGCAGGAAGAACGCACCGACGCAGGACTGAACGGGCGACCGGGTGCCACCTCCGGTACGGGCCGTCGGCGTCTTCGGCGGCACGGGTTCGGGTCGATCCGGCCGTCGGGGCGTCGGCCGGGCCGTGCGGCGGGCAGGATGGGGCCATGGTGAATCCACCCGCACTGCCGACGCCCCGTGACGCCTCGGGCTCCGTGCTGTCCCTGTGGTCGAAGGACTCGGTCCTGTCGATCGGGTCGGTGGGATCGGTGCTCTCGATCGGCTCGGTCGGCTCGGCCCTGTCCGTCGGCTCGATCGGCAGCGCCCTCTCCGCAGGCTCGATCGGCTCGACACTGTCGCTGATCTCGGCCGGTTCCTGGCTGAGCAAGGGATCGGTGCTGTCGGCGCAGTCGCAGTGGTCGGTGCTGTCCTGGCGGTCCTCGCGCGGTGTCTGGTCGGCAGGGGTGGTCGGGGCGGCGGCCGTGACCGCTCTGCTGCTGTCCCAGCGGGCCACGAAGAGTGCCACCGGCGCCTAGCGTCACGTGCGCCTAATGTGCGTGCGCCTGGCGCGACGTGCGGCGGCTGAGCGACTGGGTGCCGTGCGAGCAACGGCGGCGCGCAGTGAGCCGTGGTCACCCGGAGGAGGGTGCCTCTTCGGCCGGCTCGTGGCCCGCCACGTCCCCGCGGGAGCGGAGGTCGGACAGCATCAGGTGGTTCTTGTCGCACATCGCCTGAGCCCGGACGCGCATCGCCTCCGCCTGTTTCCGCATCTCCAGGGACCGCGCGACGGACTGCCGGGCCTCGTGAACCATCCGTTCCGGCTTCGGGA
The DNA here is from genome assembly GCF_042800575.1 of Streptomyces sp. NPDC057616. NCBI lineage: Bacteria > Bacillati > Actinomycetota > Actinomycetes > Kitasatosporales > Streptomycetaceae > Streptomyces > Streptomyces sp. NPDC057616. The sequence goes on from NZ_JBHVGU010000062.1 coordinate 28,701, forward strand.
AGACCGTCTGCGTCGATGACGAGCTGACCTCGGATCTCATCAGGACACCTCGACGTTCTCACCAGCGACGTTCGCTCTGCTCAGAATGCCGCCCACCGCGACTGTCCCAGGAAACCACAGGTCAGAGATGCTCAGCGTTGGCTGGCCGGCTTGCTCGGGAGGTCGGTTCGGGCGCCCTGGCAGGAGTAGACGATCTCCACCGAGCCGCCCGGGAGGGCACGCTCGCGCTGGAAGGTCAGGCCCGTGTCGGGGCTGAGCAGGGGCGTCAGCTGCATCCCGCCGCCGAACAGCATCGGCAGGACGACCAGCTCCAGGGTGTCGAGCGCGCCCAGGGCGTGGAAGGTCCCGATCGTCCGCGGGCCCCCGATGAGGTGGACGTCGCCGCCCCGGTTGGCCGAGCGGAGCTTCTCCAGCAGCCGCACCGGGTCGCTGTCGGTGGTGACGTGGTCGGGGGTGCCCTCCGGGCGGTGCGAGCCGAGGACGAACACGTCGAGGCGCGGCCACGGCCAGCGGCTGTTGGTCAGCGCGGGCTCGAAGGTGGTGCGGCCCATCAGCGCCGCCTCGCAGTCCTCGAGGAACTCCCGGATGCCGTGGCTCTCGCCGGAGACGAACGCGGGGTCGGCGGTCAGGGCGGGCCACCCGTTCGGGGTGGTCACGTAGCCGTCGGCACTCATGCTCATACGGGCGCGGATCTGCATGACGTCTCCTCGGTGATTCGGTGATTCGGTGATTCGGTCGATCGGTGACGGGACGGCGCTTGTCGATCACAGAGCCGCGGCCTGCCCGGATTCCGCTCCGCCGGTCGCGCCTCCACCCAGGCGTCGAACGGGAGCCCCGCCGATCGACACGCAGCCGAGAAAAACTTGCCCGCCCACGCGCCTCGTCCTCAGCGCAGCTGCCCGGCTTCTCAGCGCAGCTGCTCCGCCAGGCCGACGATGATGCCCTCCGGGCCGCGGACGTAGCCGAGCAGATAGCTGTCCTCGAACCGGGCGATCCCGCCGAGGAGTTCGGCGCCGTGCGGGCGCAGGCGGTCGACGGTGTCCTCGAGGTCGTCGACGGCGAACATGACGCGGTGCGTGCCCAGGATGTTGTGCGGCCGGTCGCGCGGGCCGTCGCTGATCGCCGCCGGGCTGCGGTACCTCGCCAGCTCGAGCCGGCTGTGACCGTCCGGGGTCCGGACCATCGCGATGTCGCAGTGGACGCCGTCGAGCCCGGTGCACTGGTCGGCGACGGGGCCCTGGACCTCCGCCCTGCCCTCCAGCTCCAGACCGAGCTCCACGAAGAACGCGATGGCCGCGTCCATGTCCTCGACGACGATGCCGACGTTGTCCATCCGCTGAACCGCCATGGTGATCTCTCCTTCTTTCCCGCGCTTCCTCGTGCGGCCGCTCGTGCCGCTGATGCCCCTGGGACGGAGCCGGAGGCACGTTCTCGACATCGGCGGACCGTCGGCCGCTCCACCTGGAAGGGGAGAGCGTGGCGCTCACCGCTGAGCCGCAGGTCAGCGCCCTACCGCCATACGGGTTTCCATCGCAGGGTGGACGTCAGGCAAGATGGGGTGTTACTTGCCGCCGGAGGGCATGAAAAGGCCCCTCACCAGCAGGTTTCCCACCGATGAGGGGCCGTGTCAGGCGGCTTGGGCCGTCTCTGGGCCGTCGTGGGCGTGACCGGCGGCCCGGTACATCGCGGAGATTGCTTTCCGGGTCCGGGTCTCGCTGGACGGCATGAGGTGCGTGTAGACGCGGAGCGTGAACCCCGGGTCGCTGTGACCGAGGTACAGGCTCAGGGCCTTGATGCTCTCTCCGGCGTCCAGGAGGACCGAGGCGTAGAAGTGGCGTAGGGCGTGCATGCCGTGTTCGCGTGCCACCGCGAACCGCTGCCCCTTCTCGGGGACGGGGATGATCCCGGCGGACGCCAACGCGGGCTTCCACGACTGATCGTTGAACCCTTGGCTCCAGATGGCGGAGTCGACGCTGTTCGTGAAGATCAGCCGGTGCGTGACCTTCGGGCCGTCCGGCCTGAGCCATGGCAAGGCCACCTCGACAGGCGGGAACCGCTTCATGTGCTCCTGCAGCGCGGCCGACACCTCGGGATCGAGAGGGACGTCACGGAGCTTGCCGCGCTTGGGCGGGGCGAAGACGAGCGTCCCGCGAACCTTCTTGACCTGTTGGCGGACGTAGAGCCAGCCGAGGTCCCCGATGTTGTCGACGGCCAGGCCGAAGATCTCGCCCTGTCGCAGGCCGCACCCGGCGCCGACGTCGGCCATGGCTTGGTAGCGGTCGGGTAGTCCGGCCCGTACGCCGAACACCTGCTCAGCGGACCACGGATGGACGCGTGTCGGCAGGGGACGGGGTGCCTTGACCGATCGGGCCCGGCACGGGTTCGAGGCCAACAGGCGGTCATCTACAGCCGCGTTGAGAACCGAGGAGACCGCGTCGAAGATCAGGCGTCGGTACTGGGCTGACGACACGGCCCCTTCGAGCTGGCGGTTCCAGTCGCGGATGTGCTCCGGCTGGAAGGAGCCCACCGGGCGCGTGCCGAGGTAGGGCAGCGCGTGAAGCCTCAACCGGCCTTCCACGGCGGCCCGGCTCGTGAGGTCGATGGTGAGCGCGGCCAGCCACTTTTCCGCGTACTCCCGGAAGGTGATCCGCGCCGCTCGCGGGTCGATGTACTGCCCGCGCGCCATGTCCGCTTCGATGTTGGTCAACCAGGCATCGGCCAGCCGCTTTTGCTTGTCGGGGAAGCCCTTCGACTTCTCCGTCCCGTCCGGGGCGACGTAGCGGGCGCGGTAGCGCAGGCCCGTGCCATGACGCTCGGTCTTGACCTTGCGGGTCTTGCCGTCCGGGCCAACCTCGGCCTTGTACCAGCGGTCTTGGACGTGTCCGGCCATCAGGCAGCGACCCCCTCAAGCTGGGAGTCGACCCAGGCCCGTACGTCTTCCGGGTCGAAGCGGAGATGCCGGCCGACGCGGAAGCCGCGGGGACCGGTGCGCTTGCGGCGCCATTGGTAGACCGTCTCGATGCTGGGCAGGTCGAACATCTCGACCAGGTCGTCAGGGGTCAGGAAGCGGTTCGGCAGCTCTGATGCCATGGTCACCACTCCCTTTCGTCGACGAGCGTGCGCAGTTCTTCCCGGGCTGTTTCTCGGCCGAGTTGGAGGTCGCGGGCGATGGTGGCGGCGAGGGCGGATTCGCCGGGGGTGTGGCCGTGTCCGGCGTACTGCCAGTCGGTGAGGACGAGGACGGTGTCCGGCTCGTGGTCGTCCAGGCCGAGCGCTTCACGTTCCTGGGCGGCTCGGTAGTCGGCGCGTGCCTTGCGGAGGGCGCCGAGGGTGATCGAGTAGCGGCGTGACTTGGAGCTGAAGTGGCCACGGAAGCCCAGCATGTGAGCCCACGCCCAGAGGCGGCGGTCCGGGTAGAGCGGATCGAGTGCCTTGCACGCTTCGATCAGGCGGCGGGTGTGGTCCGGGACCTGGTGGCGGTCGAGTTCGGAGAGCTCACCGATGCGTCGGTCGAGGGTGCCCGTGTTCTCGGCCGCCTTGGTCGCGTACTTGGCGACGTAGGAGGCGACGGCCTGTTCGGTGATGTCGGAGCCGTCACCGAAGGCCTTCACGGGGCGTACATCGAGCTGTATGCCCCAGCGGAACGTACGGGCGGGCTGGTCGTCGGCGGCCGGGACGGAGACCGAGGTGTACGAGTGTCCGGCGGCGGCGCGGATGGCGTCGGTGAGGAGGTCGACCGTGGCCCAAGCGGGCGGTGGGGTGTCGGGTCCCTCGGGGCCATCGAGGCGGATCACGGCATGGAAGTGGAGGGCGCCGCGTTTCTGGAACTCGGCGACCTTGCCGTATGAGACCCGTACGTGGTTGGGGAGTTCGCGGCGGGGGAGTCCGGCGCGGGCAGCGATCTCGCGGCGTAGGCGGGTGGTGAAGCGCTGCCACAGGTCGCCCGCGTGGTTGTTGAAGAGGACGGCGCCCGCGTAGTCGTACGACGTCGGGTCGAGAGCGGTGCCGAGGGCGGGATCGTCGGCGGTGTGGCGGGTGCCGCAGCGGCAAGCGCCTCGGTCGGGGCGGTTGTGGACCGGGCCGAAGGACGGGGCGGTGAGGGTGGCGAAGACGCGGGGGTGGTCGCGGACGGTGGCAGGGATGTCGCGGTTGTCGTCTCCGGCGAGTCCGGCGCGGATGAGGTGGTAGGTGTCGCCCGCGTAGGTCCAGGCGCAGGCCGGGCAGCGGGAGGCGCGGCGGTTGCCGCAGGCGACGCGGAGGCGCCCGCCCGGCTCGTACTCGGTGGAGTAGTGGTGCAGGGTCTCGCCGGTGGTCTTGTCTTTGCGGAGGACCCAGCCGGTCAGGTGGATCGGGTCGGCGCAGCCGCCAGTGCGGCGGACCTGGTCTTCCCAGCGTGTGTAGTCGGAGGCCGAAGCCACCCTCAGCAGGTCGCCGAGGGTGGTCGGGTCGAGCAGCTCGTCAGACACGGGCGCCCTCCCGCGTGCGGCGGGTGCGGGTGACGCCGAGACCATTGCAGGCCGGGCAGTGCGCGGTGATGGTGCGCAGGTGGCCGTGCCGGTCGCGGCCGCCGAGGGTAACGGCAGCGGAGGCGAAGCCGTCGCAGTTCGGGCAGATCCGGTCGGTTGTGGCGGTGGCCGGGGTCGGGCCGGTCATGATGGAGGTTCCTTCCGGTTCTTCTGGATCGGGCAGGGACGGCGCCCGGAGCGGACGAGACTTGGCGGTTGAGGCCGCTCCGGGGGCCGGTCAGCGGTGCTTGGCCTCGGAGGCCAGCAGGGAACGCAGGACGACGGCGACCACGGCGACCGAGACGCCCGTGATGGCCACGGCGAGCAGCAGCGAGACCAGGACGGCGCCGACGACCAGGACGACGGCGGTGCCGCCGCCGACGAGGGCGATCACGGTGCCGGGGGTGAGCTGGACCACCGGCCGGGACGGTGCCGGGGCCACCGGGGCGGGCCGCGCGGTCGGGGCCTGCGCACTGGGGACGATGGCGGTCGGCTCGACGACGGCGGGCGGGCTCACGCGGCCGGTCGGTGTCGGCATGGTCGGGAGCTTCGGGCGGAGCATGGGTGAACTCCCTTCTGGAGTGGGCTACTTGACGAGGGCGTTGAGCGCGGGGGCCAGGACGCTGTCGGCGAGGAGGAAGCCGCCGAGGAGGAGTACGGCGATGAGCCAGGCGGGCGGGCGGATGAGTTTGACGCCGAGGTAGCCGACAACGAGCAGGGCGAACCAGAGCGGGACGTCCATGGCGATCTCCTAGCGGACGCGGCAGCGGTGGGTGCGGGCGGCGAGCTGGGCGGCGGTCTGGCTGGTGTAGTCGGCGGACCAGCCGCAGCGGTCGGCGGTGCACACGGCGGCGTGCCTGGTCTGGCCGTGGCGGTCGCGGTGGGTGCCGATCTGCACGGGGCCGATCTGCATCAGCGAGTGGAAGTGGTCGCGAGCGGGCATGGCGGGTGGTTCTCCTTCCTGGTCAGGCGAGTTGGGCGGCGATCGCGTCGGCGAGGTGGGGCGGGACGCCGAGGCGGGCGCGCAGGGTGTCGGTGTCGATCGGGGCCCCGGTACGGGTCCGGTGGTCGTCGGCGACCTTGCGGGCGTGCTCGACGAGCGCGGCCGGAACCGGGACCGCCGGAGGCTCCGGGGCACGGTCGGCGGCCGGGAGTGCCGGGGGCTTGTCGGTGGCCGGGACCGGCTCCGGGACGGGGGCGGGTTCGGGTTCGATGTCGGGTTGGGGGGCCGGGGCTGCGGGTGCCGGCGGAACCGGCACCCGGTCCCCGGCCGGAGTCGGCGAGTGGGCGAGCAGGGTGCTGCCGAGGAAGGCGAGGGCGGGCCATCCGGCGACGAGGATGCGCAGCCAGGCCGGGGGGCTGGTCAGGTCCAGGAGTCCGGCGGTGGCGATGTTGGCGCCGAGCGAGGCAACCAGGGCGATCAGGAACCAGAACCAGGCCGTCACGGACCGGTCGATGCGCAGCCGGTGCAGCACGCACACCAGCAGCAGGTCAACCGAGAGGGGATAGGCCCAGGCCTTCCAGCCGCCCTGCCCGGCCGCCGCGGCGAGGTCATGCAGGTGGGCGAAGGACAGCGAACCAACGATCACGGCCAGGGCGAGGACGATGGGGCGGATCGAGCGGGTCACGGTCACCACCCCTCGCCGGGGTATTCCGGGCCGTCGGTGGGGTCGTAGCCGGGCGGGAACAGGCCGGGCGGCGGCTCCGGCAGGGATGCGGCCAGGCACGGGCCGACGGTGTCGACGAAGTCGAGGTCGGCTCCGAACATGTCGGCGTAGAGGGCGAGTTGGCCGAGCATGATGACGGTGCGGGCGAAGTCCTCGCAGTGCTCACACATGCCGCTCACCCCTGCGAGCGGCGGTCAGCGACACGCTCAAGCCAGCGCGCGGTGAGGCTGTCATCGGCCATGAGGAGTTCCGCGCCGACCGGGTCGCAGTTGCCGTAGTCGGCGTGGCGCCGGTCGGTCTGGGCCTGGCGCTGTTCTTCCAGTTCGGCGGCAGCGGTGGTGTCGTCCTTGCGGTTCATGGGCTTCCTCCTGGTTTTCGGCATGGAGGGGGTAGGGACCTGGCGCGAGACGGTCGCGCCGACCGGGGTGCGGGGGGTGGGATTAGGCGGCGGCCGGGGAGGACTCGACGGCCGGAGCATCGACCGGCTTCAGATGGCCGAGCGCGGGCCGGAACGGGGCCAGGGCGGGCAGGTCCGGGGTGCGTTCGGCGTGCCGGTTGCAGGTGTTCACGGCCTGCCGCAGCGAGGTGTGCGGGGCACGGATGCGGTGCCAGCCACCGGTCGAATCGCCCGCGATGGCGACGCCGCGCATGTCGGCTGGGATCTGGATCGCAGCAAGGACGGCGTCCGGGGCGATGTCGCCGAAGGCCATGTTGGCGCTGGATTCGTCGTTGACACGGTGCGCGGTGCGGCCGGTGAGCTGGGCGCGGAGCATGGTGATGCCCTTGCCGAGTTCGGAGCCGAAGCGCTGCCCGCAGATCTCCAGGTAGATCCCGGAGGCACGGCCGAGCTGGGCGAGCCGGGCGAGCGCGGTGATGATCCGGTCCCGACGCTTCTCCTCTTCCTTGTTGGCGAACAGGGCGAGTTCGGCGACCTCGTCGACCAGGACCACGATTGGCACCGGCCGCAGTTCGGCGGGCAGGTCCCAGATGTCGGCGGCGATCTCCGCGTCCGGGACGTCGGCGGTGATGCGCTGCTCGGCGCGGATCAGGTGGTAGACGCCCTCCATGTGCTGGACGAGTGCGTCGAGTAGGTCGGCGGCGGCGTCGGGGTTGTCGGCGAGCGCGGAGAACCGGCGGGCCAGCGGGAACAGTTCGACGCCCTGCTTGCAGTCGATGCCCACCAGGGCGACGTCCAGCGGGGCGAGCCCGGCGACCAGGTTGCGCTGGTAGACGGACTTGCCGGACTCGGTGGCGCCGAGGGTGAGGGCGTGCGGGATGGCCCGGTAGTCGCGGTAGTGGACGGCACCGTCCTCGCGCAGCGCAACGGGGACCCGCATCGGTGTCGTGTCGGTCTGAGCGGGCATTTGCACCCGCTTGAGGACGTCGTAGCCGGTCATCCTCAACTCGACGATGCCCGAGCGGACTTCGCGGGACGTGACGCCGTACATCGAGAAGGAGTGGCGTAGCCGGTCGGAGGCGGCGGCGATATCGAAGGCGTCCTGTCCGGGCCGGAGCTTGAGGCGCAGGACCAGGCCGGTCCGGGTGGGCCGCATCCGCAGAATGCGCGGCGGGCGGGACTCCGGCACGGGCCGGTTGGCGACCCGGGCGAGGGTGAGACGCCAGCGCGAAGGCGGGACGGTCAGGCCGCAGGCGTCCATGACCGAGCCGTACTGGACTAGGACCCGCAGCATGGCGAGGACGGCGCCGAAGGCCAGCCAGTACCAGGCGGGGCGCCGCCACCGCAGGAGACCCGCGGCAGCGACGACCAGCACGAGCGCGACCGTGAACCAGGTCATGGTCAGGCCGCCTTCGGCTTCGAGGCAGCGGCGGCGAGCGAGGTCACGGCGACCGCGCGGAAAGCGATCCCGTGCCGCTTCTGGCCGTTGAACTCGTTCTCCCACGGCCGGGCGATCAGACCGGTCAGGGCAACCGGCGTACCCATGCCCAGCTCACCGGAGATGCCCGGCTCCGGGACGGTGATGGACAGGATCTCGACCTCGTCGTTGGCCGCGAACATCACGTCCACGGTCATCATCTTGGCGCCGGTCTCGGCGTCCATGGCGATCTCGCCGGTACGGCGGTCCTTGACCTTGGGCTGCGGGGTCTTGGCGACCATCACGGTCGCGGCGGAGGTGTCAACGGGAATCTGACGCACAGCAGATCACTCCTGTAGAGATGCTGAACTCCGTCACTCATGTATATGAGTGACATGAAGAAGAGTGCCTGACTCCTATACATGAGTCAACCCGCCGCGAAGAAGAACTCGCGACGGGCTGCGGGGAGTTGGGTGCGCGTCAGTCGGCGGCGGGGATCCGGTACTCGAAAACGAACTGGTCAGCGGCCATGAGCGTGTCGCAGACCTCGACCACGAGACCCTCGGTCGTACGGGCCTCACGGATCAGGTGAACCACCGGCGCACCGGGGCTCAGCGCCAGCTCGGACGCCTCCGCCTTGGAGGCGGGACGCGCCTGCAGCGTCTCAACGAACTCCGCGAACTCGTGCCCGTGGTCCTCGAGTCGGGCGTAGATGCCACCGCCGCCGGGGTTCTCGGCGAACAGTTCCGGGATCTCCTTGACGACGTCCCACGGGAGGTATGACGTCGCGGTCTCAACAGGCGTGCCGTTGCGGAAGTAGAGCCGACGCCGGGCGAGCACCTGAGTGCCGGCGGGGACCCCCAATCGCTGGGCGGCATCCTCCGGGGCCTCCATCGGCCCGATGTAGAGGACGCTCACCTTGGCCGTGGCGCCGGACTGCGCGGACTCGGCGAGGTACGCGGCCTTGCCGCCCTGCCGATGCGAGCGCCGGAAGCGATCGGAGGAGCGGTGCCGTACCGGCGGCCGGTCCTTCACGATGGAACCCTTGCCGTGCCGGGTCTCGACAAGACCGCTCGCGCGCACCTCGACCATGGCCTTGCGGATCGTGCCGCCGGAGACGCCGTAGCGCTCGACGAGGTCGGCTTCACTCGGCACCATGTCACCAGGCTTGATGATCCCCGCCCGGATCTGCTGAACGATCTCGTCGGCGATCTGCACGTACCGAGGTACGGACCGCTCTCCTCCTACTGCGGTTCCCATAGTCCTTCTCTGCCTCCTATGCTCCTGTACATGAGTACATCACGGGAAGCAAGGTCGTCGATGCCACTGCACTCCGTATCTGTGGCCGGAGTGGTGGTGCGTGAGGACGGCCGCCTCCTAGCAATCCGCCGGGCCGACAACGGCACTTGGGAACTCCCCGGCGGCGTACTCGAACTCGACGAGACCCCCGAGGCGGGTGTCGCCCGCGAGGTCCTGGAGGAGACGGGCATCCACGTCGAGGTGGACGAGCTCACCGGCGTCTACAAGAACACGACCCGGGGCGTCGTGGCCCTGGTCTTCCGCTGCAAGCCCTCCGGCGGCATCGAGCGCACATCAAGTGAGTCGACGGCCGTCGCGTGGCTCACGCCCGACGAGGTCGCGGAGCGCATGGCCGAGGTCTTCGCGATCAGGCTCTTGGACGCCTTGGACGGCAACGGCCCGCACGTACGGAGCCACGACGGCAAGCGCCTCATCCCTGTCGAGTCTCAGTTGATGCTTGACGGGTTGGCGTCGGGTGATGCTTGACGTCTGCCCTAGACGATCTTCCGGCGGTTGTGTTCGCCGGACTTGC
>NZ_JBHVGU010000063.1:0-38049 GCF_042800575.1 Streptomyces sp. NPDC057616
GCTCCTCCCAGCAGGCCGTGCACTTCGCGGCGCAGGGGGTCCTCTCGGGCGCGTACGACATCGTCGTGGCCTGCGGCTTGGAGTCCATGAGCCGGGTGCCGATGTGGTCGAACGTGCCGCCCGGCAAAGACCCCTTCGGCCCCGGCGTCGCCGAGCGCTATCCGGAGGGCCTGGTGCCGCAGGGCATCAGTGCCGAGCTCATCGCCGCGAAGTGGTCGGTCTCCCGCGAGCAGATGGACGCCTTCGCGGTCTCCTCGCACCACAAGGCCGCCGCGGCCTGGGACCAGGGCCTGTTCGACGCGGAGGTCGCGCCCCTGGAGGGCGTCGCACGGGACGAGTGCGTACGGCCGGGCAGCACCACGGAGATCCTCGCCGGCCTCCGGCCCGCCTACCACGACCCGGCGTTCGCCGAGCGGTTCCCGCAGATCGAGTGGAACGTCACCGCGGGCAACGCGAGCCCCATCAACGACGGCGCCTCCGCCGTACTCATCATGTCCGGCGAGACGGCGGCCCGGCTCGGCCTGCGCCCGCTCGCCCGGCTGCACAGCTTCGCCGTCACCGGCTCCGACCCGCTGCTGATGCTCACGGGCGTCGTGCCGGCGACCGAGAAGGTGCTGCGCAGGGCGCACCTCACCCTCGACGACATCGACCTGTTCGAGGTCAACGAGGCGTTCGCCAGCGTCGTCCTGTCCTGGCAGCAGGAGACGGGAGCCGACCTCTCCAAGGTCAACGTGCACGGCGGCGCGATCGCCCTCGGCCATCCCCTCGGGGCCAGCGGCACCCGGCTGACCACCACCCTCGTGCACGCCATGCGCGCGCGGGGCGCCCGCTACGCCCTGCAGACCATGTGCGAGGCGGGAGGGCTGGCCAACGCGATGATCCTGGAGAGTGTGTGAGCCTGGCCCGCGGACGGCACCCCCGTACCGCCCGTGGTCACTGTCCGCGCAGGTGGTGACGCTTGCGCCAGGCCACCACGGCGGCGATCAGGGCCGGCACGGCGATGAGGGCCATCGCGATCAGGAAGGCGGGGGACGTCGGCGACGAGGCGCGGGCACCGGCGACGGCGTACGCGGCGGTGTTCGGAATCGAGCCGAGCGCGGTCGCGAGCAGGAAGGGAACCCAGCCCATGCGGGAGACGGCGGCGCAGTAGTTCGCCGCCCAGAACGGCACCCCGGGGAAGAGCCGGACCGCCATCATCGAGCGGAAGCCGTGCCGGCTCAGCTGCCCGTCCGCCGCCTTCAGCAGCCGGCCCCGCAGCAGCGGGCGCAGCGCGTCCTGCCCGAGCATCCGGCCCAGGCCGAAGGCGATCCCGGCGCCGAGCACCGTGCCGGTCAGGGCCGCCCCGGTGCCGAGCTGGGAGCCGAAGAGCGCGCCCGCCCCGAGGTTCAGCAGCGGCCTCGGCACGAACGCCACGCTGCACAGCCCGTAGGCCGCGGCGAAGACCACGGCCGCCGCGGCCCCGCCGAACTGCGGCGGCAAGCCGTGCGCCAGCAGCCGCTGCGGCTCGTAGAGCAGCACGGTGCTCGCGGCGGCGGCGAGCAGGACGACGAGCAGGGACAGGCGCGACCACGGGGAGAGCAGCACGCGCGTGACGCGCGCGCTCGGTCCCGGCGGTGCGGGTACGGCGACGGCGAGCTCCGTGGCGGCGGCCCGGGGAGAGGCCGTGGCGGTGCCCCCAGAGCGGGTGGTGGCATCGAGCATCCAGTGACACTAACCGACAAATGTCCGTGATCGCCGTATGGTTCGTCTCATGAGCGTCACAGGGCTGGTCGGCGCGCATGTGCCGTCCAGCACACTCGCCGACACCGTACTGGAACGGCTCACCGCCACGTACGCCGCGGCCGCCGACCCGGAGCGGGCGGCTCCCATGCGCGCGTACATGAAGGACGTGGCGCCCTTCCTCGGCCTCACCACACCCGGGCGCCGCGCCCTGTCCCGCACGGTCGTGGCGGGCCTGCCCCGCCCCGCCGAGGCGGACTGCGCGGCGATCGCCCTGCGCTGCTGGCAGTTGCCCGAGCGCGAGTACCACTACTTCGCCGTCGACTATCTGCGCCGGCACGTGCGCGCGTGCTCCTCCGGCTTCCTGCCGGTCGCCCGCCACCTCGTCTCCACCGTCTCCTGGTGGGACACCGTCGACCTGCTCGCCGCCCATGTCGTGGGCGCTCTGGTGGCGGCCGATCCGGCGCTGACGGCGGACATGGACGCCTGGATCGTGGACGAGGACCTGTGGGTGGCCCGCACCGCCCTGCTGCACCAGCTGCGCTACAAGGAACGCACCGACACCGAACGGCTCTTCGGCTACTGCCTGCGCCAGTCGGGCCACCCCGACTTCTTCATCCGCAAGGCCATCGGCTGGTGTCTGCGCGAGTACGCCAAGACCGACCCCGAGGCCGTACGGGCGTTCCTGGCGCGGGAACGCGGGCGGTTCGCGCCGCTGTCGGTGCGCGAGGCGCTGAAGAACATCGGGGCCTGAGCCGACCGGCGCCCGAACTCGCGGCGGGCGAACGGGCGGCAGGGGAAAACCATTAGACGTCCGACGTCCGGTCGGCGATGATCGGCGTCATGTTCCGGTACGCCTTCCACCTCGCAGCATCCGCGGTCGCGGATGCCCCGAAGGCTGCCGTCTCCACACTCGTCGCCGCAGTCGACGGCGCCCGAAGCTGACCCTCTCCGGAACGTCCGGCGGACCCCGCAGGGGGAGGGTCGGCAAGTCCTTGGGGTCCTGATCTCTCCTACGAAGAGGCTTCGAGGTATCGCCATGCCCAAGACGGCATACGTGCGCACCAAACCGCATCTGAACATCGGCACCATGGGCCACGTCGACCACGGCAAGACCACCCTGACCGCCGCCATCACCAAGGTGCTGGCCGAGCGCGGGACCGGCACGTTCGTGCCGTTCGACCGCATCGACCGCGCCCCGGAGGAGGCCGCCCGCGGCATCACCATCAACATCGCGCACGTCGAGTACGAGACGGACACCCGGCACTACGCGCACGTGGACATGCCGGGCCACGCCGACTACGTCAAGAACATGGTCACCGGCGCCGCGCAGCTCGACGGGGCGATCCTCGTCGTCTCCGCCGTCGACGGGATCATGCCGCAGACGGCCGAACACGTCCTGCTCGCCCGGCAGGTGGGGGTGAACCACATCGTCGTCGCGCTCAACAAGGCGGACGCCGGCGACGAGGAGCTCACCGACCTGGTCGAGCTGGAGGTCCGCGAACTGCTCACCGCGCAGGGCTACGGCGGCGACTCCGTACCCGTCGTGCGCGTCTCCGGGCTCAAGGCCCTGGAGGGCGACCCGCGCTGGACGGCGTCCATCGAGGCGCTGCTCGACGCCGTGGACACCTATGTGCCCATGCCCGAGCGGTACGTCGACGCGCCGTTCCTGCTGCCGGTGGAGAACGTGCTCACCATCACCGGCCGCGGGACCGTGGTGACGGGTGCCGTCGAGCGGGGTGTCGTCCGCGTGGGCGACCGGGTCGAAGTGCTCGGCGCCGGGCTGGAGAGCGTCGTCACCGGCCTGGAGACCTTCGGCAAGCCGATGGAGGAGGCGCAGGCCGGGGACAACGTCGCGCTGCTGCTGCGCGGGGTGCCGCGCGACGCGGTACGGCGCGGGCACGTCGTGGCGGCGCCGGGCAGCGTGAAGCCCGGCCGGCGCTTCTCCGCCCAGGTGTACGTCCTCTCGGCGCGCGAGGGCGGGCGGACGACACCGGTGTCGACCGGCTACCGGCCGCAGTTCTACATCCGCACCGCGGACGTGGTCGGTGACGTCGACCTCGGCGAGACGGCCGTGGCCCGGCCCGGCGACACGGTCAGCATGACCGTGGAGCTGGGACGGGACGTGCCGCTGGAGCCCGGGCTCGGGTTCGCCGTCCGTGAGGGCGGGCGGACCGTGGGAGCGGGCACCGTGACCACCGTGGAGTAGGGCGGAGACGGGCGGGGGACCGCGGGCCGGCCGTGACCGGCCGCGCGGTTCCCCGCGCACGTTCGAGGCGCCGCGGGACCGGTGTCCCGCGGCGCAGCACAATGGACCTGTGACCGAGCCCATACCTGTGACCAGGAACGTCGACTTCGGCGTCGCGAAGCTCATGCCGGACGTCGACCGCGAGCACGCCTGGCTGCTCACGGTCGACGGGGCGCCCCAGTCGTACGTGGACCTGGACGCCCCGGAGCACCTGGAGTTCGAGTACGCGCAGCGGCTCGGGCATGTGCTGGACACCCTCGCGGAGCCGGGCAGCCCGCTGGACGTGCTGCACCTCGGCGGGGGCGGGCTCACCCTGCCCCGGTATCTCGCCGCCGCGAGGCCCGGCTCACGGCAGGACGTCGTCGAGGCCGACCGCGCCCTGCTGGAGCTGGTCGTACGGCATCTGCCGCTGCCCGACGGCGCCGGCATCACCCTGCACACCGCCGACGCCCGCGCCTGGCTGGAAGCGGCCCCCGCCGGCTCCGCGGACGTCCTCGTCGCCGACGTCTTCGGCGGCTCCCGGGTCCCGGCGCACCTCACCTCGCTCGGCTACGCCCGCGAGGCCGAGCGGGTGCTGCGCGACGACGGCATCTACCTGGCCAACCTCGCCGACGCCGCGCCCTTCGCCTTCCTCCGCTCCCAACTGGCCACCTTCGCCGCGGTCTTCGAGGAGCTGGTGCTGATCGCCGAACCGGCCGTACTGCGCGGCCGCCGCTTCGGCAACGCGATCCTGGTCGCCGCCCACCACCCCGTCGACGTCCCGGCGCTGGCCCGCCGCACCGCCGCGGACGCGTTCCCCGCGCGCGTCGAACACGGCCCGGGCGTCAAGCACTTCATCGCCGACGCCCGTCCGGTCGGGGACGAGGACGCGGTGCCGTCACCCGAGCCCCCCGACGGGGCGTTCGGCATCGGCTGAGGCGTCCATCGCGGCCACCGGGCCCTCCAGCACGGGCCTGGTGGTGCGCCGGAGGTTGCGCACGTCCGGCACGCACAGGACGGCGGCCGTGACGACCACGACGAGGACGGAACAGCCCCACAGGGACGCCGTACGCCCGAAGGCCTCCTCCGCGGGGCCCGCGAAGGCCGTCGCCACGGGGACCAGCGCGATGGAGCCGAACCAGTCGTAGGCCGAGACGCGGGAGAGCTTGTCCTCCGGGATCTCCTGGTGCAGCGCGGTCATCCACGACACCCCGAACACCTCGACCAGCGTGCCGGAGAGGAACATCACCGCGCACAGGACGCCGATCGGGACCGGCACGGCCAGGGCTGCCGAAGGCAGGGCCATCGGGAAGACGCACAGGGTGCCGGCGAGGAGCAGGCGGCGCGGCTTCCAGCGGGTCATCAGGAGGGCGCCGCCGACCGTGCCCGCGCCGAAGCACGCCAGGGCCACACCCCAGGGTCCCGCCCCGCCCAGGTCGTCCCGGGCGACGAGTGGGCCGTAGACCGCGTCGGCGGCGCCGACCACGGCGTTGGCGATGGAGAACTGGACGACGACGCCCCACAGCCACGGCCGTCCGGCGAACTCCCGCCAGCCCTCGCGCAGATCGGCGAGCATGCCGCCGCCGGGCGGGCGCGGCGGGACATGGCTCACGTCGAGGAAGGCGCGCAGCGACCCGGCGACCGCGAACGCCGCCGCGTCCGCCGCGAGCACCCAGCCCGGCCCGGCCACGGCGACCATCGCGCCGCCGAGCGCGGCACCGCCGAGCCCCGCGCCCTGCATCGCCATCCGGAACACCGCGAACGCGCGGCCTGCCTGCTCGCCCTGGACCGACGACATCAGCATGCCCTCGGCGGCCGGGCCGAAGAACGCCTGCCCGGTACCGCCGAGCGCGGTGAGCAGCATCATCTGCCACAGCCGCGGCTGCCCGGTGAGCACGAGCAGCGCGAAGGCGCCCTGGGACAGGCAGTTGAGGGCGTTGGCCGCGACCATCACGCGATGCCGGGGCAGCCGGTCCGCCACCGCGCCGCCGATCAGCAGGAACACCACGAGGGGCACGGTGCGGGAGGCGGCCACCAGCCCCACGTCGCCGCCGTCGCCGCCCGCGCCGAGGACGGCGAACGCGGCGGCGATCAGTGCGCCGTTGCCGCCGAGGTTCGTGACCACGGCGGCGGCGGTGAGCAGGCTGTAGTTGCGGCCCGCCCACGCGGGGCGCGACGGGCGGCGGGAGGCGGCGGGTTCGGTCACCTCCGCACTATGACCAGCGACCCCGCCCCGCGACAAACCGATTCAGTGGGCCCCTGTGCCCGTGCCCGGGGCCGTCAGCCTCCGGTGGGCTCGCCGGACAGCCGGACCGTGCTCATGATCTTCATGATCGTCGCGTCCGGCACCTCGCCCTTGACGCCGGTCGCGCCGTAGAGGTTCCAGGCCACGTAGTCACCTGCGGAGTTCTTGAAGCCGAACGTGATCGCCTTGCCGTCGCTCGCGCACTTGGACTTGCCGATCTGCGGGCTGTTGTGGGACCTGGCCCAGGCGTACTTGCCGGTGATGCCGGAGGCCGTCTTGAAGGTCTTGGCCTTCTTGTCGAAGGTGAGGCTCTTCTTGTCAGGCTGCGTGTAGCCGCCGAAGACCCACCACGGCACCTGGTTCACGGCGACCTCGTCGGTGCTCTTCGCGCCGTCCGCACCCTTGGTGCCCACCGCGGCGAGCGCCGTGTTGTCCGAGTGGCCGTCCTTGTCGTCGTCGGAGGTGCACCACTTGGACTTGTAGTAGGCCGGTGCGGACATGACGATGAGCGGCTTGCCGGTCGGGTCCTTGTCGTCCTCGAAGCCGATCGACATGCCGGGGGAGTCGACCTCCCAGTCCGCCGGCACGTCGAAGGCGGTGCCCCACTTGGGGTTCACCACTACCTTCCAGCCCGGGATGGTCGCCTTCGCGCCCTCGCCGCCGCGGGGGTTGTCGTCGGACCCCGACGCCGACGCGCTCGGATCGGCCGACGCGGTGGGCGACTGCCTGACCTTCTTGCCCTTGGCGCCGTCGGCCTTGTCGTCGTCCTTGCCGCCGAGGACCAGGAAGCCCGTGACACCGGCGGCCACGACCACGGCCGTGGCCGCCACGATCGCGATCAGCTTCGTCCGGTTGCCGCCGCCGCCACCGCCGCCACCGGCCGGCGGCTGAGGCGCCCCCGGCGCTCCCGGCGCCCCCCACTGGGGCTGCTGCGCATAGGGGTTGGGCTGCTGGTACCCGCTCTGCTGATACGGGTTCGGCTGCTGGTACCCCGGCTGCTGGTACGGGTTGTTCTGCGCTTGAGGGTTCTGCCCCTGCGCATTCTGCTCGCCCCCGGGCGGCTGCTGTCCTGGCCACATGAAGAGCCACCCTAGTGCTGCCCGGGACACGATTCGGTCACCGTGACTTGTCGGGGCCGTAGCAAAACGGGGGCGTCAGGATTCGGAGTCGCACCTGTGCCGCTTCGTCACCCCGGACGACCGTGACGTCGCGACGCTGCCGGTGAGCCCCGAGGCGGTGGTGAACCGGGTCGCCGGGCCGGTGGCGACCTTCTTGTGGCCGGGCTGGGTGCAGGTGCCGTAGACCCAGGCCGCCGCGTCGGCGCGGGCCGCCTCGGCGCTGCTCCTGGCCCCGTTGTTCTTCCTGGTCCCGGCGCCGGCCAGCGGTGTGCGGTCGACCTGGCCGTCCTTGTCGTCGTCGGACGTGCACCGGTTCTCCTTGAGCGGCGCGGGAGCCTTCGTGGCGACCAGGGGCGTGTCGTCCGGGTCGTCGTTCTCCGCCACGTACGACACCCAACCCGCGACTTCAGGACCCAGTTGGCCGGTACGCCGAAGGCGATGCCGGCGTCGGCGTTCACCACGGCCTGCCGGCCGGCCACGGTCGGCTTCGGCGCTCCGCCGGCCCGCGGATTCGCGGTGCCGCCCGGCGACGCGGAGGACGGCGCAGGGTCCGGGTTCCGGATCGGCCTTGGCGTCGCTGCCGCCGCCCAGCAGCACGGCACCGGTCACCGCCGCGGCCACCACGACGGCCGCGGCCGCTGTGACAGCAATCACCCTGGTACGGCGGCCGCCACCCGATGGCCCGGACGGCCGAGCGGGCTGGAGGTACGGGTTGTCCTGAGGCGGCTGCTGGTGCCAATTGCCCTGGAACGGCTGCTGATGCGGATCGCCCTGTGCCGGTCGCTGCTGCGGTTCCTGGCCGCCCCCGGCTGCCGCTGTCCCGGCCACATGGGCCGCATCGATACGGCGATCGTCGTACGCGTCTGGTCAGCCGTGGCTACTCGTGGGTAACATCCATCCCATGAGCGCAGACCAGATGTCGATCGGCGAGATGCTCGCCGCGACGGTGCCGATGGCCCGGACCCTGAATCTCGAGTTCCTCGAGACCACGGCCGACAAGGCCGTCGTGGCACTGCCGGACCAGAGTGAGTACCACAACCACGTCGGCGGGCCGCACGCCGGCGCGATGTTCACGCTCGGGGAGTCCGCGAGCGGGGCGATCGTGCTGGCCGCGTTCGGGGAGCAGTTGGCACGTGCCGTCCCGCTCGCCGTCAGCGCCGAGATCGCCTACCGGAAGCTGGCGATGGGTGCCGTCACCGCCACCGCGACCCTCGGCCGGCCCGCCGCCGACGTCGTGGCGGAGCTGGACGCGGGGGAGCGGCCCGAGTTCCCGGTGTCGATCGAGATCCGGCGCGCGGACGGCGCGGTGACCGGCGAGATGACCGTGGTGTGGACGCTGCGTCCCAACGGCTGAGCGATGACGGTGGATTGAGGCCCGGGAGCGTGTCGTTCCCGGGCCTTCGGTGCGCCGTCAGGCCGCGAGCCGGCGGGTCTTCGCCGCCGCGCCGCCGTCCAGGCCGGCCACGAACTCCCTGAGCCAGGCGACGAATTCGGGGCCCAGGTCGTCCCGGTCGCAGGCCAGCCGGACCACCGTGCGCAGGTAGTCGGCCTTGTCGCCGGTGTCGTGGCGCAACCCCTCGAAGACGAGGCCGTGCACCGTGCCGCCGACGGCCATCTCCTGGAGCGCGTCGGTGAGTTGGATCTCGCCGCCCCGGCCGGGCGGGGTGCGCTCCAGGGTGTCGAAGACGGCCGGGTCGAGGACGTAGCGGCCGATCACCGCGTACCGGCTCGGCGCGTCCTGGCGCGACGGCTTCTCCACCAGGCCGGTGACGCGCACGACGTCCTGCTCGCCGGTCGGTTCCACGGCCGCGCAGCCGTAGAGGTGGATCTGCTCGGGCGGGACCTCCATCAGTGCGACGACGCTTCCCGCGTGCCGGTCGCGGACGTCGAGCATCCGGCTGAGCAGCGTCTCGCGCGGGTCGATCAGATCGTCGCCGAGCAGCACCGCGAAGGGCTGGTCGCCGACGTGGCGGCGGGCGCACAGGACCGCGTGCCCGAGGCCGAGGGGCTCGCCCTGGCGGACGTGGTGGATGTTCGCCAGCCGGGCCGGATCGCGTACGGCGTCCAGGCGTACGGCGTCCCCCTTGGCCGCCAGCGCCTGCTCCAGCTCGAAGGCGTTGTCGAAGTGGTCCTCGATGGCCCGCTTGTGCCGGCCGGTGACCATGAGGACGTCGTCCAGTCCGGCCGCGGCCGCCTCCTCGACGACGTACTGGATGGCCGGCTTGTCGACGACCGGCAGCATCTCCTTCGGGGTGGCCTTGGTCGCGGGCAGGAACCGCGTGCCGAGTCCGGCCGCCGGGACGACGGCCTTGCGCACGGTGCGGACGGGGGCGCCGGAAGCGTGGGGGGCGATCATGCGGCCCATGCTGGCGGACGCGGATGAGAGCCCGCCGAGAGACACATCGGAGCCCGCTGTGGGTCCGCGGCGGTGGAGATTTCGTGTGCCGACCGCCCTGCCGCGCACACAACTTGGTAGACCGCTCAACGACTATTTCGAATGCGGGTACGGGTACCGCCGGTAACCCATTTGAGGTTTCCGCTTTTCGGTCGGGAGCTGTTCGCACTCCTTGTTTCGTGTCCGTCAATTGTGCGAAAGTGAGCGGCCCTATAGCGGTCCCAGAACTCGACGCGGTATAGGTACGCACCAATCGGGAGCCAGATATCCGTTGGATGCGTTTCCCCCCACCGTCCCGCGGCATGGAAGGAAATGGTTCCGTGCAATCCCCCTACCCCCCACGCCCGCCCTATCCACCCCGTCCCGGATCGGGCACACCCGAATCCGACCGCAACCTTCTGGCGCAGCTGGGGCAGGGCCCCGAGGGGGCCCGCGCGACCGCGCTGCTGCTGGCCCGCCACTGGCGCGCGACCTTCGACTACGCCGTCGTCTGCCTGGCCTCCGGCGAGGACACGGCGGCCATGACCGCGGCCGCCGCCTTCCACCGGGTCCTGGGCCGGCCGGCCGACGGCGCCCTGCGGCCGCAGCTCCTCGCCGCCGTCCGGGACACGGTCAAGGAGTGGGCGGCAGATGACGGAATATCCGTTCTTCTGCCGGAACTCCGCAAAACGACCGGCGGGCGCGGACTACGTGCCGCGCGGCCCGCGACTCCGGAAAGGAGGCGCCTTGCGGAGCGGGCATTTCAGGCACTTCCGGGAGCTTCGCAATGCCTCCTGTGGCACACCGAGGTCGAGGCGGAGCCCATATCCGTACCGGCTGGTCTGTTGGGGGTGGATCCGGGCACCGCGGCGGCCGCGCTGGAGCAGGCGCGCGAGCAATTCAGAGTGGGCTGCGTACGTGCCCACCGGGAACTCGCGCCCAGCCGGGAATGCCGTTTCTACAACCGTCTCCTCGATGTCCCGATACGCCGCGGCGGAGCCCTGCTCCCCGATGTCCAGCAGCATCTGATGGCGTGCCGGTACTGCCGGCAGGCCGCAGAACAGCTCAGCCATTTCGAGGGCGGTCTGGAGGATCTGCTCGCCGAGACCGTGCTCGGCTGGGGCGCCCGGCGCTATCTCGACTCCCGCCCCCGCCGCGGCGGCGGCCTCGCCCTGCGTGCCGGGGGCGGCCCCCTGCGTCCGGGCGGCGACGGCCGGCACCGCCCGGTCCCCTCGCGCAGGCACACCGTGGCGCTCGCGGTGGGCGTCGGTGTGGCGGCCCTCGCGCTGCTCGCCACCGTGCTGGTAGCCAAGGGCTGGACCGACGACAACGGTGTCCCCGGAACGCAGGCCACCTGGGGAGCGGAGAGCAGCACCACGCTGCACCCGTCGCACACCGCGGCCGGCACCTCGTCTCGCGGCACCCTGCTGGACGGCACGCGGCCCGCCTCCGCCGCGCGCCCCGGCTCCCTGGGGCGCCCCGCCCCCGTGGGGCGGCCAGCCGAGTTCGGGCGCCGCCGGCTGCGCAGCGCCGCGTCCGGCCTCTGTGTCGACATCGACGGCGGACGGGCCGCGTCCGGTGCCGCGGCCGTCCTGGCGGCCTGTTCCGCCGCGGGCTCGCAGCAGTGGTCGTACCGGAGCGACGGCCTGCTGCGCAGCGGCCTCGACCCCGCGCTGTGCCTCGCCTCCGACCCCGGCGGGCGCTCGGTGACGCTGGCCGGGTGCCTCGTGCACGGCGAGGGGATCCGCTACGACCTCACGGTCCGCGGCGAGTTCCTGCTGCGCGACGGCAACGGGCTGCTCCTCGCGCCGGGCGGGGGGAGGGCTGTCGTGCTCGCGGCGCGGGACGGCGGGACCGGACAGCGGTGGGCGCTCGAGGCCGGCCGTGCCGGAAGTGGCCCCGGCGGACAGGGGAGTTGAGTCCGCCACGACGCCACGGGCCCTCAGGGCCGTGCGGGGCCGCCCTCACCGGGCGGCCCCGTCTTCGTTTCTTGTCGGCATCGCAGCGTTTCCCGTTCGCTTCGTTGACACGAGTCACTGCCGGTCATAGTTTTCCCGCCGCGCCCCCTGCGGCCGACGGAGCGTCAAGTCACCTGCGCCGCATGGTGCGTTCACAGCCCGAACGCACAACGTCGTGTTCGCGCACCGAAGGAGTGACGGCCCATGACCGACACTGTCTCCCGCAGATCCGCGCTGCGCCTGCTGGGCGGCGCGATCGCCGTCGCCGCCGCGGCCACCGGCGGACTCGCACCCCCCGCGCACGCGCAGGACAGACCCGAGGCGGGGGCCGGACCCCGCGTCGAAGGCCTGATCGGCAAGCTCACCCTCGACGAGAAGATCTCCCTCCTGCACGGTGCCACCGACCCGGCCTCGCTCGGCCAGGCCGGCTACGTCCCCGGGGTGCCGCGCCTGGGCATCCCGCCCCTGCGGCTGACCGACGGCCCGGCGGGCGTCCGGGTCACCCGGCACGCCACCGCCCTGCCCGCGCCCGTCCTGCTCGCCTCCGCCTTCGACCCGTCCCTGGCCCGCCGTTACGGCCAGGTCGTCGGCCGCGAGGGCCGCGCGCTCGGCCAGGACGTCCTGCTCTCCCCGATGGTCAACCTCATCCGCACCCCGTACGCGGGCCGCAACTTCGAGACGCTCGGCGAGGATCCGCTGCTCGCCTCCGACCTGGTCGCCGCGGAGATCGCCGGCATCCAGGGCGAGCATCTCGTCGCGACCGTCAAGCACTTCGCGCTGAACAACCAGGAGCAGGACCGCATGTCGGTCGACGTGCGGGTCGACGAGCAGACCATGCACGAGCTCGAACTACGCGGCTTCGAGGCCGCGGTGAACGCCGGCACCGGCGCGGTGATGGGCGCCTACAACAAGGTCAACGGCACCTTCGCCTGCGAGAACGCCACGCTGCTCACCGGCGTCCTGCGCGACCGGTGGGGCTTCAGGGGCTGGGTGATGACCGACTGGTTCGCCGCGCACAGCACCGTCGCGGCGATCACCGCCGGCCTCGACATGGAGATGCCCGACGGCGCCTACTTCGGTACGGCGCTGAAGTCGGCCGTGCAGAGCGGCAGCGTACCCGAGCGGTACGTCGACCGCGCCGTGCGCCGGATCCTCGCCGTGATGGACCGCGTCGGACTGCTCGACGGCAGCGTCCCGCCGCGCCCCGACCGCGACGCATCCGCGGGCGCGGCCGTGGCCCTGGAGGTCGCCAAGGCGGGCGCCACCCTGCTGCGCAACGAGCACGGCACCCTGCCCCTGCGGCCCGGCGGCGGCGTCGCGGTGATCGGCCCGACCGGCAGCCTGCCCTTCGTCAGCGGCGGCGGCAGCGCGCATGTCGTGCCGGACCACGCCGACAGCCCGCTCGACGCCCTCAAGTCCCGTGCGGGCAAGGTCACTTACGCCCTCGGCGAGGACCTCTACGGCAAACCGGTCCCGCCGTCCGCGCTCAGCCCCGGCTTCGCCGGCGAGGGACAGCGGGTCGCCGCGGGCGCGATCTGGACCTACGACGGGACGCTCACCGTCGCCGAGGACGACGAGTGGACCTTCGTCCTGCATTTCTCCTCCGCGCCAACGGCCCGCCCCGAGGTCCTCCTCGACGGCGCCGAACTCTTCCCGCAGGCCCCGGGATTCGGCGAGTTCTTCACCGGCGGGCTGATCTCGGCCGCCCCCGACGGACTCTCCGTGCGCCGTAAGACGCTCACCCTCGCCAAGGGCGCCCACACGCTGCGGATCACCGCGCAAGGGGGAGCCGACGGGCTGACGTTCCGGCTGCGCAGGAGCACCGGTGCCACCAGGGCACAGGACGTCGCGGAGGCCGTCGCCGCCGCCCAAGTCGCCCGCGACGTGGTGCTGTTCGCCTACGAGGACGCCACCGAGGGCCAGGACCGCGGCACGCTCGCCCTGCCCGGCCACCAGGAGCGGCTGATCGAGGCGGTCACGGCCGCCAACGCGCGCACCACGGTCGTCCTCAACACCTCGTCCTCCACGTCGATGCCCTGGCTGCGGCGCACCGGCGCCGTGCTGCAGATGTACTACCCGGGACAGGAGGGCGCGGCCGCCACCGCCGCCGTGCTGTTCGGCGAGTGCGACCCCGGCGGCCGGCTCACCCAGTCCTTCCCGGTCGACGACGACCACCATCCGGTCGCCGGCGACCCCCGCCGCTACCCGGGCGTGAACGGCACCGAGGCGTACTCGGAGGGCATCCACGCCGGCTACCGCTGGTACGACGCCGAGGGCGTGCGGCCACTGTTCCCCTTCGGGCACGGGCTGTCGTACACCTCCTTCTCCTACGAGGACCTGCGGGCCCGGTGCACCCGGCGCGGTCTGGAGGTCTCCCTCACCGTCCGCAACACCGGGCGCCGGGACGGCGTCGCGGTGCCGCAGGTCTATGTCGGGCCCTCGCCGCACCTCCGACTCGACCAGGCGGTACGGGTGTTGGCCGGTTACCGGCGGCTCGCCCTGCGCGCGGGGGAGCGGCGGCGTGTCACGCTGGACGTCACCGCGCGCACCCTGTCCTCCTGGGACACCACGCGGCACGGCTGGGTGCTCGGCACCGGCCGCCGCGCCGTGTGGGCCGGGGCGTCCGCGGGCGATCTCCGGTTGCGTACGAACGTGGAGGTGAGCAGATGATCCGGCGCATCGTCATCGGTCTGACGGCTCTGGCGGCGGCGCTCGTCGCGCCCGTGCCGGCGGCGCAGGCCGCGCCGGAGGGCGGGAGCCCCGTCGTCCGCACCGACGCGGGCCCGGTCCGCGGCGAAACGACCGCAGAGGGACGGCAGTTCCTCGGCATCCCGTACGCCGAGCCGCCGGTCGGCGGCCTGCGCTGGCGTGCCCCGCGACCCGTGCGGCCCTGGCACGGGGTGCGCTCCGCACGGGACTTCGGCAACAAGTGTGTGCAGACGTCGAGTTGGGACCCCGGCTACGAGCAGCCGTCGTACACCGAGGACTGCCTGGACCTCAACGTGTATGTGCCGGAGGGGACCGCGCGGCGGTCGGTCCTGGTCTGGTTCCACGGCGGCGGGCTGACCGCGGGCGCGGGCCAGGACGTCGTCCCCGACGTGTTCGCCCGGCAGACGGACACGGTCGTGGTGACCGTCAACTACCGCCTTGGCGCGATGGGTTTCCTCGCCACGGCCGGTCTCGACGGCGAGACGCACGACGGGGTCTCCGGCAACTTCGGAATGCTCGACCAGCAGGCCGCGCTGCGCTGGGTGCGCGCCAACATCGGCCGCTTCGGCGGCGATCCGGGCAGGGTCACCATCGCGGGCGAGTCGGCCGGCGGCCGCTCGGTCTGCACGCAGCTGGCCTCGCCGACGGCCCGCGGCCTGTTCCGCGCGGGCATCATCGAGAGCGGCGCCTACGACGACTGCACCGCCCGGACGCATCAGGACGCGGTGGACCAGGGCGCCTCCTTCGCCCGGAAGCTCGGCTGCTCGACCCTGGCGTGCCTGCGCGGCAAGTCCGCGCGCGAGGTCCTGGAGGCCCAGAACGACTTCGACTGGGGCCCGGTGACGGGTGGCGCCTTCCTGCCGGTCCAGCCCGAACAGGCCGTGGCGAACGGGACCGCATCCCGGGTGCCGGTGATCAACGGCTCGAACAAGGACGAGGGCCGGCTCTTCGCCTTCTCCTCGTTCGACCTGGCCGGCACACCCCTGACGGCCGAGCAGTACCCGGGGGTCATGCGGGACACCTTCGGCGACGCGGCCCTCGCGCGCTACCCGCTCGGCGACTACCCGACGCCGACCATCGGCTTCGCCACCGCGCTCGGCGACACCCTGTTCAGCTGCCCGGCACTGCGGCTCGACGGCCTGCTCGCCACCCGCGGCCCGGTCTACTCGTACGAGTTCGCCGACCGGACCTCCCCGCCGTTCGCCTCGCTGCGCAATCTGCACACCGACTTCGACTTCGGCGCCACGCATGTGAACGAGATCCAGTACCTCTTCAGGCACTTCGGGCTGGACTCCCCGCTGAACGCCGAGCAGAAGGCGCTGTCGCGGCAGATGGTGCAGTACTGGGGGTCCTTCGTGCGCACCGGTGTGCCCCGTGCCGCGGGGCAGCCCACGATGCCCTCCGGCCCCGGGACGGTGCTCTCCCTGAAGACCGCGTCCACGGGCGGGAACACCCTGAGCACCTCTGTCCGTCACGAACACCGGTGCGACCTGTGGGACGGTGCCTCGAACGGCTGACCCGGTAGGCTTCCCGGTGTGCGCCCCGCGCGGGCGCGCGCCGGGAACTGCAGGAACAAAGGGTCGCAAAACGGGAGGGCCGGCGTTGCACGTCCAGGAATGGCTCGACACGGTACCCGCGGGTGCCGTCTACGCCGTGGTGGCGCTGGTCATCGGACTGGAGAGCCTGGGCATCCCGCTGCCCGGCGAGATCGTCCTGGTCTCCGCCGCCCTGCTGTCCTCCCAGCACTCCGGGATCAACCCGATCGTGCTCGGCCTGTGCGCGACCGCGGGTGCCGTCGTCGGCGACTCCATCGGCTACGCGATCGGCCGCAAGGGCGGACGGCCGCTGCTGGCCTGGCTGGGCAGGAAGTTCCCGAGACACTTCAGCGAGGGGCATGTCGCCACCGCGGAGCGGTCCTTCGAGAAGTGGGGCATGTGGGCCGTCTTCTTCGGCCGCTTCGTCGCCCTCCTGCGCATCTTCGCGGGCCCGCTGGCCGGCGTGCTGCACATGCCGTACTGGAAGTTCCTCATCGCCAACGTCCTCGGCGGCATCTGCTGGGCGGGCGGCACGACGGCCGTCATCTACTACGTGGGCGTGGTCGCCGAGGACTGGCTGAAGAGGTTCTCCTACCTCGGCCTGGTGCTCGCGGTCCTGATCGGCCTCACGTCCATGCTGGTCATCAGGCGCAAGGCGAAGAAGGCGACCGCCGCCCGGGAGCGGGAGGCGGCCGAGGCGGAGGCCGTCCCGGCCGTCGACTGACGCCCCCGGGCCCATCGCCCGACGCCTGCGCCCGATCCTCGCCCGCCACCCGCCGTTTGCGCCCGCCGTTCGTCTACGGCTCCTGGTGCACCTCGTCGTGCGCCTTCGCCAGCTCCGCGTACAAGGTGCCGTTCAGGGTGACGCCCTCGCGCTCCTCCGGCGTCAGCTCCCTCCGCACCTTCGCCGGCACGCCCGCCACCAGCGACCCCGGCGGCACCTGCATGCCCTGCGGCACCAGCGCCTGCGCGGCGACGAGCGATCCGGCGCCGATCACCGCGCCGTTGAGGACCGTCGCCCCCATGCCGATGAGACAGTCGTCCCCGACGGTCGCCCCGTGCACCACCGCGTTGTGCCCGACCGACACCCGCTCGCCGATGCTCACGGGGAAGCCCGGGTCGGCATGGAGGGTGCAGTTGTCCTGGATGTTCGCCTGGGCTCCCACGGAGATCCGCTCGACGTCGCCGCGCAGGACGGCGCCGTACCAGACGCTCGCCCCGGACTCCAGCGTCACCTCGCCGATCACCGACGCCGTGGGGGCCACGAAGGCCTCGTCGTCGATCTTCGGTTCCCTGCCGCCGATCCCCGTGATCAACGCCTTGTGCGTCATCGCCTCTCCTCGTCCTCGGTTCCAGACGCACCGTAAGTGACGGGGTCCCCGGGCCGCCTGCCGGGGCCTTCGGTCACCCGCCGCGGGCGAGCGGCGGGGCCCGCGCGGGTCACCTGCCGTGGGTGATGCCCGGCGGGCGCCGGCGTCGGACCGTAAGGCCATGGAACCCACGACGCCGCGTCAGCGCTGGTTGGCCCGGGCGTCACTGGCGGCCGCCGTGGCGTCGGTGCTCGTCCTCGCCGTGTTCGCCGGGCTGAAGACCATCGGCCTGCTGCTGGTCGGACTGATCGGCACGGTCGCCACGGTGGCGGCCCTGTGGTGGATCCTCACCCGCCGGGGCCCGTCCCGCCTGCTCGCGGCGCTGCTGGCCGTCGCCGCGCCGGTCTGGATGCTGGTGGCGTACACCGGTGCCCATCTGCTCTGGGTCGTCCTCGTGGCCTGGGCCCTGTGGCTGCTCGCGCTCGCGGCCGGCCGGGGCGCCCTCGTGCGGGCCGGCCGGTCCGCCGCGCCGGCCGAGCGGCCCGCTCCGCCCGTCGAACGCGCCGTGCTGATCATGAACCCGCGGTCGGGCGGCGGCAAGGTCGAGCGGTTCGGACTGCGGGAGAAGGCCGAGTCGCTGGGCGCCCAGGTACTGCTCCTGGAGGGCCCGGGGGAGACCGACGTCTCCGAGCTCGCCCGCAAGGCCGCGGCGGAGGGCGCCGACCTGCTCGGCGTCGCGGGCGGGGACGGCACCCAGGCGCTGGTGGCCGACGTCGCCGCCGCGCTCGACCTGCCGTTCCTGGTGATCCCGGCCGGCACCCGCAACCACTTCGCGCTCGACCTCGGCCTGGACCGTGAGGACCCCGCGAAGGCGCTGGACGCCCTGCGCGACGGCGTGGAGCTGCGGGTCGACCTGGGCCGGGCGGGCGGGCGCCCCTTCGTCAACAACGTCTCCTTCGGCGCCTACGCCGAGGTGGTGCAGAGCTCGGCGTACCGCGACGGCAAGACCCGCACCACGCTGGAACTCCTGCCCGACCTGCTCCTGGGGGAGAAGGGTGCCACTCTGACAGCCCGCGCGGGCGACACCCGGTTCACCTCGCCGCAGGCCCTGCTGGTCAGCAACAACCCGTACGGCACCGGCGACATCGCGGGTCTCGGCCGCCGGGCCCGCCTGGACGGCGGGGTGCTGGGGGCCGTCGGCGTGGTGGTGAACAACGCCGCACAGGCCGCCGGTCTGCTGCGTGGGCGCCGGGCCGCCGGACTGACGCAGGCGACCGCGGCCGAGGTGGTCGTCGACGCGGACCGGCCGACGATCCCGGCCGGCATCGACGGCGAGGCGCTGGTCCTGTCCGTGCCCGTCCAGTGCGTCGTACGGCCGCGGGCGCTGCGCGTGCTGGTGCCCCGGCACCGCCCGGGCATGCGGGCGGCGCGGCCCCGGGTCGAATGGCGCCGGCTGGCCCGGATGGGCCTCCCGGCGGTGCGGGGACCGCGCCGCTGACGACGGACATGCGGGTCACATGGGCGCACCGTAGGCCTTGTGCGCCTCGGCGCGGCCGTAGGTGGCCAGCGACCAGATCACCAGCACGTCGAGCCCGATGATGATGGCCGACCACACCGCGTAGTACGGCGTGAAGAAGAAGTTCTCCAGCGCGCTCAGCGAGGCGACCACGATGCCCACCACCCGCGCCCATGTCCTGCCGGAGAAGAGGGTGAAGGCGGCCGCGAGGACGATGACGCCGGAGCCCAGGTGCAGCCATCCCCACGAGGTGACGTTGAAGTCGTACGGATAGTCGCGCACGTTCTTGTAGAAGTTGTCGTCGATGATCGCGGCCAGGCCCACGACCGCGTGGTACATGCCGATGATCGCCATCATGCACACGGCGAACACCACGCCGCCGAGCTGCAGCGGAGTGATTTTCGGCTCCGGGTCGGGAGGGCCGTACTGGGTCCGCCCCGCCGATGTCTGTCCCGCCATGATGGGCACCTCCTCGAAGGAGACTGGAGCATCCCGCGCCGGGCCCGCCCGGGGCTCACCCATAGCGGATGACTCCCGGCGGTCAGGGTGCCCGCCATCGCGCGCGCCGTCGTCACCCCGGCTGTGTGATGTGCCGGGCCCCGGACACACGAGATGCTGACGGAACGCGGGTCGCGGGCGGCGGAGGTGACTCCCATGGGCACGGCAGATGATCGCGGATCTGAACGGGACGGATCGCGTGCCGGTGGCGACTTCGAGATCCGGATCAAGGGCAGGGTGGGCCAGGCATTCCGGTCGGCCTTCGAGGAGTTGACGGTGACCGTCAACCCGCCGGAGACGGTGCTGCACGGCGCCGGGCTCGATCAGGCCGCCCTCTACGGCATCCTGGACCGCATTCAGGCCCTCGGACTCGAACTGGTCGAGGTACGGCGACTGTCTCCCGGCGACGGGGGAGATGCCGCGCCCGGACTAGGCACCGTGGACTAGTCGCCCTCCGGCGTCGGGACCAACTCTCCTGCGCCGCAGGGAAAGGGCCGTAAGGTCCCTTTCGCCACGAGGGTCCTGCCTGCACCGTTGGCATGAACCACCTACTGCCGAGGAGGTGAGGCACATGCCTTCGGTGCTTGGCAGCGAGACCCGGGAGAGGGAAGTGGACCTCTCCGGGACCGACATCCACAGGGCGATCGCGCTGCAGGGGCAGTTGCGTGCCCTCGGCCGGGACGCGGTCGGGGCGGACACCGCGCTGGTTACCTGCCTGGAGTGGGTCGCGGACACCCTGGTGGACATCGCCGTCGGACTGCGCGATCCGCGCAGCGCGGGCGTGCTGATGGACGAGGCATCGGCGGTGCTGGCCGTCGTGCCCCGTGACGGCCGGGGCCACCCTGACCCCGTTGTGCCGGCCGAATCCCTGACGGAACGTGAGCACAGCGTCCTCGTACGGCTTCAGGAGGACGAGTCGCTGCGGCAGGTCGGGCTGGACCTCTTCATCTCGCACAACACGGTCAAGTCCCACGCGCGTGCGGTGTACCGCAAACTCGGTGTCTCCTCGCGCGCGGAGGCCGTCGACCGGGCGAGAGCGCTGGGAATCCTGTAACCGGCCGGAGCGGTCCTCCGACCGACCGGAGCCGGGGGAGGACACCCCTCACAGCAGCTCCAGCTCACGGGCTCGCCGGACCGCGGCCGACCGCCGGGTCACGGCGAGCTTGCGGTAGACGCCCTTGAGATGTGTCTTGACCGTGTTGACCGACAGATACAGGTCGGCGGCGATCTCCTCGGTCGTCATCATCTGCGCGAGCCTGCACAGCACGTCGTGTTCCCGCGCGCTCAGCGACTCGACCGGCGGGCGCTCCTCCTCCGCCGCGGCGCCCAGCAGGACGGCGCGCTGTGCGGGCTGCGGCGCCCGCAGTGTGTGGACGCGCGCCGCGGAGACCGAGGCCGCGCACGCCTGCCCCACCGGCCTGCGCAGCTCGTGCGGGAGCCAGCCGGCGCCGTCCGGCAGGGCCGCCACGGCCTCGGCGGACGGCGGCGCCCCGCTGTCCATCACGCCCACCAGGTGCGCCACCAGGGAGCCGATCCCCGCGACGAACGGATCGGGCGTCGCCCGCAGGGCGCTGCGGGCCCGGGCGAGTTCGGCGCGCGCCCGCGGCGACTCGTGCCGCGCCAGCGCCACCCAGGCCCGGACCACGTGCAGGGACGGCGGGAGGGGCGCCTCGGGTGTGGAGGCCGGCAGCGGCGGCCGCAGGGCGTGGCCCGCGAGTTCGTCCGCGGCCCTGAAGCGCCCGTGCAGCACGGCGAGCAGCGCGAGTTCGGCGAGGCAGTCCCGGCGCAGCACGACGTTGCCTGCGGCGCCTGCGGCCTTCAGCGCCGCCGCCAGGGAGGCCTCGGCCGCCTTCAGTCCGCCGTCGCGCAGTTCGGCGCGCCCGCGGACGGACAAGGTCAGGGCCCGCAGTTCCGGACGGTCCGCGAGCAGGCAGTGCGGCACCTGCGCGAACAGCTGCTCGGCGTCCGCCGCGGCCGTCCGCGCGGCCTCCGGATCGCGGCAGCGGTCCTTGGCCATGCGGATGACGGCGTGCGTCAGCCGGCACCGGGCGATCCGGTCGCCCTCCTCCGCGGGCACCTCCGCGAGCAGCTTGTCGGCGAACTCCAGGCCCTCGGCGCACGCCGGCTCGTCGCCACGCCGCAGGGCGGCCGCCGCGGCGACGAGGCCGGCCTCCGCGTCGAGCGGCTGCCCGGGAAGCCCGAGGTCGTCGGCGGGCGACCCCTGCACGAGCTCGGCGGGCAGCCGGTCGTCGGTCAGGGCGAGCACCCCTCCGATCGCCAGCCGACGCACCACCAGACGGGCGGCGTAGTCCCGGTCGCCCGCCGACAGTGCATGGCGGACCGCCTCGGCGACGAGCCCGTGCTCACCCAGCCAGGCCGCGGCCCGGCGGTGCAGCCCGGGCTCCAGGTCCGGTGCCTCGTGGCGCAGGCGTACGCGCAGCACGTCGGTGAACATGCGATGGCACCGGTACCAGCCGCGTCCGGCGTACTGGAGGAAGGAGTTCCGCTCGACGAGGGCGGCGAACTGCGCGCCCGCCTCCTTGCCCGCGAGCTCGGTGGCCAGCTCGGCGTTGAGGTGCTCCAGGATGCTGGTGGAGACCAGAAGCCTGCGCATCTCGGGGCTCTGCCCGTCCAGGACCTCCTCGACGAGATAGCTGACGACGGCCTCGTCGTCGCCGGCGAACCGCGCCACGAACCGCTCCGGCTGGGGATGTTCCGCCATGGACATCGCGGCCAGGCGCAGGCCCGCCGCCCACCCGTCGGCCCGCCTGCGCAGCGTGCTGACGGCCGGCCTCGACACCTCCACGCCGTGCTGGGCCAGCAGGGCCGAGGTCTCCCGGTCGTCGAACGCGAGGTCGGCGGTGCGCAGTTCGGTCAGCTCACCTGCCAGGCGGTGCCGGTGCAGATGCAGCGGTGGGTCCCGGCGCGAGAGCACGACCAGCCGCAGCACCGGTCCCGCGTGCCGCAGCAGCCGTGCCGTACCGCGGGCGACGGGGGAGCCGGCCTCCGGCTGGAAGTCGTCCAGCACGAGGACGACGGGCTCCTTCCGCGCGGCGAGCGCGGCGGCCAGCGAGGCGACCAGGACCGGCCGTTCGGCCGCCGCGTCGGCATGGACACTCCCGTCCTCGGCCGTCACCAGGTCGCGTACGGACGCGTCGGGCTGGTCGGTCTCCGGCTGGAGCACGTCCGGGAACGGGGGCAGCTCGACGCCCGCCTCGCGCAGGGCGGTCGGCACCCGCGACCAGAAGACGTCGGGTTCCTCCTCCGCGCCGTCGCAGGTGACCCAGGCCACCGGGCCGGGTGCGCAGCGGGTGTGGGCCCACTCCACGGCCAGGGCGGACTTGCCCGCGCCGACGGGTCCCACCACCACGGTCAGCGGTCCGAGCACGCCGCGGCACAGACGGTCCGTCAACCGGGGGCGCGGCACGAGCCAGGCCGGCAAAGGTGGCACCCCGACCTGGCTCGGCAGGGCGGTCGCCGGGGACGCGCTGCTCGCGTCCGGCGGCCGCTCCCGTTCCGTCCACTCGTCCATCGCCGGTCACCTCACTACGGGGTTGGCTGGCGCACGTCAGACGAGTCTGGTCCGGACTGCGCGGAAGGCACATGATCCGGAGCCCATTTCACCCGGGTGAAACTCGATCACCGTTCTGTGGTGCGGCGGTGCACTGTGACGGGTGGTTCATCCCTGCAGTGCCGCGACGAGTTCCTCCTCCCGCTCCTTGGTGAGGTTGGTGCGCAGCACGGTGGGCTCGAAGGGGCGCAGCGCGTCGCGGACCCGGTCGGGCGTGGAGTGGCGCACGAGCGCGAAGACCGCGGCACGGCCCGGCTCCAGCTGGTTGGCGACCTCCTTGACGAACTGGTCGTTGACGCCGACGTCCGTGAGCTTGCCCGCGACCGCGCCGGTGGCCGCGCCGACCGCGGCACCGAACACCGGCATCAGGAACAGCAGGCCGAGCAGCGACCCCCACAGGGCGCCGCCCGCGGCACCGGCCGCGGTGGGGCTGAAGGACTGGTGCACATGGATCTTGCCGTCCGTGGTCCGCCAGGCCACCGCGGCGTCCTCAAGGTCGAGGAGCTCCTGCTTGGAGAGCTCCTTCGACAGGCGCATCACGGCTTCGGCCTTCTCGCGGTCGGAGAAGCCGAGCACGACGAGATCGGTCATCACAACCTCCTGGTGTCATGGCCGGACGCCCGGCCTTCTTGGCGGTGCTCCGCGGCGGCCCGGTCCAGCCGCTCCACGGCGGTGGCGAGTTCGCCGACCACGGTCTCCAGCGTCTCCTCGGTCAGGAAGCCCTCCGCCACGGGCATGCCGCCCGTGTCGCGGATCGCCTCCCGCAGCTGCCTGGCCCACTTGTGCTCCAGCAGCACGAACCCGGCCGCGGTGCCCGGTTCCAGCTCGCGGGCGAGCTCCCGGATCTGCTCGATGCTGAGCCCGAAGGCGTTGGACTGGGTCAGGGAGGGGAACACGGCCTCGGCCTCCCGCAGCGTGCCGCGCGGGATGCCGAGCAGCGCGGCGACGGTCTCGCCCATGCCCTCGGCCTGGTAGTCGGCGGAGACGAGGTCGCCGTCCAACTCCTTCAGCACGAACAGCAGGTCGAGCACGCGGATCTGGCCGCGGTCCTCCAGGGACATCAGTTCCTCGACGATCCGGCCCTCGAACTTCGCGTCGGGCCCGAACCCGACGGCCAGCAGTTGTACCGGCCCGATACCGGCCATGGCCGCTCCCTTCGACGTGGTCGAGTCCATCCAGCCGCGATCCGGCCCGCTGCGCGTCACCCGCCGCAGGTGAGGAACCGGACCGGGGCCCGG
Organism: Streptomyces sp. NPDC057616; assembly: GCF_042800575.1. Taxonomy (NCBI): domain Bacteria; kingdom Bacillati; phylum Actinomycetota; class Actinomycetes; order Kitasatosporales; family Streptomycetaceae; genus Streptomyces; species Streptomyces sp. NPDC057616. The sequence continues at coordinate 24,019 of NZ_JBHVGU010000063.1, forward strand.
ACGCGGCGCGGCGGCCGGGGCCTGGCCTGTGCGTCGTCGTGTTCACCCTCTTCGGTCCGCAACAGCCGCGCCCGCCTGCGGAGTTGCCTCACCCGCGGCGGGTGAGGTGGCCCGCCCGGGGCCCGCAGAAACTGACGGCGACCGGAAGCCGGCGGCAGGGGGTGGGGGAAATGAGCGCACGGAAGAAGGGCGAGCCCATCGGTCCCGAGAACGACGAGGCGGGGCGTCTGCGGTTGTGGGGACCGTATCTGAGTGAGCGTCAGTGGGGCACGGTCCGCGAGGACTACAGCGACGGGGGCGACGCCTGGTCCTACTTCCCGCACGACCACGCACGCTCGCGTGCCTACCGCTGGGGCGAGGACGGCCTCGGCGGCATCAGCGACGAGAAGCAGCGGCTGTGTCTGGCGCTCACCCTGTGGAACGGGCGCGACCCGATCCTCAAGGAGCGCGCCTTCGGGCTCACCAACAGCGAGGGCAACCACGGCGAGGACGTCAAGGAGTACTACTTCTACCTCGACAGCACCCCCAGCCACTCGTACATGAAGTGGCACTACAAGTACCCGCAGGCCGCGTTCCCCTACACCGACCTCGTGCGCGTCAACCGGGCCCGCACCCGGCAGGACTACGAGTACGAGCTGCTGGACACCGGGATCTTCGACGACGACCGCTACTTCGACGTCACCATGGAGTACGCCAAGGCGGCCGCCGACGACGTGCTGGTCCGCATCACCGTCGCCAACCGCGGCCCCGACGAGGCGGTCCTGCACGTGCTGCCCACGCTGTGGTTCCGCAACACGTGGTCGTGGCAGGAGGGCGCCGCCAAGCCGCGGATGAGCGCGGCCGAGGGCCCCCGCGGCACCGCTACGATCCGCGCCGAGCACCCCGAACTGGGCGACTACGAGTGCCGGTTCGCCGCACCGGTCCCGCTGCTGTTCACCGAGAACGAGACGAACAACGAGCGGCTCTTCGACTCGCCCAACGCCTCCGCCTACGTCAAGGACGGCATCGGCCGGTACGTCGTCGACGGCGAGCGCGCGGCGGTCAACCCGGCCCAGCAGGGCACCAAGGCCGCCGCCCACCACGTGCTCACCGTCCCGGCCGGCGGCGCCGAGACGCTGCGGCTGCGGCTCGCGCCCGCCGGATCCAAGTTGTCCCTCGCCCGCGGCTTCGACACCGTCCTCAAGGACCGCATCGCCGAAGCAGACGCCTTCTACGCCGAGTTGACGCCCGAGGGAGCGAGCGAGGACGAGGCGCGGGTGCTGCGCCAGTCGCTCGCCGGGATGCTCTGGACCAAGCAGTACTACCTGTTCGACCTGGAGGCCTGGCTGAACGAGCACGGCCTGGACCCGTGGAGCCGGCCCCGCCCCGGGGTGCGCAACCGCGAGTGGTTCCACATGGTCAGCGACGACATCGTCTCCATGCCCGACAAGTGGGAGTACCCCTGGTTCGCCGCCTGGGACCTGGCGTTCCACACCGTCGCCCTGTCGACCGTGGACATCCGCTTCGCCAAGGAGCAGCTCGAACTGCTCCTCCAGGACGCCTTTCTGCACCCCAACGGCCAGATCCCCGCCTACGAGTGGAACTTCGCCGACGTCAACCCGCCCGTGCACGCCTGGGCCGCGTACTTCGTCTACCTGATGGAGGAGCGCACCTCCGGCCACGCCGACCTCGGCTTCCTCGAGCGCTCCTTCCAGAAGCTCCTGACGAACTTCACCTGGTGGGTCAACCGCAAGGACCCGGGCGGCCGCAACGTCTTCCAGGGCGGCTTCCTCGGCCTGGACAACATCGGCGTGTTCGACCGCAGCGCCCCGCTGCCCACCGGCGGCACCCTCGAACAGGCCGACGGCACCGCGTGGATGGCCCTGTACTGCCAGTCGATGCTGCAGATCGCCGTCGAACTCGTCGAGCACAACCCCTCGTACGAGGAACTGGTCCTGAAGTTCGTCGAGCACTACCTGTGGATCGCCGCCTCCATGGACCGCGTCGGCGACCTCGGCGACGAACTGTGGGACGAGGAGGACGGGTTCTTCTACGACGTGCTGCGGCTGCCCGACGGCGAGGCCGTCCGCCTGAAGGTCCGCTCCCTGGTGGGCCTGCTGCCGCTGTGCGCCGCCACGGTCTTCCGGCCGGAGCAGCTGGCCCGGGTGGAGGGCCTGGGGGAGCGGCTGCGCCGGTTCGCGAGCCGGCACCCCTCGCTCTCCGTGACACTGGCCTCGGCCCAGGCGGGCGGAGCGGGCGGCCCCCGGCTGCTGTCCGTGGTCGACGAGAAGAAGCTGCTCAGGGTACTCGGGCACCTCCTGTCCGAGGACGAGTTCCTCAGCCCGTACGGCATCCGCTCCCTCTCCCGCGTGCACGCCGAACACCCCTACAGCTTCTGGGTGCACGGCGAGGAGTACCGGGTCGGCTATCTGCCCGCGGAGTCGGACACCGGCATGTTCGGCGGCAACTCCAACTGGCGGGGCCCGGTCTGGTTCCCCATGAACGCCCTGATCGTGCGGGCCCTGCTCAACCTCTACGGCTTCTACGGCGACGACCTCACCGTCGAGTGCCCGACCGGCTCCGGCACCCGGATGACCCTGTTCGAGGTGGCCCGGGAGATCTCCGAGCGGCTCACCCGGCTCTTCCTGCGCGACGAGAGCGGCCACCGGCCGGTCTACGGCGGCCAGTCGAAGTTCCAGGACGACCCGTACTGGCGGGACCTGATCTCCTTCCACGAGTACTTCCACGGCGACAACGGCGCCGGCATCGGCGCGGCCCACCAGACCGGCTGGACCGGCCTGGTCGCCCCCCTGATGAAGATCTTCGGCACCCTCACCCCCGACGACTTCCTCGCCGAGGGCTTCCGCAGGACGCGGCCGGTCCGGGTCGATTCCTAGGCGGTCGGTGGCTGGTCGAGGGCGGCTTCCGCCGGGTGGCGGCCGTTCGCCGTCGGGGTCCACTCCGCGCCGGTCTGGGCGCGATAGGCGGCGACGGCCGCCTCCAGGGTCGGGAAGAAGTGGGCCGGGTCGAGGGTGCGGGTCAGCTCGTAGAGCTCGATCTTGCGCCGCACCGGGTCCTTGAGCTCGGCGAACACCAGGCTCACGCCCTGCTCGTTGAGCGCCTCGTCCAGCTCCTCCAGCTCGTCCGCCGCGGTGGTGTCCACGTCCGTCACGGGCTCGGCCGCCAGCAGCACCCACACCGGCTTCGGGTCCGTGCGGGTCAGCCGCATGATCTCGTGCCGGAAGGCCTTGGCGTTGGCGAAGAACAGCGGACCGTCGAAGCGGTGGATCACCAGGCCCGGCAGCTGCTCGGCCTGAGGGTAGGAGCGCACGTCGTGGTAGCCGGGCAGCCCCGGCACCCGCCCCAGCACGGTGTTGTACGGCCACCAGGCGCGCCGGAAGACGTTGAGGATCGACAGCCCGACCGCCACCCCGATGCCCGGCAGCACACCGAGCAGCGCGACGCCGAGGAACGCCGCGATGGACAGCGAGAACTCCGTCCTGCGCTGGTGCCACAGCCGCCGGGTCCCGGCGAGGTCGGCCAGCGACAGCGAGGCGGTGATGACGACGGCGGCCAGCGCCGGCTGCGGCAGGTTGCGGAACAGCCCGGGCAGCAGGACGAGCATCAGCACGATCAGGACCGCGCCGACGACGCCGGTCAACTGGCTCCTGGCGCCCGCCCGTTCGGCCACCGCCGTCCGCGAGCCGCTGGTGCTGACGGGGAAGCCCTGGAACAGCCCGGCCGCCACGTTGGCCGCGCCGATCGCCGTCATCTCCTCGTTGCCGCGCACCTCCTGGCCGGTGCGGGCGGCGAACGCCGAGGCGTTGGAGATGGTGTCGGCGAGGGACACCAGGGCGATGCCCAGCGCCCCGGCGCACAGCGGTCCGAGGTCACCCCAGTGGACCGACGGGAGGCTCAACGGCGGGAATCCCTTGGGCAGTTCGCCGACCAGGCTGACGCCGTGTCCGCCCAGGTCGAAGGCCGACGTCGCGGCGATCGCCAGCACCACCATGACCAGCACCGCGGGCACCTTCGGCAGCCAGCGCTGCAGCACCAGGATCAGCACGATCCCCCCGAGACCCACCGCGACCGCCGCCCCGACCGTCTTGCCGTCGGCCACGCCCCGTACGAAGGCGCGCATCTCGTCGATGAGCCCGTCGGCGTCGGTCTTGAAGCCGAACAGCTTCGGCAGCTGCCCGATCAGGATGGTCAATGCCAGCCCGTTCATGTACCCGATCATCGTGGGCTTGGAGATCAGGTCGGCGATGAAGCCCAGCTTGCACACCCCGGCCAGGACCGTGACGGCGCCGACCATCAGGGAGAGCATCGAGGCGAGGGCCACCGCGCGGCCGCTGTCGCCCCCGGAGGCGATCAGCGGCAGGATCGTCGCCGCGATCATCGGGCCGAGCGAGGAGTCCGGGCCGAGCACCAGGATGCGCGACGGCCCGAAGACGGCGTACGCCAGCAGGCAGACCACCGACGTGTACAGGCCGGTGATCGCCGGCAGGCCCGCCAGCTCCGCGTACGCCATGCCCTGCGGGACGAGCAGCGTGGTCAGGACGATGCCCGCGACGGCGTCCTTGACCAGCCACTCGCGCCGATAGGCCAGGAGCGTGCGCAGCCCCGGCGGGACCCGGCGGTGACCTTTCCTGTCGTCTCCTGCCATCCCGGACTCCTGTCAGCCCGTGACGACCTGCCGGGCGGCGGCCTGCCGGGCCACCGGCGAGGTGCTGCGCCGACCGCGGGCGACGACCTTGCCGAGCTCCCACAGCCCCAGCAGCACGAGCGCCGGCAGCAGTGCCCAGCCGAACTGCCCGATGGTGAGCGGGGTGGTGCCGAGCAGCCGGTTGAAGACGTCCGTCTGGGTCGCCAGGACGGCGAGCACGAACTCGCCGAACATCGCCCAGTTCATCTGCCGGCTGTCGAAGGTGTCCAGCGTCACCGCGGTCTCCGTCTCGCTGCGGCACTCGACCGCGGCCACGATCAGGCAGAGCGCGAACGAGGTGAAGGCGATGGAGTTGCCGACCTCCGTGCTGTCGAAGCGCGACTCGCCCAGCTTGATCAGTGACAGCAGCGCGATCGTGATCGCCAGCCCGGCGAGCCCGACCGTCCACATCAGACTCCTCGTCATCACCGGCTCGCCGCGGGGCCGCGGCCTGCGTGCCATCAGCCCCGGGCTGACCCGGTCGAAGCCCAGCGCGAAGCCGAACGCGGCGTTGACGAAGAAGTGGATCCACAGCACCTGGGCCGGCGAGAACGGCTCCCCGTCCGCGATGTTGAACAGGGACGCGCCGAGGAAGGTCAGCACGAACACGACCAGCAGCACCAGCACGAAGCGGATGTACTTGGTGAGGTTGTCGTAGATCTTGCGGCCCTGCTCCACCGCGAAGACGATCGTGGCGAAGTTGTCGTCGGACAGGATCAACCGGCCCGCGTTCTTGGCCACTTCGGTGCCGGAGCCCATGGCGATCCCGATGTCCGCCGCCTTGATGGCGGGGGCGTCGTTGACGCCGTCCCCGGTCATGGCGACCACGTCGCCCTTCTTCTTCAGGGTGTCGGCGAGCAGCACCTTGTGCTCGGGCGCCACCCGGCCGATCACCCCGATGCCGTCGATCCGCGCCAGCCGCTCCTCCTCGCTGAGGGCGGCGAAGTCGGAGCCGAGGACGGCCTCGCCCTCGATGCCGACCTGCGCGGCGATGGCCGCGCCGGTGACGACGTCGTCGCCGGTCACCATCCGCACCCGGATGTTGGCGGCCTTCGCCCCCTCCACCGCCTTCCTGGACTCCTCGCGCGGCGGGTCCTCCATGCCGACCAGGCTGGTCATGCGGAGCTGGGTGACATGGGCCAGCAGGTCGTCGTCGGCACTGAAGGCGTCCGCGTCGATGTCGCGCGTGGCGGCGGCCATCACCCGCCGGCCCGCCCGCTCCATCCGCTCCATCTCCTCGTGCGCCCGCTTGTCGAGCTCGGCGTCCCAGGGGATGCCCGCGCCGTCCGACAGCGCCGTCGCCGCCCGCCGCATCACCGCGGGCGCCGCCCCCTTCACGAAGCAGCGCACCACCGGCCGGCCCTGCGCGTCCGTCGCCTGGTGGAAGGTGGCCATCAGCTTGTACGAGGGGTCGAAGGGGAGCGTGGCCAGGCGGGGGAGCCGCTCCCGCGTGGCGTCGATGTCCAGCCCCGCCTTGTGACCGAGCACCAGCAGCGCCCCCTCCGTGGGGTCGCCCACCACCTTGCCGCCCACGAGCTTCGCGTCGCTCGCCATCAGGTACGGCAGGATCACGTCCTCGAGGTCGGAGGAGCGCCCGGCGGCATGGTGGATCCGGCCCTCCAGTTCGTACCCGGAGCCGGAGACGGTGTAGCGGTCGTAGGCGTCCACGATCTCGACCGCCGTCATCTGGTTCAGCGTCAGCGTGCCGGTCTTGTCTGAGTTGATCGCGGAGGTGAAACCCAGCGTCTCCACCGACGGCAGGTCCTTCACGATGGCGTGCTGCTTGGCCAGGTCCAGGCTGCCCATCGACAGGATCGTCTGCGTGACGGTGGGCAGCGCCTCGGGGATGGCCGCGATCGCCAGCGACACGGCCGCGACGAACAGCGCGTCCCAGGCGTCGCCGCGCGAGCGGCCCAGCACGAACATCACGATCATGGTCAGCCCGGCCGCGCTCGCGATCCACAGCGTCAGCCGGTCCAGTTCCCGGGTCAGCGGCGACTCCTCGCGCGGGGTCGAGGAGAGCATCCCGGAGATCTTGCCCAGCTCGGTGGCGGAGCCCGTCTCGGTGACGAGCATGACGCCGCTGCCGTGCGTGACGGGGGTGTTCATGAACGCCGAGTTGGCCCGGTCCCCGGGGCTGAGGTTCTCGCCGCGCACGACCTCGGTGCCCTTGGCGGCCGGCGTGCTCTCGCCGGTCAGCGCGGACTCGTCGATCTGCAGGGCGCTCGCGGTGACGATCCGCCCGTCGGCGGGCACGTCGTCCCCGGCGGCGATCAGCACGACGTCCCCGACGACGACCTCCTCCGCGGGTATCTCGTTCTCGGTGCCGTCCCGCCGTACCCGCGCGGTCGCCTTCATCATCGACTTGAGGGCGTTCATGGCGCTCTCGGCCTTGCCCTCCTGGCGCATGCCGATGACCGCGTTGATCTGCGTCAGCACCAGCAGCAGCACCGCGGTGCCCCACTCCTGGATGGCCAGCGACACGATCGCCGAGGCCACCAGGATCAGCTGCATGTAGCTGCGGTACTGGTCGAGCATCCGGCGCCAGCCCGGCCGGGGCTGCTCCTCGGGCAGGGCGTTCGGGCCGTCGCGGCCGAGCCGTTCGGCCACCTGCGCGCCGCTGAGGCCGACGGCGGGGTCCACGCCGAGGACGTCCGCCACGGCCTGGGGCGGCTGTGCGTACCAGGGTTCGGCCGCGGCCGCGCGGCCCTGTTCCCGCTCCGCGGGGGAGGTCATCGTCCGTGCCTCCGCTTCCGGTGGGCCGCGACCGACGCGGCGTACGGATCGGCCGGCGCGCCGGCCGGGGCCTCCGCCTCGAGGTCCTGCTTGACCAGCGACAGCTCGTGCCGGGCCTTCTCGCCGACCTCCGGGTACTGGGGGTCGAGGTCGATCAGGGTGTGGGCGAGCACCGCGGCGGCGCAGATGCGGGCGTACCACTTGTGGTCGGCGGGGATGACGTACCACGGCGCCCAGCTGGTGCTGGTGGCGGACAGCATGCGGGAGAACGCCAGCTGGTAGTCGTCCCACCAGGCGCGCTCCCGCACGTCGGAGGCGGAGAACTTCCAGTTGCGCTCCGGTACGTCGATGCGCTTGAGGAAGCGGGTGCGCTGCTCCTCCTTGGAGAGGTTCAGGAACAGCTTCACCACCCGGAAGCCGTTGTCGTGCAGATACCGCTCCCAGTCGTTGATCTCCCGGTAGCGCCGCCGCCACTTGCCCTTGCGCTTCGCCTCGTCCGGCAGCCGCTGGCGGTCGAGGAGCTCGGAGTGCACCCGCACCACCAGGACCTCCTCGTAGTGCGAGCGGTTGAAGATGCCGATCTCGCCGCGCCGGGGCAGCCGGCGGGCGTACCGCCACAGGAAGTCGTGGTCGAGCTCCTCGTCGGAGGGCACCTTGAAGTTCGACACGTGCACGCCCTGCGGGTTCACCCCGGTCATCACGTGCCGGATCGTGCCGTCCTTGCCGCCCGCGTCCAGGGCCTGCAGGCACAGCAGCACGCCGTTCCTGCTCTCGGCGGCCAGCCGCCGCTGGTAGTCGGCCAGCATCGCGACGCCGGTCTCCAGCAGCTCCTGGCCGTCCTTCTTCTTCGGGATGCCGGTCTTGTCGCCGGGGTCGAAGTCACGGGACAGGTCCACCTTCGACCCCGGTTCCACCCGCAGCGGTGCGATGAACTCGGCGATCCGCTTTGCGCGTTCGTCCTTCATCGGCGCGATCCCCGCTCGTCAGTAGGACTCGTCCGGCTGCACGACGCACAGCGCCCAGATGATGAATCCGTACAGCGCGATCAGGGTGACGGACCAGAACGGCTGGTACGGGATGTCGAGGAAGTTGGCGATGATCAGCAGCGCCGCGACGCCCACGCCCATGATCCGTGCCCACGTCGCCTTCATGACGAGGCCGATGCCCACGGCCATGGCGACGACCCCGAGACCCAGATGGATCCAGCCCCAGCTCGTCAGGTCGAACTTGAAGACGTAGTGGGGGGTGTTGATGAAGACCTCGTCGTCCGCGATCGCCATGATGCCGCGGAAGATGTCGAGCATGCCGCACATGACGAGCATCACTGCGGCGAACGCCGTCAGCCCGCCCGCGACCGCCAGGGTTCCCTCCGAACGCCGGTGATGCGTGGTGGTGGTCATGGCAGGACCTCCGTCCTCGGGTCGGCCGCGTGACGCGGCATCTTCCCCATGTCCTACTCCGGCGCCGCCGCCCCGGCGTCACCTCGGAAGGGTGAGGACGGGGCCGTGGAGGGTGAGGCCGGGTGTCTCAGAAGCGGTGGTAGTGCACGGCGCTGGCCACGGCCACGTCCTGGACCGAGGCGTGGCGCCGGCTGAACGGGATCCAGAAGAGGCCCACGGGCAGGGCGATGCACAGGACGGCCCGCAGCAGGGAGCGGGTGATGCCGAGCAGCCGTCCGGTGCGGCAGGTGACGCGCAGCCCCAGCAGCCAGTCGCCGAGGGTGCCGCCGGTGGTGGCCCAGCTCATGCCCAGGTAGAGCACGGCGATGGCCCAGCCCAGCACGCCGGTCAGCCAGAGCGAGAGGTCCGGCATGTGGAAGGGCGGCCCGGTGACGATCAGCCGCAGCCCGCCGAAGGCGAGCTGCACGGCCAGCCCGATGCAGGCCACCACGATCGCGTCGACCACGGCCGCGAGGCACCGCGACACGACCCCCGCCGTGCCGGCCTGCGCCTCCCCCCGCTCCGGCTGTGTCACGGTGTCTGCCCCTGCGGCGGTGCGAGTCCGTCGACCCCGCCCGGGGGCGCACCGGGTCTGTGCAGCAGCCGGTCGGCGACCCGGTTGACCATCCGGTCGGCCCGCATGCTGCGCACCCGCAGCGCGTCGACCGTCTCCTCGGCCATCCCGCCGCTGGTGTCGCGGACGATCCGGCCGAGGTCGATCTCCTCCAGCACGGCCCGGGTCAGGGCGACCAGGTCTACCCGGTCGATCACGGCGTCCACGTCCAGCCGGGCGGCGATCCGGTCGACGTCGATGCCCGCCGCGATCCGGTCGATGTCCAGACGCGCCACGATCCGTTCGAGGTCGATGCGGTCGGCGACGCGGTCCACGTCCAGCCGGGCGGCGATCGCGTCCACGTCCACCCGGGCCGCCACCCGGTCGACGTCGATCTCCTCGGCGATCTCGTCGATGTCCACCCGGCGGGCCACGCGCATCACGTCCACCCGGTCCGCGACCCGGTTCACGTCGAGGCGGGCGGCGACGTCGTCCAGATCGAGCCGGTCCAGCACGGCGGCCGTCACCGCGGGAACCACCCGGTCGGCCATCCACCCCGCGGTCCCCAGCGCGTACCGCGCCACCCGTCCGGCGAGGTCGAAGGGGTTCACGAGGCCGATCCTGGTCATCTCTGCACGGCACCACAGCTGCGCCGCCGGCGCCTCATCCGCTACGGGTGATCCGCGTGCCGGGAGCCGCGTGCCCGGCGGGATTCCGGGTGGTGGGGTGAAGATCACAGGGTGTGGACCGCATCGGCGCACCCCGCGCTGAGTACGGTGTGCGGGTGCCGAAGCGCAAGAACACGTTCTCATCCTGGCGGCGAAGCCTCACGCAGCGCGCCGTCCACGCGGGCTGGGCCTGGGTGCAGCGCACCGGCTCGGTCACCGCCGAGCGTCCGGGACGCTTCCGCTTCGGCGCGCTGGGTGCCCACACCCGGCTCGCCTTCCCGCTCGGCACCGTCTTCGGCGAACCGTGGATCCACATCGGGTCCCACTGCATCGTCGCCGAGCAGGTCACGCTGACCGCCGGCCTCATGCCCGACCTCGACCTCGGCACCGAGCCGATCCTGCGCATCGGGGACGGCGTCGTCCTCGGCCGCGGCAGCCACGTCATCGCCGACACGTCGGTCACCATCGGCAGCGACTGCTACTTCGGCCCGTACGTCTACGTGACGTCCACGAACCATTCCTACGACGATCCGCACGAGCCCATCGGCAAGCAGTGGCCGCGGATGGAGCCGGTGGAGATCGGGCCCGGCTGCTGGATCGGCACCGGCGCGGTGATCCTGCCGGGCGCGCGGATCGGGCGGAACGTGGTGGTGGCCGCGGGCGCGGCGGTCCGGGGCGTCGTACCCGACCACTCCGTGGTGGCCGGGGCACCGGCCCGCGTCGTACGCCGCTGGACGCCCGCGGACGGCTGGCAACCGCCTCTCAGGACCCCGGCACCCGTCCCCATACCGGACGGAGTCACCCCCGAACAGCTCCTGGCCCTCTCCGAGCTGGACGAGGAGACGGTGCGGAAGCTGGCGGAGCTGGACGCGGACGCCCAGCCCGTGGCCGGCAACGACGCCTAGCCCGTGGCCAGCAGCAGGGTGCCCACCAGGGCGAGGCCCGCGCCCGCCGCCTGTACGGCGAGGAGGCGTTCGCGCAGGAAGCCGCGGGCGGCGAGTGCGGTCACCACCGGGTAGAGCGAGGCGAGGACGGCCGCCACCGTCACGGGGCCGTGCTGCGCGGCGACCGAGTACGTGCCGTTGGCCGCGACGTCCGCGAGGCCGACGAAGGCGAGCGCGGGCAGCGAGGCCCAGGGGAATCCCCCCGCGGGGAGGGCCTCGGCGCCCCGCCGGACGGAGGCGAACAGGGCGATGCCGCCCGCGGCCACGTTCGTCACCCGCTGCACGAAGAGCGCGAGGAACAGGCCGGTCACGGTCGTGGACGCCTCGGCGATCAGCGCGAACACCGTGCCGAAACCGAGCGCCGCGACGAGCGTGAGCAGGATGGCCCGGCGCTGCACGGCGGCGCCGCCGAGCCGGGGCCCGCCCGCGAGCACCACACCGGTGATGGCGACGGCGATCCCGGCGACCTGCATCAGCCCCGGCCGCTCGCCGAGGAAGAGCCCGACACTCACCGGCACGGCCACGCTCAGCGTGGCGAGCGGCGAGACCACGCCCATCGGGCCCAGCGCGAGCGCCTTGTAGAAGGCGATCATCGCCACCGGCCCCACCAGACCCGCCGCGAAGGCGAACCACAGACGGGGCCCCGCCTCGCTCCAGCCGCCCGTCGCCACCACGATCGCGCCGAGCACCGCCGCCGCGATCGTCTGCGAGACGACGACCACGGTGAGGGCAGGGCTGCGCCGGGTCAGCAGTCCGCCGCCGAAGTCGGCCAGCCCCCACAACAGGCTGGTGGCCAGGGCGAAGAGTGCTGTCACGGGGTGCCTCGCAGTACAGTTCGGTGAACGATCGGGTGCAGCACAGCGTAGTGCAGCCAAGTGGACCGGGTCATCTAAAATACTGGCCTCCCGCGCTCCCGTTCGCTCCACCCCCTGCAGACGGACATTGGACGGAACGTGTCGGACCTCGACCTGCTGACCCAGTCCCTGGCGCGCAACGTCAAGCGCTGGCGCAACGACCGCGGCTTCACCCTGGACGCGCTCGCGGCCCGCGCCGGGGTCAGCCGGGGCATGCTCATCCAGATCGAGCAGGCCCGCACCAACCCGAGCATCGGCACGGTCGTCAAGATCGGCGACGCGCTCGGGGTCAGCATCACCACCCTGCTCGACTACGAGCAGGGCCGGCAGGTCCGTATCGTTCCCGCCGAGCAGGCGGTCCGGCTGTGGAGCACCGACGCCGGCAGCTACAACCGGCTGCTCGCGGGCACGGAGGCCCCCGGGCCGCTGGAGATGTGGGACTGGCGGCTCATGCCGGGCGACAGCAGTCCGTCCGATCCGCACCCCACCGGCACGGTCGAGCTCGTGCACGTGCTTGCGGGCGAACTGACGCTCACCGTCGACGGCGAGAAGCACCGTGTCCCGGCCGGGTCGAGCGCCTCCTTCGAGGCCGACACCCCGCACACGTACGGCAACGAGGGCGGCGAGCCGATGGAGATGGTGATGGCGGTCTCCGTCCCGCCGGTGCGCTGAGGCGGCCTGCGGAAGCCGGGGTCCGGGGGCCTGTTAGCGTGCGGCCATGCGCGCACCCATCGGACACTTCGACATCGCCGTCCCGGCCCCCGACGCCCTCGACGACCTGACCGCCCCGGTCGCCGAGGCCGTACGGAACTGGCACGGCAGCGTCCCCGCCGACCAGATCGTCTACGTCGACACCGACCCGCAGTGGGCCGACACCGCCGTCTTCGTCGAGCACTACGGGCAGGAGCTGCTCGACCAGTCGGCGAACTGTGTGGTGGTGGCCGGCAAGCGGGGCGGCGAGACGACCCTGGCCGCGTGCATCGTGCTCTCCACGACCCGCGTCGACGTCAACGGCGTCGTCCGCCGCCAACTGGGCGCCCGCAAGGCCTCGTTCGCCTCCATGGACATGGCGACGGGCGAGACCGGCATGGAGTACGGCGGCATCACCCCGATCGGCCTCCCCGCCGACTGGCCCGTCCTGGTCGACTCGGCCGTCGTCGACCTCCCCTACGTCCTGGTGGGCAGCGGCCGCCGCCGCGGCAAACTCCTGGTCCCCGGCAAGGCATTCACAGAACTCCCGAACGCGGTGGTCCTGGAGGGCCTGGGCGCCTAGCGGCAGCCGGGGCCGTCGCCCAGCGCGGTCTGCTTCGGCTCCGGTACGTCACGCCGACGGCATGGTTCCGAGTGTCTGGGGTCGGGCTGTCGCGTGGTGGGCCAAGGCCAGGTGCGGGTCCTGCTGGTCCGGGGTCGGGGTCGGATCCGCGTGGACCAGGGCCGCGGTGAGGTTGGGGATCGCGTGCAGCAGGGCGTGTTCGGCCTCGACGGCGATCGCGTGGGCGGCCCGTACGGTCGCGTCTCCGTCGACCACCACCGCGACCTCGGCCCGCAGCCGGTGCCCGATCCAGCGCAGCCGCAGCTCGCCGATCTCGCGCACGCCCGGGACCTCGCGCAGCGCCCGCTCGGCCCGGTCCACCAGGGCCGGGTCGACGGCGTCCATGACGCGCCGGAACACCTCGCGCGCCGCGTCCCGCAGCACCAGCGCGATCGCTGCCGTGATCGCCAACCCCACCAGCGGGTCGGCGAGTTGCCACCCCAGCGCGGAACCGAAGGCCCCCAGCAGCACGGCCAGTGAGGTGAACCCGTCGGTGCGGGCGTGCAGCCCGTCGGCGACCAGCGCCGCCGAACCGATGTCCCGGCCCACCCGGATCCGGTACCGGGCCACCCACTCGTTCCCGGCGAACCCGACCAGCGCCGCCACGGCCACCGCCGGCACGTGCGCCACCGGCCGCGGATCGAGCAGCCGGTCCACCGCGGCCCAGGCCGCGAACGCCGCCGACGCCGCGATCGTCAGCACGATCGCGATCCCGGCGAGGTCCTCGGCCCGCCCGTAGCCGTAGGTGAACCGCCGTGTGGCCGCCCGCCGCCCCAGCACGAACGCGATGCCCAGCGGTACGGCCGTCAGCGCGTCCGCGGCGTTGTGCACGGTGTCCCCG
>NZ_JBHVGU010000064.1:0-32991 GCF_042800575.1 Streptomyces sp. NPDC057616
AGCGTCGAGGACGCGGCCGCCCCGGTGCCGGGCGCCCCGGCCGCCGACGAGCAGCCCTTCCGCATCGTCGCCGTCACCTCCTGCCCGACCGGCATCGCCCACACGTACATGGCGGCCGAGTCGCTGGAGAACGCGGGCCGCGACGTGGGCGTCGAGGTCACCGTCGAGACGCAAGGCTCGGCCGGCTTCACCCGGCTCGACCCGGCCGTCATCGCGGCGGCGGACGGCGTGATCTTCGCGCACGACGTCCCCGTACGAGAGAAGGACCGCTTCGCCGGCAAGCCGACCGTCGACGTCGGCGTCAAGGCCGGCATCAACCGCCCCGGCGAGCTCGTCTCCGAGGTCCGCGCGAAGGCGGAACGCGGGGAGGTCACCTCCGGCTCCGCGCCCTCCACACCGGTCGAGCGGTCCGGCGAGGCGGGCGAGGGCTACGGCACCAAGCTGCGCAAGTGGCTGATGTCCGGCGTGAGTTACATGGTCCCGTTCGTCGCGGCCGGCGGTCTGCTGATCGCCCTCGGCTTCGCGATCGGCGGCTACAAGATCAACAAGGCGCCCTCGGTCATGGACCACTTCGTGTGGGCCCAGGGCGACAGCTGGGCGGCGCTGCTCTTCCAGATCGGCGGCGTCGCGTTCGCCTTCCTGGTCCCGGTCCTGGCCGGCTACATCGCCTACGGCATGGCCGACCGGCCCGGCCTGGTCCCCGGCTTCGTCGGCGGCTCCATCGCCCTCACCATCAACGCCGGCTTCCTCGGCGGACTCGCCGCCGGTCTGATCGCCGGTGGTGTGGTGATGGCGATCCAGAAGGTGAGGATCCCGGCGGCGGTGCGCGGCATCATGCCGGTGGTGGTGATCCCGCTGATCTCATCGGCGATCGTCGGATTCCTGATGTTCGTCGTGATCGGCAAACCCATCGCCTCGGCCCAGAAGGCCATGACCGACTGGCTCAACGGCCTCTCCGGCGCCAACGCCGTCCTGCTCGGCGCCCTGCTCGGCCTGATGATGTGCTTCGACCTCGGCGGTCCCGTCAACAAGGTCGCGTACACCTTCGCCACCGCCGGTATCGCGGTCTCCAACCCGAGCGACTCCGCGATGAAGATCATGGCCGCGGTCATGGCCGCCGGCATGGTCCCGCCCCTCGCGATGGCGCTGGCCACCACGGTCCGCGGCAAGCTGTTCACGCAGACCGAGCGGGAGAACGGCAAGGCGGCCTGGGTCCTCGGCGCCTCCTTCATCTCCGAGGGCGCGATCCCCTTCGCCGCGGCCGACCCGCTGCGCGTCATCCCCTCCTCGATGGTGGGCGGCGCGATCACCGGCGCCCTGTCGATGGCCTTCGGCGCCACTCTGCGCGCCCCGCACGGCGGCATCTTCGTGGTCCCGCTGATCGGCAACCCCTTCCTCTACCTGATCGCCATCGCGGTCGGCACCTGTGTCACCACGGCACTGGTGGTGGTCCTGAAGGGCATGCGCAGGCCCGCACCGGGGGCCACGGCCGCCGACGCGGCGGAGGGCGCGGCCGCTCCGGCGGCCGGGGCCAAGCAGCCGGTGGCCGCCTGACCGGCAAGATCCCCGCATGTCCCTTTGGCGCCCTGTGAGTTGATCAAGACGACAAAGAGGCAAGTGCGGCACCTGTGCGGCCTGCGAGATACGTCACGGTCCGGGACCAAAGTCCCGGACCGTGGTGTCTACTGGACCGTATGCCTGATGAGCACGTCTCGGTCTTCCAGTCGATGGGCGTGGTGATCCTCGCCCTCGCCGCCGCCGTCTGGATCTTCGGCCTGATCAGCCTCGCGCGCCGCGGCCACTTCGGTGCGGTCCCCTGGCCCGTCGTCGGCAGCATGCGCGCCCTCCCGCTGCAGCGCCGGTCGCCCCCGCCGCTGGAGTACACGGAGCTGACACCGGCGGAGCAGGCCGCGTTCGCCGGTCTCGTACGGCAGCTCAGCAAACGTCGCTGACCGGCCGCGCGCGGCGACAGGGTTCCCGGCTCTCAGGAGACCTGGGCCGCCCGGCGCTCCATCGCGTCCCGGGCCGCCTCCTCGCTGACGTAGACCTCGCACATGTGCCGCCCGTCGGGCGTCGCCGTGTGCTCGACCTCCCACAGTGAGACCTCTTCGCCGTCCCGCAGCAGGAAGGCGTGCTCGTAGAGCGAGAAGCAGAGCCCGGCGCGGCCCGCTCGGCACGGGCGCCCGAAGGCCTGCGTGATCTGGTGCGCGAACGCGGTCGTCAGCAGCGCGGAGGTCTCCGCGCCCGGCCGGTCCGGGTTCTCGGCGCGACGCAGCAGCCGGCGCGCGTGATCCTCCGAGTCGTCCGGCACGTACGCGTGCCGGGGCGCGGGGAGCGGCGACAGCTGCACCGTCACCGGAAGTTCGAAGTCCACCGTGTCCGGCGGCAGCGGCAGCCGCGCGGTCGCGGTGCGCAGCTCCTCCTCGTCGACGTACACCTCGTGCTGGGCGGGGCCGCCCGGCGTGGTGTTGTGCACGAGCTCCCACAGCGTGAGCGCCGAGCCGTCGGCGAGCAGCCAGGTGTGGCGGTAGGTCTCGCGGTGCAGCCCCGCGCTGTGGTGCGCGGAGTGCAGTGAACCGTCGTGCGCAAGCGCGCAGTCGAGTCGCCGTATGGTCTCGTCCGGCAGCTCGAAGCTGTTCAGCGCACGGCCGAGGAGTCGCGCGAGATGCTCCTCCGGAGACTCGGGCGACTCGGGTGGTTCGTACGCTGCCGTCTCGTACGGAACGCTCAAGGCTTCTCCCGGCGTTGCTGCATGTCACCTTGTGGGTGCATACCGTAGCCCCTCGGTCGGACATCATGTCCGGGAACCGAGAAAACGTACGCACGGAAAACGCCCGGGCCGTGCGGGCGGTTCCCGCACGGCCCGGCGATCCCGGAGAATCCGCAGCTCAGGAGGTGCTGCCCGCGACCCACTCGCTCCACGGCAGGTTCCATCCGTTGAGCCCGTTGTCGGGCGCGACGGTCTTGTCGGGGGAGTTCTTGACGACCACTACGTCCCCGATGAGTGAATTGTCGTAGAACCACTTGGCGGGCGTGGCGCTCTGTGCGCCCTGCGCGTCCGCGAGTCCGACGCAGCCGTGGCTGGTGCCCTCGCGACCGAAGGGCGGATTGCCCTTGTTGTACCAGTAATTTCCGTGGATGAACGTCCCCGACGTCGTCAGCCGCATCGCGTCCGGCACGTCCGCGATGTCGTACTCACCGCCGAGACCCACGGTCTGGCTGTTCATCCGCGTCTGCCGGAACTTCTCGGAGATCACCATCTGCCCGTTGTAGGTGGTGTGCTCCGGGCTGCCCGACGAGATCGGCACCTTCCTGAGGACCTTGCCGTCCCGCACCACCGTCATCGTCTGCGTGTTCACGTCGACCGTGGAGACCTGCGAACGGCCGACGGTGAAGGTGACGGTCTTCTTCTGCACGCCGTAGAGGCCGTTCGCGCCCTCCACGCCGTCCAGGTCGATCTTCATCGTGACCTTGGAGCCGGCCTTCCAGTACTCCTCGGGCCGGAAGTCGAGGCGCTGCGAGCCGAACCAGTGCCCGACCACCTTCTGCCCGCTGCTGGAGGTGACCGTGATGTGCGACTGCACGGCCTTCTTGTCGGTGATCACCTTGTCGAAGCCGAACGACACCGGCATGCCGACGCCGACCGTGGTGCCGTTGTCCGGGGTGTACGTCCCGATGAAGCTGTTCGCCGAAGCGACCGTGGTGAAGATGGAGTTGGCCGCGGCCGTCCGCCCGCTCGCGTCCTTGGCGGTCGCCGAGATCTGGTACTTGGTCCCGCGCTCCAGCTGTGCGTTGGGCTTCCAGGCCGTGCCGTTCGCGGAGATCGAGCCCGGCACGGCCTGACCCGAGCCGGCCACCGTCATCTTCACGGTGGTCAGCTTGCCGTCGCCGACCTTCACGCCGGTCGTGTTGATCGAGGCGGCGTCCGAGCCGTCCTTCGCCGAGATGACGATCTTCGCCGTCGAGGTCTTCGACGAATTCCCGCCGCCGCTCGAGGCGTTGGTGTCGGCGTTGGCGTTGCCGCCGCAGCCGGTGAGGGTGAGGGCGCCGACCATCAGGGCGGCACAGGCCCCCAGTGCGCGCCGCGCTGCTATGTCCGGCGTTGTCACGGGCTGCTCCAGGTTCGTGTGTTGTGCGTGATCCGTTCCAGTGCGTGGAGAAAGAGGGAACGGCGGGCCCATGAGGTTCCCGCCGTTTCCCGTGAACGCCATCACGTGACAAAACCCGGACAATCGCGGGGCGCCGCGCACCCCGCATCCGGCTCACCCGCTCCCGTACAACTCCTCGTACGACGGCCACACTCCGCCCGCGCCCTCCACCGACTCGGCGGCGCGCACGGCGCGGACGATCGCGCGGGTCACCATGTCCGCGCCCGCCGCGAGGACTTCGTTCAGCGCCAGGGGGTTCTTGGCGTCGAGCGGGTGGGCCCCCGTCGCCAGCGTGAACACCGTGTCCCCGTCGTTGAGCAGGTGCACCGGGCGGACGGCGCGCGCGATGCCGTCGTGTGCCGTCCCGGCCAGCTTCTGCGCCTGCGCCTTCGTCAGGTCGGCGTCGGTGGCGACGACGGCGAGCGTGGTGTTCATCGGGGGGCGCCCGTTCCTCGCCGCGCTCTCGGCGAGGCGCCTGCGCGCGGCCTCGTGCACGTGAGCCTCCGGGTGGTCCACCCGCCCCTGGAACAACTCCCCGTACAGCACGCCCGTTTGCGGATCCAGCGCCGAACCCGCCGCGTTGGCCACCACCAGCGCGGCCACCGTGATCCCCGAGTCCAGCCGCACGCTCGCGCTGCCGATCCCGCCCTTCAGCGCCCCGACGGCGGCACCCGTGCCGGCGCCCACGCAGCCCTGCTGCACGGCCGCCCCGGCCGCGCTCGCGTCCGCCGCCTCGACCGCCGCCCGCCCGGTGGCCGCGTCGGGCCGGGCCGAGAAGGTCCCGCCCCGGCCCAGGTCGAAGACGCAGGCGGCGGGCACCACCGGCACGACGTGCGCCGGGTCCGGCCCGACCCGCACCCCGCGTCCCCGCTCCTCCAGCCAGGCCATCACGCCGGACGCCGCGTCGAGCCCGTAGGCGCTGCCGCCGGTCAGCACGACCGCCTCGACCTTGCTCACGAGGTTGCGCGGGTCGAGCGCGTCGGTCTCCTTGGTGCCGGGGCCGCCGCCCCGGACGTCCACGGCGGCGACCGCGCCTCCTTCCGGGGCGAGCACGACCGTGGTGCCGGTGAGCCAGCCGTCGCCGGTACACGTCGCGTGGCCCACCCGAACCCCTGCGACGTCCGTCAGAGCGTCAATTGTCATGCCCTCAGTCTCGCCCCGCGCCGGGGCGGGGAAGGGCTGCTCAGGGGGTGTGAGTCTCCTGTCCGCTCAGGCGACCGGCGTTCGGGCGCGCTCTTCGCCGGTTCCGCTCGCGCCGTGCCGACGGGCGACCATGCGCGCCGTCAGCGTCACGCCCGTCGCGACCGCCAGCCCGCACACCAGCCCCGCCGCGAGCACCGCCCACCGGCCGAAGAAGGTGCAGACGATGACCAGCAGCGACGCCGTCGGCAGCACCAGCTGCTGGGCGATGCCGACCTTGTAGAAGCGGGAGTGCAGTGCCCAGACGGTGAGCAGGAACAGCGCCGTCGGGAGGGTCACGGCCGCCGACGCGGACAGCGTCGAGATGTGCGCCTCGCCCACCGCCTGCTCGACCGCCACCTCCAGGCCGGCCCCGATCGCGGCCCCCGAGGCGAAGATCAGGTAGTGGCCGTAACCCCAGACGAAGGACTGCCGGTTGGAGCGCAGGTGTCCGTGGATGGGGACCACGAAGTAGATCCACCAAGCGGCGAAGATGATCAGCAGCCCGCCCGCGGCGATCGGCAGCAGCTCGCCCAGCGCGTCGTGCTCGTCCAGGCCCGACTTCACGGCGACGGTCGCGGCCGCGATGGTCTCGCCGAGCACGATGATCGTGAACAGGCCGTACCGCTCGGCGATGTGGTGCGGGTGCCAGGACGTGGGGTGGACCTTCTCCGCGTACAGCGGCACGAGCATCTCCAGCGGGGCCATCACCACGAAGACCCACGGCCGGGCTCCCTCGGGCAGGACCAGCAGCCCCAGCCAGCCGATCTGGCACAGCAGCACGCCGACGGCGTACCGCAGCGCCATCGTCCGCTCGGCGCCCCGGCTCGACCGCGCCACACGCAGCCACTGGGCCGACATGGCCAGCCGCATGACCACGTAGCCCAGCCAGACGCCCAGGAACTCGTGCTGGTCGAAGGCGCGGGAGATGCCCGCCGCCAGGATGAGCACGCCGGCGATCTGGACCAGCGTGACGACGCGGTAGAGCGCGTCGTCGTTGTCGTACGCCGAGGCGAACCAGGTGAAGTTCATCCACGCCCACCAGATGGCGAAGAAGATCATCACGTAGTTGAGGATGCCCTCGGCCGCGTGCCCCTCGGCCAGGGCGTGCACCAGCTGGGCACCTGCCTGGGCGATGGCCACGACGAAGCACAGGTCGAAGAAGAGCTCGAGGGAGGAGGCGACGCGGTGCGCCTCGTCGCGCCCGCGTGCCGTCAGCCTGCGCAGTGGTCTGTGGGCCGCCGGCGGGCCCGAGGGCGCCGGCGGCGGAGTGGAACTGCTCGTCATGCGTTCCAGCACACCAGATGGGCGGCGGAAATTCCTGCGAAGGGATCGCACGCGGGCCGCGACCGGAGCGATCACGGGAAGGCACAGGTGGGAAGGGGGAACTCGGCGCACCCGGCGGCGGGTCCTGCCGGGCCCCGTACCCTGGAGGCATGACGTCCGCCCCTGCCCCCGAGCCGCGCGCCCCGAAGCCCGCGCTGATCTTCGACGACCCGCTGGACCAGCAGTCCTCGGACGACACCGACCGCGGCTGGGGCGAGCGGCCCGGCTCGGACGGCGACTCCGCGGCGGACCTGAAGCGCTTCCTCGACGAGAAGCCGCCCCACCACATCTGACCCGCGCGGGCGGCCTGCGTCAGCTTGCGTCGTGCCCGGACCCACGCTGGGCGACCAGCGCGTCCCGGATCTCCTTGAGGACCTCCAGCTCCGTCACCTCGATCACCTCGTGCGTGCTCTCCCGCGCCTTCCTGCGGGCCTCCTGGCGGGCCAGGTACTTCGACATCGGCAGGACCATCAGGAAGTAGACGACCGCCGCCGTGATCACGAAGGTCAGGGTGGCGCCGAGGACCGAGCCCCACAGCAGCTGGATGCCCTGGTCGCCCTTGCAGGTCCCGCTCAGGCACGAGCTGTAGTTGTCCAGGTTCTTGGTGCCGATCGCCCCGACCAGTGGGTTGATGATCCCCTTCACCAGCGAGTTCACGATGTTGGTGAACGCGGCGCCGATGACCACCGCGACCGCCAGGTCGACGACGTTGCCGCGCATCAGGAAGGCCTTGAAGCCCTGCCAGACGCTCGGTTCCTTCTTCTCGCTCACTTCGGGGCCTCTCCTTGCACACGCACATCGGGGAACAAACAGTTCCGCAACCTACGTCAACTTGCGGCCACCCTGTCCAATTGCGTAGCTGGAACGAGGGACTTGACAGGATCAACACACGATCACCGCCAATCGTGCCGTCGCCGCAGCTCCGGCGAGGCGCGCGGCGGTCGTACGAGGCACCGCCAGCACGACCAGCGCCCCGCTGCCGGCCGCCTCGTCCAGAGGCTCCGGCACCTTGGCCACCCGCGCCCCGCGCGCGACCACACGGGCGTCGCCGGCCGCCGCCGTCTCCGGGGCGGCGACCACGTCGACCCGGTCGCCGGGCCGCAGCAGCGCGACCGTGGCGGCGTCGGCGATCCGCACCGGTGCGGACACCGTCCGGACGGCCCGGTGGCTTCGTACCGGATCGGCGACCGGATGGCCGCGCCCTCCGTCGGCATCCCGCGGCCCCGCCGCCACCAGCGCGGCCGCGGTCACCGCGAGCCCGGCGGCCACCGCCCGCCTGCGGTGCCGCACCAGCCGTCGCAGCCCGTACCGCCCGCCGCGCACCCGCACGGGAGCGAAGTGCGGGACCTCGCACGTGACGGGGACGTCGGCGCCGGGCGACCGCGGCGCGGCGGGGGAGGAGGACGGGGGGAGCGGAGAGCCGTACAAGGGGGACGGAGCGAGCGGAGGGAGCGGCATGCGGATCACCACCTGCATCGGGAACGGGCCTGCAAGACCCACGATGAGGCGTCGCGCCGATCTGTGCCGAGGCCGGTGGATCACCGGCGGATTGTGGACAACTCCCTCACCCGAACGGCAAGTTCCGGTCGCTGGCCCGTCAGCGCGTCACGGCAGCGTGAACCCCGGGTCCATCCCGCCCAGCGCCGACGTGCACAGGCAGTCCCGGTCCTCGTTCGCCGGCAGCGCGGCCACCGCGTCGAAGAGCACACCGCGCAGCCGGTCCACGTTGGCGGCGAACACCTGCAGCACCTCGTCGTGCGAGACGCCCTCACCGGTCTCGGCGCCCGCGTCCAGGTCGGTGACCAGGGTCATCGACGTGTAGCAGAGCTCCAGTTCACGGGCGAGCGCCGCCTCGGGGTGGCCGGTCATGCCCACCACCGACCAGCCCTGCGCCTGGTGCCACAGCGACTCCGCGCGGGTCGAGAAGCGCGGGCCCTCGACGACGACCAGCGTGCCGCCGTCCACCGGCTCCCAGTCCCGTCCGCGCGCGGCCTTCAGGGCGGCCGTGCGCCCGACGGGGCAGTAGGGGTCGGCCAGGGACACGTGGACCACGTTCGGGACGGCGCCGCCGGGCAGCGGCAGCCCGTCGAAGTACGACGCCGCGCGGGACTTCGTCCGGTCGACCAGCTGGTCCGGCACGAGCAGCGTGCCCGGTCCGTACTCGGCGCGCAGTCCGCCCACGGCGCACGGGCCGAGGACCTGGCGCACACCGACCGACCGCAACGCCCACAGGTTGGCCCGGTAGTTGATGCGGTGCGGGGGCAGATGGTGGCCGCGGCCGTGGCGGGGCAGGAACGCGACCCGCCGGCCGGCGACCTCACCGAGGAAGAGGGAGTCGCTGGGCGGTCCGTACGGGGTGTCCACCTGGACCTCGGTCACGTCCTCGAGGAACGAGTAGAAGCCCGAGCCGCCGATTACACCGATCTCTGCGTTCGCCATGGCCCGAACAGTATCCGGCCCCGCCGGAGCGCAGAGAGGGGCACCGGACACACCCAACCGGACGCGTCGAAGACCGCACCCGGAAACACCGAAGACCCCACCGTCGTACGACGGCGGGGTCCCGTGGGACGAGTCCGGTGGGTCCTAGGCGGCGCTGCTGCCGGACGAGGCACCCGTGCTCGACGGCTTCGACTTCGCGTCCGAGGACGAGGAGGAAGACGTGGAGGAGGAAGAGGACGTGGAGGAGGGCGACGACTCGGTGGACTTCGAGGACTTCGACGCCGGCGAGCTGCTCGACGAGGAGCCGCGGCTGTCGTTGCGGTAGAAGCCGGAGCCCTTGAAGACGATGCCGACGGCGGAGAACACCTTCTTCAGGCGGCCACCGCAGCTGGGGCACTCGGTGAGGGCGTCGTCGGTGAACTTCTGCACCGCCTCGAGGCCCTCGCCGCACTCGGTGCACTGGTACTGGTAGGTCGGCACTGTCTTCCTCCTGGCACTCTTACTCAGTGAGTGCTAACGACGGTCCATAGTGACGTATTCCCGGGGATCAGTCCACCGTCACCGGCTCGCGGTGACCGACGCCACGTGCGACGGTCAGGTTGCGCGGCCGCGGCGTGAGCCGGGACCGCAGGGCGGCGAGGGTCGCGAACGCGAGCACCGTACCGCCCGCCGGCACCAGGAATCCGGCGCCGGACCAGAAGCGGTCCTCCAGCTGTCCGGCCACGGTGACGGCCACCGCCTGGCCGAGCGCGACCGCGCCGGTCAGCCAGGTGAAGGCCTCGGTGCGGGCGCCGGCCGGGACCAGGCCCTCGACCAGCGTGTAGCCGGTGATCAGGGCGGGCGCGATGCACATGCCGACGAGCAGGCCGAGTCCGGCCAGCAGCGGCACCGAGTGCGCGGTCCACAGGCCGGAGGCGGCCAGCGCGAGGGCGCCGTAGCCGACGACGAGCCGCCGCTGCGGGGCCGCCTTCCAGGCGACGGCGCCGCAGACGATGCCGGAGAGCATGTTGCCCGCGGCGAAGACGCCGTACAGGACGCCGTTCAGGCCGGGCTCGCCGATCGACTCGGTGAACGCGGCCAGCGAGACCTGCATGCCGCCGAAGACCGCGCCGATGCCGAGGAAGGCCACGATCAGCACGCGCACACCGGGGACGCTCAGCGCGGAGGCGTGCTCCACGCGCGCGTGCCGGGGGGTGGCGACTGCGGGCTGTGTGCCCTTCTGTGCGGCGAACAGCAGGCCGCCGACCAGGGTCAGCGACGCCTCCGTCACCAGGCCCGCGGCGGGCGCGACGGCGGTGCACAGCGCGGTGGCCAGCAGCGGGCCGAAGACGAAGGTCAGCTCGTCCGTGACGGACTCGAAGGCCGCCGCGGTGTTCATCAGCGGCGAATCCTGGAGCTTCACGCCCCAGCGGGCGCGCACCATGGGGCCGATCTGCGGCACCGAGGCGCCGGTCGGCACGGCGGCCGCGAACAGCGCCCACAGGGGTGCGTGGGTCAGTGCGAGCGCCGTCAGCGTCAGGCCGGACAGCGCGTGCAGCAGGACGCCGGGGAGCAGCACGGCGCGCTGCCCGTAGCGGTCGGCCAGGCGGCCGCCGTAGGGCGCGCACAGCGCCATGGAGACACCGGTCACGGCCGCGGCGGCTCCCGCGGCGCCGTAGGAGCCGGTGGTGTGCTGCACGAGCAGCACGATCGAGATGGTGAGCATCGCGAACGGCTGGCGCGCCGCGAAGCCGGGGACCAGGAACGTCCAGGCGCCGCGGGTGCGCAGCAGCTGTCCGTAGCCAGGCCGTCGGGTGACCGTGGATGCCACGGCCCGTGCCTTTCTGCCGCCTGGTGGCACGCCCGTGCGGGGGCGCCGAGAGCTGTCCTCTGGTGCGGACTGCGGTAGATACCGGAGGCCGCCCGGAAGGTGGTGGGCGCCACGGCCGCCATACGGTCGCGTCAGCTCTGCATCAGGCAGAGTCGGTTCGATCAGGGGTGTGTCTTCATATTACAGGGATCGGCGCAGCGCCTTGCGGGGACAAGGGATCGGCGCCGCGCCCCGTCTACAGGGATCGGCGCCGCGCCCCGTTCGTCCCCAGCCATCCGGCCAGCTTGCCCCCCTGTCCGACCGAGCGCAGCCGGCGCTCCGCCGCGTCCCGTACGGGATCGGTGGCGACCACGAGCAGTTCGTCGCCGCGCCGCAGCACCGTCGTGGGGCCGGGCACGAACGACGTGCCCTCGCGCACGACGAGGGTGACGGCGGCCCCGGCGGGCAGCCGCAGTTCGGCCACCTCGACGCCGTGCATCCGGGATCCCGCGGGGATCGCGACGGACAGCAGGTGCCCGCGCAGCCGCTCCAGCGGGGCGGACTCGATGCCGAGGTCGGCGGCCCCGCCGCTCTCGCCCAGGCGCAGCACACGCGCGAGCCACGGCAGCGTCGGCCCCTGGACCAGGGTGTAGGCGACGACCAGGACGAAGACGATGTTGAAGATGCGGTGGCTGGCGTCGACGCCCTGCACCATCGGGATCGTCGCCAGGATGATGGGGACCGCGCCGCGCAGCCCGGCCCAGGACATCAGGGTCTGCTCCTGCCACGGCACCCGGAAGGGCGACAGGCACAGCATCACGCTCAGCGGGCGCGCCACCATGGTCAGCACCAGGCCGATGACGAGCGCGGGCACGATGTCGTCGCCCAGCTCGTGCGGGGAGACGAGCAGGCCGAGCAGGACGAACATGCCGATCTGGGCGATCCAGCCGAGCCCCTCGGCGAACCCGCGGGTGGCCGGCCAGTGCGGCAGCTTCGCGTTGCCCAGCACCATCGAGGCGAGGTAGACGCCCAGGAAGCCGCTGCCGTGCGCGAGCGCGCCGCCCGCGTAGGCCATGACGGCGATCGCCATGACGGCGATGGGGTAGAGGCCGGAGGCGGGCAGCGCCACGTGCCTGAGGCCCCAGGCGCCGAGCCAGCCCACCGCGAGCCCGACGGCCGCGCCGATGGCCAGCTCCAGCGCTATCTCGCCGAGCAGCACCCACCAGTGGGAGATCGGGCCGGCCGTGGAGAAGGCGACGACCAGGATGACGACCGGGGCGTCGTTGAATCCGGACTCGGCCTCCAGCGTGCCCGTCACGCGCGCGGGGAGGGGGATTCTGCGCAGCACGGAGAAGACGGCCGCCGCGTCCGTCGAGGAGACGACCGCACCGATGATGAGCGCCTGGCGCCACTCCAGCCCGACCAGGTAGTGCGCGCCCGCCGCCGTGACCCCGACGCTCACCGCGACGCCGGCGAGGGCCAGGGCGGAGGCGGCCGGCAGGGCCGGTCTGATCTCTTTCCACTTCGTGCCGAGGCCACCCTCGGCGAGGATCACCACGAGGGCCGCGTAGCCGATGACCTGGGTGAGTTCGGCGTTGTCGAAGCGGATGTCACCGATGCCGTCCTGGCCCATGGCGACGCCTATCCCCAGGTACACGAGCAGGCTGGGGAGCCCGCTGCGCGAGGAGATCCGGACCGCTGCCACGGCGACGAGCAGGACGAGCGAGCAGACGAGCAGTAGCTGGTTGAGATGGTGGACTGTCAGCGGCCGTTCCCTTCCCTGGCCCGCGGGCGTCCCGCGGGTGGGCTCACGTTCATGGGACACGAAGCGAGGCGACTCCGCATCCAACTACTTCGTTACCTTACCTAACTCTTGACGATTTCTTGACGCTCCGGTTGGCAGGATCGAACGCCTGCACCCCTGCGTTCCCGACTCCGCGTCAAGGGCCCCAAGGCCCTGCGCCTATGGTTGCTCCAGCGCTCACTCGACGTCACAGCCCGCCTGCCGCTCGCGTTAGGACAGCAAGGACAGCGATGCCCCCGAACACCACCGCCACAACGGGTGACAAGCCCGGCAAGTCCGGCAGGAAGAAGGGGCGCAAAGCCCGATTGGTCGTGCTGGTCCTGGTCCTGGCACTGATCGCCGGCGTCGCCTACGGGGCGTACTGGTCCATCAGCACCGTCCGTGCGTCGTTCCCGCAGACGAAGGGCTCCCTCACACTTCACGGCCTGTCAGGCCCCGTCGACGTCAAGCGCGACGGCTACGGCATCCCGCAGATCTACGCCTCCTCCGACGCGGACCTGTTCATGGCGCAGGGCTACGTCCAGGCGCAGGACCGGTTCTACGAGATGGACGTGCGCCGGCACATGACCTCCGGGCGCCTGTCGGAGATGTTCGGCAAGAGCCAGGTGAAGAACGACGAGTTCCTGCGCACGCTGGGCTGGGACCGGGTGGCCAAGAAGGAGTACGACACCGAGCTGTCGGCCTCCACCAAGAAGTACCTCCAGGCCTACGCGGCGGGCGTCAACGCCTATCTGCACGGCAAGGACGGCAAGGACATCTCGCTGGAGTACGCGGCGCTGGGCTTCACCAACGACTACAAGCCCGCGAAGTGGACCCCCGTCGACTCGGTCTCCTGGCTGAAGGCGATGGCCTGGGACCTGCGCGGCAACATGCAGGACGAGATCGACCGCGCCCTGATGACCAGCCGGCTCGACGCCAAGCAGATCGCCCAGCTGTACCCGGCCTACCCCTACAGCCGCAACAAGGCGATCGTCCAGGAGGGCCAGTACAGCGAGATCGCCGGGGCGTTCCAGCAGAACGGCTCCTCGGCCGGCAGCGGCACCTCCACGAGCGGCACCTCCACCGGCGGCACCTCCACGGGCGGCACGACGGGCACGTCCTCCTCGTCCTCCTCGACGCCGTCGGGTTCGGCCCTGAACAGCCAGCTGGCGGGCCTCTACAAGGTCCTGGACAACGTGCCCACGGCCGTCGGCGTGAACGGCCAGGGCATCGGCTCCAACTCCTGGGTGGTGGCCGGCAGCCACACCATCACCGGCCACCCGCTGCTCGCCAACGACCCGCACCTGTCGGCCTCGCTGCCGTCCGTCTGGTACCAGATGGGCCTGCACTGCCGCACCGTCTCCAGCAAGTGCCAGTACGACGTGACCGGTTACACCTTCGCGGGCATGCCCGGCGTGGTCATCGGCCACAACCAGGACATCGCCTGGGGCATGACCAACTCCGGTGTCGACGTCACCGACCTGTACCTGGAGAAGCTGAGCGGCGACGGCTACCTCTACGACGGCGCCACCAAGGCCTTCAAGACCCGCGAGGAGACCATCAAGGTCGCCGGCGGCAAGTCCAAGACGATCGTCGTGCGCCAGACCGCGGACGGGATGCCGCTGCTCTCCGACCGCGACGACGAGCTGGTGAAGGTCGGCAAGAAGGCCACCGTCGACACCGCGGCACCCGACCGCGGCGACGGCTACGGCGTCGCGCTGCGCTGGACCGCGCTCGACCCGGGCACGACCATGGACGCCGTCTTCGCCATGGACAAGGCGTCCGACTGGAGCGAATTCCGCTCCGCGGCAGCCAAGTTCGACGTGCCGTCGCAGAACCTGATCTACGCCGACAAGGACAACATCGGCTACACGCTGCCCGGCAAGATCCCCACGCGCGCGAAGAAGGACGACGGCTCGATCCCGGCGCCGGGCTGGGACTCCGGCTACAAGTGGACCGGCTACGTCCCCAAGGCGGCGCTGCCGTACGAGTACAACCCGGAGCGTGGCTACATCGTCACGGCCAACCAGGCCGTGATCGACCAGGACAAGTACCCGTACACGCTGACCACGGACTGGGGTTACGGCACCCGCAGCCAGCGCATCACCGACCTGATCGAGTCGAAGATCAAGGGCGGCGGCAAGATGTCCACTGACGACATGCGCCAGATGCAGCTGGACAACAGCAGCGAGATCGCCAAGCTGCTGGTGCCCACCCTGCTGAAGATCGACACCGGCGACAAGGACGTCCAGGCCGCGCAGGAGCTGCTGGAGGGCTGGGACTACACCCAGGACGCCGACTCGGCGGCGGCCGCCTACTTCAACGCGGTCTGGCGCAACGTCCTCAAGCTCGCCTTCGGCAACAAGCTGCCCAAGGAGCTGCGGGTCAAGGGCCAGTGCCTGTGGGTCGACCCGGCCAGCACCACCGGGCCCGCGGACGACACGCAGAAGATCCGCGAGTGCGGCGAGCGCGACGCCGACCAGGCCCAACCGGACGGCGGCGACCGCTGGTTCGAGGTCGTCCGCAAGCTCATGAACGACCCCAAGAGCTCGTGGTGGACCACGCCGAAGACGGGCACCCGGCCGGGCGCGACGAACAACCGCGACGACCTGTTCAAGCGCGCGATGATCGACGCCCGCTGGGAGCTGACCGCCAAGCTCGGCAAGGACATCGACACCTGGAGCTGGGGCCGGCTGCACCGCCTGTTCCTGAAGAACCAGACCCTCGGCACCGACGGCCCGGGCTTCCTGAAGTACATCCTCAACCGCGGCCCCTGGAAGCTCAGCGGCGGCGAGGCGACGGTCAACGCCTCCGGCTGGAACGCCGCCGGCGGCTACGGCGTCGTCTGGGTGCCGTCGATGCGCATGGTGGTCAACCTCGGCGACCTCGACAAGTCGAAGTGGATCAACCTCACCGGCGCCTCGGGGCACGCCTACAGCGCCCACTACGTCGACCAGACGGGCAAGTGGGCCAAGGGCGAGCTGCTCGACTGGAACTTCACGTCCCAGGCCGTCGACAAGAACACGAGCGACACCCTGGTGCTGAAACCGTGAGCACCTGAACGAAGGCCCTCCCACGCGCGCGTGGGAGGGCCTTCGCGCATCACGGGGTCATCAGGTGCCGCTGGGGAAGCGGCGCACCCCCGACGGCGTCACCACCGCGTGCACCGGCCGGTCGTGCTCCTCCTCGGGGACGCGCCCGACGACCTCCGAGCCGTACAGCAGCACCACGAGCGCGGGATGCGCGCCCGCGCGCTCCAGCCGCGCGAGGACGCGGTCGTAGGAGCCGCCGCCCCGCCCCAGCCGCATCCCGCGCGCGTCGACCGCGAGCCCGGGCAGCAGCACGACGTCCGCGCCGGTCACGGCCTCCGGTCCCAGACGCGCGCCGGAGGGCTCGAAAAGCGCCATCTTTCCGCCGTGTTGGACGCGGGCCAGGGAGTCCGCGCCGGTGTACTCGCCCCAGTCCAGGTCGTTGTCCGGGAGCAGCGCGGGCAGCAGCACGCGCACGTGCCGCGCGCGCAGTGCGTCCAGCAGCGCGAGCGTGCCCGGCTCGCCGCCGACGGAGACGTACGCCGCCACCGTGCGGGCGCCCGCCAGTTCGGGCAGCTCCAGGGCGCGCACGGCCAGCGCGGCCGCGGCCTCCTGGACGTCATCCGCCGTCAACCTGCCCCTTACCGCGCGGAGCTCTCGCCGCAACGTTCGCTTGTCAGGCTCGGCCGCACGTCCGGCGTGACTCATGACTGGCACCGTACCCTTCCTAATGAGCTCATATGAGAGCGAATTGACCGGAGCCTCGGATTCCGATCAAAGGCACCGGATAGGGTGCCGGTATGACCCAGTCGCACCCAAGGATCAGCAAGGCTGTCATTCCCGCAGCAGGCCTCGGCACCCGGTTCCTGCCGGCCACCAAAGCCACTCCCAAGGAGATGCTGCCGGTCGTCGACAAGCCGGCGATCCAGTACGTGGTCGAGGAGGCCGTGTCCGCGGGCCTCGACGACGTCCTCATGATCACGGGCCGCAACAAGCGTCCCCTCGAGGACCACTTCGACCGCAACTACGAGCTCGAGTCCGCCCTCCAGAAGAAGGGTGACGCGGGCCGGCTCGCCAAGGTCCAGGAGTCCAGCGACCTCGCGACCATGCACTACGTGCGGCAGGGCGACCCCAGGGGACTCGGTCACGCGGTGCTGTGCGCGGCCCCGCACGTCGGCCAGGAGCCCTTCGCGGTCCTGCTCGGCGACGACCTGATCGACCCGCGCGACCCGCTGCTCAAGCGGATGGTCGAGGTGCAGGAGCAGCGCGGCGGCAGCGTCATCGCGCTCATGGAGGTCGCGCCCGAGCAGATCCACCTCTACGGCTGCGCGGCCGTCGACCCCACCGAGGACGGCGACGTCGTCAAGGTCCACGACCTGGTCGAGAAGCCGGCCGCGGCGGACGCGCCGTCCAACTACGCGATCATCGGCCGCTACGTCCTCGACCCCGCGATCTTCGACATACTGCGCGAGACCGAGCCGGGCCGCGGCGGCGAGATCCAGCTGACCGACGCGCTGCAGCAGCTCTCGCAGGACGAGAAGGCCGGCGGACCCGTGCACGGCGTCGTCTTCAAGGGCCGCCGCTATGACACCGGCGACCGGGGCGACTATCTGCGTGCCATTGTCAGACTCGCGTGCGAACGTGAAGACCTGGGCCCGGACTTCCGGACCTGGCTTCGCAGTTACGTAGCCGAGGAGATGTAGCAACGTTGAGCAGCGCCGCGCCCCGCACCACCGGCCAGGACCACCTCTGGTCGGTGGACGAGCACCTGGAGGACATCCTCACCGCCGTCCGTCCCCTGGAACCCATCGATCTGCAGCTCCTGGACGCGCAGGGCTGCGTCCTGGTCGAGGACGTCATGGTGCCGCTCTCGCTGCCGCCGTTCGACAACAGCTCCATGGACGGGTACGCGGTGCGGGTCGCGGACGTGGCGGGTGTGAGCGAGGAGTTCCCCGCCGTCCTGGACGTGGTCGGGGACGTCGCGGCGGGCCAGGCGGACCTGGTCCGGGTGGGCCCCGGCCAGGCCGCCCGCATCATGACCGGCGCCCCGCTGCCACCCGGCGCCGAGACCGTCGTCCCCGTGGAGTGGACCGACGGAGGGCTCGGCGAGGGACCGGTCAGCGGGATGCGCGCCCGCAGCCTGGCCCCCGAGGGCGCCGAGGGCCAGGTGCACGTGTACCGGCCGGCCGAGGCACGCGCGCACGTGCGCGCCAAGGGCAGCGACGTGAAGGCGGGCGACCGCGCCCTGGAGGCCGGCACGGTCCTCGGGCCGCCGCAGATCGCCCTGCTCGCCGCGATCGGCCGCGGCACGGTCCGCGTGCGCCCGCGCCCGCGCGTGGTCGTCGTCTCCACCGGCAGCGAACTCGTCCAGCCCGACGAGGAGCTGGGCAGCGGCCAGATCTACGACTCCAACAGCTTCGCCCTCACCGCCGCGGCCACCGACGCGGGCGCCATCGCCTACCGCGTGGGCGCCGTCGCCGACGACGCCGACACCCTCCGCGCCACCATCGAGGACCAGCTGGTGCGCGCCGACCTCATGGTCACCACGGGCGGCGTGAGCGTAGGGGCGTACGACGTCGTCAAGGAGGCGCTCTCGCACGTCGGCGACGAGGACGAGGCGGGCAGCGGCATCGACTTCCGCAAGATCGCCATGCAGCCCGGCAAGCCCCAGGGCTTCGGCTCCATCGGCCCCGACCACACCCCGCTGCTCGCGCTGCCGGGCAACCCCGTGTCGTCGTACGTCTCCTTCGAGCTGTTCGTGCGCCCGGCGATCCGCACCCTCATGGGTCTCGCCGACGTGCACCGGCCGACGACCCGCGCGACGCTGACCGCCGGCAAGGCGCTGACCTCGCCGAAGGGCCGCAGACAGTTCCTGCGGGCGACGTACGCCGACGGCTCGGTGACCCCGGTCGGCGGCGCCGGATCCCACCTGATCGCGGCCCTCGCGCACGCCGACGCGCTGATCGTCGTCCCGGAGGACGTGGAGTCGGTGGAACCCGGCACGGAGGTCGAGGTGGTCCTGCTCGGCTGAGGGCCGCTGGTTGGCGGTACCGTGTCGCGCACAGCAGGCCCGCGCGCCGCACCGCGCCGGGGCCGTGACCGGGAGCGCCACACAGCATGAGTACGCAGGACCGACTGACGCACATCGACGAGGCGGGCGCAGCCCGCATGGTCGACGTATCCGAGAAGGACGTGACCGCGCGCACCGCCCGCGCGAGCGGACGGGTCCTCGTCTCACCCCGCGTGATCGAGCTGTTGCGCGGCGAGGGGGTGCCCAAGGGGGACGCCCTCGCCACCGCGCGCATCGCGGGCATCATGGGAGCCAAGCGCACCCCGGACCTCGTCCCGCTGTGCCACCCGCTGGCGCTGTCCGGTGTGAAACTGGATCTGTCGGTCGCGGACGACGCGGTGGAGATCCTGGCCACCGTGCGGACCACGGACCGCACCGGCGTGGAGATGGAGGCGCTCACCGCGGTCTCCGTCGCCGCGCTCACCGTGATCGACATGGTCAAGGCGGTCGACAAGGGAGCGGTCATCACGGACGTCCGCGTGGAGGAGAAGACCGGCGGCAAGTCGGGCGACTGGAGCCGGACATGACGTATCGCGCTCTGGTGGTCACCGCCTCCAACCGGGCCGCGTCCGGGGTCTACGAGGACAAGGGCGGCCCCGCGATCGCCGCCGGCCTCAAGGGTTTCGGGTTCACCGTCGACGGGCCGCGGGTCGTCCCGGACGGCGACCCGGTGGAGTCCGCGCTGCGGGCCGGCGTCGAGGCCGGCTACGACGTGATCGTCACCACCGGCGGCACCGGCATCTCGCCCACCGACCGCACCCCCGAGGCGACCCGCCGCGTGATCGACCACGAGGTGCCGGGCATCGCCGAGGCCATCCGGGCGTTCGGACGGGAGAAGGTGCCGACCGCCGTGCTCTCCCGGGGCCTGGCCGGAGTGGCGGGCGGCACGCTGATCGTCAATCTGCCGGGTTCCACCGGCGGGGTGAAGGACGGCCTGGCCGTGCTGGAGCCCCTGCTGGTGCACGCCGTCGACCAGATCCGCGGCGGCGACCACCCCAGACCCGCGGCCACCAGTGGGGGTGCGAGCTGAACAGCCCATCCTGGCCCGTCGTGCTGGCGGACGGCGAGATCGTCCTCCGGCCGATAAAGCTGCGCGACCAGCGGGCCTGGCGCGAGGTCAACCGGCGCAACCGGGACTGGCTGCGGCCCTGGGAGGCGACGATCCCGCCGCCCACGCCGAGCGGTCCGATCGCGCACCGGCCGACCTACCGCCAGATGGTCCGGCACCTCCGCTCCGAGGCGAACTCGGGCCGGATGCTGCCGTTCGTGATCGAGTATCAGGGCCGTCTGGTCGGGCAGTTGACGGTCGCCGGAATCACGTGGGGCTCCATGTGTTCGGGGCATATCGGCTACTGGGTGGACGAGTCGGTGGCGGGCCGCGGAGTGATGCCGACGTCCGTGGCACTGGTCGTGGACCACTGTTTCCGCACCGTCGGACTGCACCGCATCGAGGTCTGCATTCGCCCCGAGAACGGACCCAGCCGGCGGGTCGTGGAGAAACTCGGATTCCGCGAGGAGGGCCTGAGGCCGCGTTATCTCCACATCGACGGCGCCTGGCGTGACCACCTCGTCTTCGCGCTCACCGCGGAAGAGGTGCCCGACGGGTTGCTCAACCGCTGGCGGCGGGCACGTACACAGCAGAATCCCGCACAGGCCCGGGAAATTGAATAGATGTTCGAAATTGATCGGACGGCGACCACCTCAAGGCATTAAATTCACGGCCTCAGTGGCGTGCTGATCGCATCGGTCACAAAAAAAGTTCGAAATATCAGCCAGATCGTGCGACACACCGGCCCAATTGGCAGATGGCCTCACGCAAACCCCTCTACCGTGTGAGGCGTGAGCAGCAGCGGCCTCATCTACGCAGTCATTGTCGGGGCCTGGGCCGCCTACTTGGTGCCGATGTGGCTCCGTAGGCAGGACGAGCTGAACGAGGCCCGTCCGACGGAACGCTTCAGCACCGCCATCCGGCTGCTGTCCGGACGGGCGGGTATGGAGCGCCGGTACGCCAAGGACCTGCGGGCGCGCTCCACCGAGGAGGGGGAGCCCAGCGCCGAAGCTCCGGGCGCGATCACCGACTCGGTGGACGTCCGGGCCTTCGCCATGCCCCCGGCCCGCAAGCAGACGCGCGCCGAGGTACCGGCGCCCGCATCCGGCCCGGCCCCCGCCCCCGCCAAGTCCCCGGCACCCGCCAAGGCCCCGGCCCCGACGCGCAAACGCGTCCCGCCCGCCCGCCGGACGCCCGCGGAGGAGGCGGCCGCGGCGCGCGCCCGGCGCTCCAAGGTGCTCGCGCGCCGGCGCCGCACCACCGTGATGCTCTTCGTCGCGTTCACGCTCGGCGCGGTCGTCGCCGCGGTCGGCGGGCTCGCGTTCCTCTGGGCGCCCGGTGTGCCCGCCGTGCTGCTCAGCGCGTACATCGCCTACCTGCGCTCGCAGGAACGGCGGCGCTTCGCCTACCAGATGGACCGGCGCCGCGCCGAGGTCGCGGCCCAGCGGCTGCACGAGCGGGCCCGGCAGCCGCGCCGCCGCCCGGCCGGTACCGAGGCCGACTCCGACGAACCCGAGGACGGACCGGAGCAGGAGGCCGACCCCGGGCTGTCCGCGCTCGCCGCCGGCCGGCGGGCCCTGGTCGAGCAGACCGATCACGCCGAGTGGGTGGACCAGCAGCGCGAGCGGCAGCGGCGGCCCGGCCACGGCGACAGCTGGGACCCGGTGCCGGTGCCCCTGCCGACGTACGTGACCGCGCCGGTCGCGCCGCGGGCCACCTCGGACGTGGACCTCGGGGCGCCGGACGCGTGGAGCTCGGCGCGCTCGGGTCCCGTCACCCGGGACCAGGAGGCACAGGCCGACGCCGGCGCCGAGCGCCAGGCCGCCGCGGAGCCGGACGCCGCCGCGGAGGAGAGGGCCGACGACGACGGGCGCAGTGACGCCCGCCGCGCGGCCTCCGCGCGGCGGGCACGCGAGCGGGGCCGTACGCCGCTGTTCGACCAGTACGAGGACGGCGAGCGGCCGAAGGCCGCCAACGAGTAGACCACCGGCCCGACCTGTGCCGCAGCCGCCGGCCGGCCAGGAACGGATTTTCAAGCACCCGGATCGGGATGCTAGAGTTTCACTCGTTGCAAGGGCCTGTGGCGCAGTCCGGTAGCGCACCTCGTTCGCATCGAGGGGGCCAGGGGTTCAAATCCCCTCAGGTCCACCGCAACAACTCTTCAGGGAAACCTGGGGCAGTTGATGAGATCCCGTCCGATCGGAAGATCGGGCGGGATCTTTGTTGTGCTGACGCCCCGTCAGAGGCGGCCGGCGCGCCTCGGGCGCCGGCCACCGGCTACGGCGTTCCGAGCGGCTTGGCGAAGCAGCGGCTCTCCTCGTGGAAGCGGTAGTAGCCGAACTTCCCGCAGGGCTCGTAGCCGCTGGAGGTGTACAGGGCGATGGCCTCCGGCTGCTTGGTGCCCGTCTCCAGGACCATGCGGAGGCGGCCGGCCGCGCGGGCGTCGTCCTCCAGGGCGGTCAGGATGCGCCGGGCGAGGCCGCGGCCGCGCGCCCGCTCCACCACGAACATCCGCTTGAGTTCGGCGTCGCCGTCGAGGTTTCCCTCGCCGTTGGAGTCCTGGGCGCGCCAGCCGCCGGTGGCGACGGGGCCGTCGTTCTCGTCGTACACGATGAAGTACACGCCGTTCGGCGGGTCGAAGTCCGCCGGGTCCAGGGCGGTGGCGTCTCCGCCGTCGCCGTAGCGGACGTGGTACTCGGCCTGTACCTCGTCGTTCAGCTTCACGGCGTCGGGGTGGTCGAAGGCGACGCGACGTATAATCATTCTGCTTACCGTACACCTATGCAGTCTCGAGATCTGGACTCCGTCCAGTGTGCCGGTATCGTTCGCGGGTGCTCACTGTGACCTCCGTCAACGTCAATGGCCTGCGCGCCGCCGCGAAGAAGGGCTTCGTGGAATGGCTCGCCGGCACCTCCGCCGATGTGCTCTGCCTGCAGGAGGTGCGCGCGGAGCCGCAGCAGCTGCCCGAGCACGTGCGCACGCCCGACGGCTGGCACGTGGTGCACGCGCCGGCCGCCGCCAAGGGCCGGGCCGGCGTCTCCCTCTACACGCGCCGCGAGCCCGACCGCATCCAGGTCGGCTTCGCCTCCGAGGAGTTCGACACCAGCGGCCGCTACGTCGAGGTCGACCTGCCGGGCGTCACGGTCGCCTCCCTCTACCTCCCCTCCGGCGAGGTCGGCACCGAGCGCCAGGACGAGAAGATGCGCTTCATGGACGCGTTCCTGGCCCATCTGAAGTCCCTGCGCGAGCGCGCCGCCGCCGACGGCCGCGAGGTCGTCGTCTGCGGCGACTGGAACATCGCCCACCAGCGCGCCGACCTCAAGAACTGGCGCGGCAACACCAAGAGCTCCGGCTTCCTGCCGGAGGAGCGGGACTGGCTGAGCCAGGTCTTCGACGAGGCGGACGGGGGCTACGTCGACGTGGTGCGGTCCCTGCACCCCGAGGCCGAGGGCCCGTACACGTGGTGGTCGTACCGGGGGCGGGCTTTCGACAACGACACGGGATGGCGCATCGACTACCAGGTCTCGACGCCGGGCCTCGCGGCCAAGGCCGTCAAGGCCTACGTCGAGCGGGCGGCCACGCACGAGCAGCGGTGGTCGGACCACGCGCCCGTGACCGTGGTCTACGACCTCTAGGTCCGGTCCGCCCGCTCGGCCCGCTTCTGCAGCTGGCGGTCCAGGGCCAAGGACATCTCCGCCTCCACCACGCTGCGGGCCAGGGGGCGCAGGCGTTGGAGGTCTTTTTCCTCGGCGTGGCGCAGGACCAGGTCGGCGAACATCTCCGCCAGTTCGTCCACGTGCTCCCGTACGCGGGCGCCGGCCGCCAGGACCTCCGCCAGGGGGATGCCTTCGCGGACCAGGGCCGAGGAGACGTCCAGGAGGCGGCGGCTGATGTGGACGATCTCCTCGCCGTCGGTGCCGAGGTAGCCGAGGTCGAGGGCGGCGGCGAGGTTCTCCGGGGTGACCTCGCCCTCGAAGCGGGCGGCGAGCTCCTCGGGGGTGAGGCGGACCGGCTCCTCCTCGGTGGGGGTGATGCCCACGAGGTCGGCGACGTCCCGGCCGTGGTCGAGGGCCTCCGCGAGCTCCGCGATGCCGGTGAGGGTGTGGCCGCGCTCCAGCAGCGCCGCGATCGTGCGCAGGCGGGCCAGGTGGTGGTCGTCGTACCAGGCGATACGGCCCTCGCGGCGGGGCGGCGGGATCAGCTTGCGTTCGCGGTAGAAGCGCAGGGTGCGCACTGTGATGCCGGCTTCCCTGGCCAGTTCCTCCATGCGGTACTCACGCTTCTCGGTCACGACCGCACCCTATGTTGTACCGCCGGTAACTTTCCCCGCTCACCCCCTACCCATGAGTACGTCACTGTTCTACTCTCCCCATTGCGCCAGTGTTCACTGGCAGAGTCGCGCAGGAAAGGGCATCGGCATGGCCGAACACGAGCATGTGCGGGTGGCGGTGATCGGGTCCGGGTTCGGAGGGCTGGGGGCCGCGGTGCGGCTGCGGCGCGAAGGGATCACCGACTTCGTCGTGCTGGAGCGGGCCGGCAGTGTCGGCGGCACCTGGCGCGACAACAGCTATCCCGGGTGCGCCTGCGACGTGCCCTCGCATCTCTACTCGTTCTCCTTCGCACCCAAGCCCGACTGGCCGCGCACCTTCTCCGGGCAGGAGCACATCCGCGCCTACCTGGAGCACGTCACGGACGTCTTCCACCTGCGTGAGCACATCCGCTTCGACTCCGAGGTCAAGCTGATGACCTGGGACGCCGAGCAGCTGCGCTGGGACATCGAGACCAGCAGCGGGCGGCTGTCCGCGGACGTCGTCGTCTCCGCCACCGGCCCGCTGTCCGACCCGAAGATCCCCGAGATCCCGGGTCTGGACTCCTTCCCCGGCAAGGTCTTCCACTCCGCCCGCTGGGACCACGACTACGACCTGCGCGGCAAGCGCGTGGCGATGATCGGGACCGGCGCGTCGGCGATCCAGATCGTGCCCGCCATCCAGCCCCAGGTCGACCGGCTCACCCTCTTTCAGCGCACCCCGGCCTGGGTCATGCCCCGCGTCGACCGCTCCATCAGCGGCGCCGAGCAGGCCCTGCACCGCACCCTGCCCTTCACCACCAAGGCCCGGCGCGGACTGCTGTGGGGGATCAGGGAGTTGCAGGTCCAGGCCTTCACCAAGCGCCCCAACGAACTGGGCCTGGTGGAGAAGCTGGCGAAGCAGAACATGTACCGGGCGATCAAGGACCCGGCGCTGCGTGCCAAGCTCACCCCCGACTACCGCATCGGCTGCAAGCGCATCCTGCTGAGCAGCACCTACTACCCGGCGCTCGCCCGGCCCAACGTCGACGTCGTGGCCGGCGGGCTGACCGAGGTCCGCGGATCGACCGTGGTCGCCGCCGACGGCACCGAGACCGAGGTCGACGCGATCATCTTCGGCACCGGCTTCCACGTCACGGACATGCCGATCGCCGAGCGGGTGGTGGGCGCCGAGGGCAAGACGCTCACCGAGGTCTGGAAGGGCGGCATGGAGGCCCTGCGCGGCGCCTCCGCGGCCGGCTTCCCCAACTGGATGACGATCATCGGGCCCAACACCGGCCTCGGGAACTCGTCGATGATCCTGATGATCGAGTCCCAGCTCAACTACATGGCGGACTACCTGCGGCAGTTGGACGTCCTCGGCGGCCGGGCCGCGCTGGACGCCCGCCCGAGCGCGGTCTCCGCGTGGAACCACCGGGTGCAGGAGCGGATGAAGCGCACCGTGTGGAACACGGGCGGCTGCACCAGCTGGTACCTCGACGCGAGCGGCCGCAACACCACCATCTGGCCCGGTACGACGACCGAGTTCAGGCGGGCCACGCGGAAGGTGGACCTCGCGGAGTACGAACTCCTGCGCGCGCCCGCACGGCCCGCCGAGGACGCGCCCGCCGAGGACGCGCCCGCGAAGAGGACGACGGCCAAGGGCGCCAAGGGCGCCAAGAAGGCCGCGGGGGTGGACGCGTGAGCCGCCTCATGCACGTGGCCTCCGGCCCGTACGCCCCGCCCGTCCCCGCCCGCGAGCTGACGGTGGACTCCGCCGACGGGTCCCAGATCCACGTCGAGGTGCACGGACCCGAGGGCGCCCCCGCCGTCGTGCTCGCCCACGGCTGGACCTGCTCCACCGCCTTCTGGGCGGCGCAGATCCGCGACCTCGCCACCGACCACCGCGTCATCGCCTACGACCAGCGCGGCCACGGGCGCAGCCCGGCGAGCCGGATCTGCAGCACCGACGCCCTCGCGGACGACCTCGAGGCCGTCCTGAAGGCCACCCTGGCGCCGGAGGAGCGGGTCGTGATCGCCGGCCACTCGATGGGCGGCATGACGGTGATGGCGGCGGCCGGCCGGGCGGTCTTCCGTGAGCACACGGCGGCCGTCCTGCTGTGCAGCACCGGATCGTCGCGGCTGGTCGCGGAGTCGACCGTCGTACCGATGAGGGCGGGCCGGCTGCGGACCTGGCTGACCAAGCACATCCTCGGCGCGCGGGCGCCGCTCGGGCCGGTCACGCCCGTCGCGCGCCGCATCCTCAAGTACGGGACGATGGGCCCGGGTTCGGCGCCGCACATGGTGGAGGCGTGCGCGCGGATCGTGCACGCGTGCCCGACGAAGGTGCGGCACGCCTGGTCGCAGGTGCTGGATCTGCTCGATCTGGACCACGGGGTACGGGAGTTGAGGGTGCCGACGGCCGTCGTCGTGGGGACCGCCGACCGGCTCACCCCGCCCGTGCAGGCGCGGGCCCTGGTGGCCGCGCTGCCGAACTGCGTGGACAGCACCGAGCTGCCGGGGCTCGGCCACATGACGCCCGTGGAGGCGCCGGAGCTGGTCACGGGCCGGATCCGGGAGCTCGTGGTGACGTACGCAACGATCAAGGAGGGCGCATGAGCAAGGTCAGCCTGGAGGGGCAGGTCGCCGTCGTCACCGGGGCGGCGCGCGGGGTCGGGGAGCTGCTCGCCCGCAAGCTGTCCGCGCGCGGCGCCAAGGTGGCGCTGGTCGGACTGGAGCCGGACGCCCTCAAGCAGGTCTCCGAACGGCTGCACAGCGAGAGCGACCACTGGCACGCCGACGTGACGGACCATGTGGCGATGGCGCGGGTGGCGCAGGAGGTCAAGGAGCGGTTCGGGAAGGTCGACATCGTCGTCGCCAACGCCGGTGTGGCGACGGGCGGTCCCTTCGTGGACTCCGATCCGGAGTCCTGGCGGCGGGTGATCGAGGTCAACCTCATCGGCTCGGCGGTGACCGCCCGTGCCTTCCTGCCGTTGTTGATGGAGAGCCGCGGCTATCTGCTGCAGATCGCCTCGCTGGCGGCGATCACGCCGGCGCCCATGATGACCGCGTACTGCGCCTCCAAGTCCGGTGTGGAGGCGTACGCGCACAGCCTGCGGGCCGAGGTCGGCTACAAGGGCGTGCGGGTCGGGGTCGGTTACCTGTCCTGGACCGACACCGACATGGTGCGCGGCGCCGACCGGGACGAGGTCATGCGGGAGCTGCGGCAGCGGCTGCCGTGGCCGTCGAACAAGACGTATCCGCTGGGCCCGGCCGTCGACCGGATCGTGGCCGGCATCGAGCGGCGCTCCAGCCATGTGTACGGGCAGTGGTGGCTGCGCGGCATGCAGGGGGTGCGCGGATACCTGCCCGGGATCATCGGGACGGTGGGCCAGCGGGAGATGAAGCGCTTCGCGGACCGGCTGACGGGGATGCGCACAGGACTCGTCGGTGCAGGTGGGGAGGCGGACGAGGAGTCCCGCGCTACGCACCGTAGTTGATCGAAATGCGGAGTGTGTCCGCCCGTGTGAATCTGGTCGAGGCCCGATCAAGGGCCTTACCCCCCACCCACCACGGGAGTGAACCCACATGGGTATGAAGGACCAGTTCCAGGACAAGGCCGAGCGGATGCAGGAGCAGGCCAAGCAGCGTGCCCAGCAGGGCCGCGAGCAGGGCCGCGAGCAGGGCCGCGAGCACGGCCGGCCGGACCAGCAGCGCGGTCAGCAGGGCCGCGAGCGCATGCGCGACGAGCAGCCCGAGCGCATGCGACACGAGGAGCAGGACCGGTTCGACCAGGACTACGACGTGTAGCTCCGCTCGGCCTCGGCCGATGAGGATGGGGTGCCCCGAGTTTCCGGGGCGCCCCGTTCTCGCGTCAGGAACCCGTCCGCGGCGGCAGTTTGGGACGGGACCGGTCCGGTACGTCGCTGTAGTCCGGGGGCGTGGCCGGGGGGATCGACTCCAGCAGGTCGACGGCGAGCTGGACGGCGTGGTCCATCTCCACGTGGCGGCCCTCGGCCCAGTCCAGCGGGGTGCGCAGGACCTCCACGTCCGGGGTGACGCCCTTGTTCTCCACGCCCCAGCCGTAGGCGTCGAACCAGGCCGCGTTCATCGGGACGGTGATCACCGTGCCGTCGCCCAGCGTGTGGCGGCCGGTCATGCCGACGACGCCGCCCCAGGTGCGCTGGCCGATCACCGGGCCCAGTCCGAGGAGTCTGAAGGCGGCGGTGATCATGTCGCCGTCGGAGGACGTCGCCTCGTCGGCGAGCGCGACGATCGGGCCGCGCGGGGCGTTGGAGGCGTACGACACCGGCTGGGCGTTGCGGGTCAGGTCCCAGCCCAGGATTTTTCGGGTCAGCTTCTCGACCACCAGCTCGCTGATGTGGCCGCCCGCGTTGCCACGCACGTCGACGATGAGGGCGGCCCGCGACATCTCCATCCGCAGGTCCCGGTTGAACTGGGCCCAGCCTGAGCCGCCCATGTCCGGGATGTGCAGGTAGCCGCACCGGCCGCCGCTCAACTCCCGTACCACCGCACGGCGTTTGGCCACCCAGTCCTGGTAGCGCAGCGGCCGTTCGTCGACGAGCGGGACGACGGCCACGCGGCGCGCGCGGCCCGTGGCGTCCTTGGCGGGCCGGAACGTCAGCTCCACCGTGGTGCCGCCCGAGCCGGCCAGCAGCGGGTAGGGGCCCGCCACCGGGTCCACCGGGCGGCCGTCGACGTGGGTGAGCACGCAGCCCTCCCGGATGCCCGTGCCGGCCAGCGGTGAGCGCGCCTTGGAGTCCGACGAGTCGCCGGG
Organism: Streptomyces sp. NPDC057616; assembly: GCF_042800575.1. Lineage (NCBI taxonomy): Bacteria > Bacillati > Actinomycetota > Actinomycetes > Kitasatosporales > Streptomycetaceae > Streptomyces > Streptomyces sp. NPDC057616. Next base: position 28,895 of record NZ_JBHVGU010000064.1, read on the forward strand.
CAGGATCCGCCTGACCACCCAGCCCTCCTCCCGCTGGACGAGGTTGGCGCCGAGCAGGCCCTGCCAGCGCTGGTAGTGCGGCGGGCCCTCGTTGCGGCGGGCGGCGGTGACGTAGGCGTGGGAGGTACCCAGTTCGCCGAGCACCTCGCGCAGGAGGTCGGCGAAGTCGTCGGGGGAGGCGACCCGTTCGAGCAGCGGGCGGTACTGGGCGAGGATCGCGTCCCAGTCGACGCCGCCCATCCCCGGCTCCCAGAAGTAGGCGCGGATGAGGCGGCCCGCCTCCTCGTAGGACTGGCGCCACTCGGCGGGCGGGTCGACCTCGTGCAGGATGCGGCGCAGGTCGATCCAGACCGTCGTGTCGCCGTCGCCGGACTCGGTGGCGGGGGTGGCGCGCAGGTCGCCCTCGTCGACCACGACCAGCCGGCTGCCGTCGCCGCTGACCGCGAACCAGTCCAGGTGGTCGACGAGTTCGGCCTTCTTCGCCTTGCTGATGCTGAAGTGCTCCAGGGTCGGCCGGCCGGTGGTGTCGTCCGGGTTGGCGAAGGTCTCGCCGAGCGCGCCCGAGATCGGCCAGCGCAGCCAGACCAGTCCGCCGCCGGCCACCGGGTGCAGCGCCGAGTACTTGGAGGCGGTGACCGGGAAGGGGGTGACCCGGCTCTCCAGGCCCTCGACCTCGACGGTCACCGCGCCGTCGCCGCCCGACTCGTTCTCCACCGGGTCCAGGCCGCCGGCGGCCGGGCGGCCCTCCGGGTTCAGCGCGAAGGGTGAGGGGGTGGCCGAGTTCAGCGGCACCAGGTAGGGGCGGCAGCCGAGCGGGAAGGAGAGGTCGCCGGTGTGGACGTCGTAGACGGGGTCGAAGCCGCGCCAGGACAGGAAGGCGAGATAGCGGCCGTCCCGGGTGAACACCGGGTTCTCGTCCTCGAAGCGGCCGTCGGTGACGTCGACGACCAGCCGCTCGCCGGAGCCGGTGCCGGTGCCGGTGCCGGGGATGCGGGCCATCTTGATCTGGCGGAGCGAGCGGCCGATCCCCGGGTGGGACCAGGTCAGCCAGGCGCCGTCGGGCGAGAAGGCGAGGTCGCGCACCGGGCCGTTGGCCGAGTGGACCAGCTCGGTCACCTCGCCGTCCGCCTCCTGCGCCTCCCGCGCCTCCCGCACCGCTTCGCCGTCCACCGGTTCGGCGTCGGCGGCGGCCGCGTCCACGTCCGCGGACACGGTGATCAGCAGCAGCCGGCCGTCGTGGGAGGCGATCGCGATGCGCTCGCCCTGTGGGTCGGAGACCAGCTCCAGGACCCGGCCCAGCCTGCCGGAGGCCAGCCGGCGCGGCTCGCGGCAGCCCGTCGCCCGCGGCAGGTGGACGATCTCGATCGCGTCCTCGCCCTCCGCGTCCGTCACGTACGCCACCTGCCCCGACGAGCCGAGTGTCTCCGGCAGCCGGACCCGTACGCCCGGGGTGTCGGTGATGGTGCGGGCCGGGCCGTCGCGGTGGGTGAGCCAGTACAGGCTGCCGCGGACGACGACGGCGCTCGCCCGGCCCGTCTCGTCCACCGAGATGCCGTCCACGTGCTGGGCGGCCGGCACCTGGTACCTGCGTCGGCCCGCGCGCGGTCCGCTGAGCCGGACGTCCAGGCGGCGCGGTGCGGAGTCGGCCGCGAGGTCGTCCACGATCCACAGGTCGCCGGCGCACTGGTACACCACCCGGGTGCCGTCGCTGGAGGCGTGGCGGGCGTAGAAGGCGTCGTGGTCGGTGTGCCGGCGCAGGTCTGAGCCGTCGTAGGCGCAGGAGTAGAGGTTGCCGACGCCCTCGTGGTCGGAGAGGAAGGCGATCCGGCCGCCGGCGAACATGGGGGAGGACAGATGGCCCTCCAGGTCGGCCAGCAGGCGCTCGCCGTGCAGCCACAGGCGGCCCATGGCGCCGCCCCGGTAGCGCTTCCAGGAGGCCGGTTCGTGCGGCGGGGTGCCGGTGAGCAGCAGCGTCCTGCGCTCCCCGTCGACGTCGGCGACCTGGATGTCGGAGACCGGGCCCCAGGGCAGCTTGCGGCCGGGGGTGCCGTCGGGGGAGACCTTGTAGGCCCAGGTGAAGTAGGAGAAGGGCTCGCCGTGGGAGGCGACGGCGAGGATGGAGCCCGCGCGGTCCGCGCCGCCGGGGCTCCAGCCGCACACCTGCGTGTCGGGCGATCCCCAGTAGGTGAGCTGGCGGCCCGGTCCGCCCTCGACGGGCACCAGGTGGATCTCGGGGACCAGGCTCCACCAGCTCGTGTACGCGATGTGGCCGCCGTCCGGCGAGAAGCGCGGATGGCCGATCTTCGTACGGTCGACGGTGAGGCGCCAGGCGCGGCCCGGACCGTCGAGGGGGGACAGCCAGAGGTCGTCCTCGGCCACGAAGCACAACAGGTCGCCGCTCAGGTGCGGCAGGCGCAGATAGCTCACCTCCCCATGCTTTTCCGCCGGATGGGGCCGGGCAACTCGTGCGCGGGGTCTCGCGGGTTCTTTCTTGCGCCCTTTCTTATGGGTCCTTCACATACGTGACCCACCACACGTACGAAACGGTTTCGTTTCGTTGCCGTGAGGGGTATCTTCAAGGCAGTACGAACACGACGCACCCCGAGCCGGAAGGTTGAGTGGCATGACTGAGGTCGCAACGACGCGTCGCAGTCGCATCACGCCCGAGCGAGAGGCCGAGCTGTACGAGGCCGTGCTCGACCTGCTCAGGGAAGTCGGCTACGACGCCCTCACCATGGACGCCGTGGCGGCCCGTACGCGATCCAGCAAGGCGACGCTCTACCGCCAGTGGGGCGGCAAGGCCGAGCTGGTCGCGAAGGCGGTGCGGCACAACAAGCCCGGCGGTTTCGCCGACATCGACACCGGCTCGCTCCGGGGCGACCTGCACGCCCTCACGCTGCGCTCCGACGACTGCCAGATGGAGCAGAACTCCGCGCTGATGCGGGGCCTGGCCATGGCGGTGCACGGCAACCCGGATCTCCTGAAGGCGTTCAAGGAGCATCTGATCGAGCCGGAGATGGCGGAGTTCCGCCGCGTGCTGCAGCGGGCGACCGACCGGGGCGAGGTACGTCCCGACAACCCGGCGGTCGACTTCGTGATGCACATGATGATCGGCGGGTTCGCCGCGCGCAGCCTCATCGACGAGCAGCCGCCCACGCAGGAGTTCCTGCTTTCGTACATCGACGCCGTGGTGCTCCCCGCCCTCGGCGCCTGACAACTCCCCGCACCTTCACCACCTTTCCGAGTACCTGACGTCACCGCTCAAGTCGTCGGGTCGGTCATCCCTGCCTCCCCGCCGGGCTGATCACCCCTGCCCTGATCGACCCCACGACCTGACCGGGAGTACGCCCTCGTGGCCACGTTCCTCCACAAACTCGGCCGGTTCGCCTTCAGGCGACGGCACTTCGTCGTCCTGCTCTGGGTGGCGCTGCTGACGCTCGCGGGCGTCGGCGCGGCCAGCGCCCCCGCCGCCAGCTCCTCCTCCTTCTCCATTCCGGGCACGGAGGCCCAGAAGGCCTTCGACCTGCTGGAACAGCGCTTCCCCGGGATGAGCGCCGACGGCGCGACCGGCCGCGTCGTCTTCAAGGCGCCCGCGGGCGAGAAGATGACCGACGCGGGCAACAAGGCCACCGTCGAGAAGACGGTGAAGGAGCTGTCCGACGGCTCCGAGGTGGTCTCCGTCAGCGACCCCTACCGGGCGCACGCCGTCAGCAAGGACGGCACGATCGCCTACACCTCGGTGAAGTACAAGGTCTCCGGCATGGAGCTGAAGGACGCCTCACGGGACGCCCTCGAGCAGGCCGGGAAGGACGCGCGGTCCGCCGGGCTGACCGTCGAGATCGGCGGCGACGCGCTCCAGACGGCCCCCGAGACCGGCGCCACCGAGGTCATCGGCATCGCGATCGCCGCCGTCGTCCTCGTCGTCACCTTCGGCTCGCTGATAGCGGCCGGACTGCCGCTGCTGACGGCGCTCATCGGCGTGGGCATCGGCGTCTCGACGATCACCGCGCTGGCGAAGGCGCTGGACCTCGGCTCGACGACCTCCACCCTGGCCATGATGATCGGCCTCGCGGTCGGCATCGACTACGCCCTGTTCA
>NZ_JBHVGU010000065.1:0-29903 GCF_042800575.1 Streptomyces sp. NPDC057616
ACTCTGACGCTCCGCTAGGGTCGGGCGGGAGAGCTCGGCACCTGCGACGGTCCGTCGCGCCGCCCAGGTGCCGGGCGGCGGGAGGCACGCGCGACGGCGGGCGGCGGGCGGCGGGACGCATGCGGGACGGCGGGCGGCACACGCTACGGCGGGCGGCGGGCGGCACGCGCGACGGCGGGCGGCGGGCGGCGGGACCCACGCGGGACGGCGGGCGGCACGCGCGACGGCGGGACGGCAGGACGCACGCGCGACGGCGGGACGGCAGGACGCACGCGGGACGGCGGGGGCTTGTCGCGCCGTTTCCCGCGCCCTCCAGGGTTCCCCGGCGGGCAGCCGCTCCACTGGCCCAGCACGACGCGCGACCCCCCGGCGCTGCTCCTAACGTGGCGGATAGTCAGCTTCGCCCCCATTCATGGAGGTATCTGCCATGTCCCTGCGCTCCGTTCTCACCCGCGTCGCGATAACCAGCGCCGCCGGCGCCCTCATCACCTCCGTGGCCGTCGCACCGGCGCTCGCGGACGACGACTGGGACGGCGGCGGCGACCCCGCGGCCGGTTCGGCCGGCTCGGACCAGCACGACGGCTGGGACCAGGGCGGCCAGCACTACTCCCAGGGCGTCGTCACCGCGGGCGAACTGCTGCTGCGCAGCGCGCCCAACCGCGGCAGCCAGGTGATCCGCGTGGTCCACCGGGGCGAGCGGGTCTCCATCTTCTGCAAGACACCGGGCCAGAGCGTGCAGGGCAACAACCTCTGGTACCTCCTCACGGACGGGACTTGGGCATGGGGTTCGGCCCGCTACATCAAGACGACCGGGACACCGCCGCGCTGGTGCTGACGGCGCCCCAGGAGCAGACAGGCACCGCCGTACGCGCGGCCCGCCTGCCCAGGCGCCGCGGCGTCGAACTCGCCCTCGTCGCCCTCGCCGTCCTGCTCTCCGTGTACGGCTACTGCGCCGTCGGCCTCGCCAGGACCGGCACCGTCCCGCCCGGCGCCGCAGGCTACGGCGCCGGGCTCGGCGCGCTCGCGCTCCTGGCCCACGCCGCGGTGCGGCTGCGCGCCCCGTACGCCGACCCGCTGCTGCTGCCCATCGGCGTGCTGCTCAACGGCCTCGGCCTGGTGCTGATCTACCGGCTCGACCTGGAGACCCCCCACGACCACGCGGCCCCCACCCAACTCGTCTGGTCCACGCTGGGCATGACCCTGTTCACCGTGGTCGTCCTGCTGCTCCGCGACCACCGGCTGCTCCAGCGCTACGCCTACGTCTGCGTCGTCGCCGCCCTCGCCCTGCTGCTGCTCCCGATCCTCTTCCCGGCCGTCAACGGCGCCCGCATCTGGATCCGGATCGCCGGATTCTCCATCCAGCCGGGCGAGTTCGCGAAGGTGCTGCTGGCGGTCTTCTTCGCCGCGTACCTCGCGGCCAACCGCAACGCGCTCGCCTACACCGGCCGCCACATCTGGCGGTTCCGGCGCCTGCAGCTGCCCACCGGCCGGGTGCTGGGCCCGATCCTCGCCATCTGGCTGCTGAGCGTCGGCGTGCTGGTGCTGGAGCGCGACCTCGGCACCTCGCTGCTCTTCTTCGGCCTGTTCGTCGTCCTGCTCTACGTCGCCACCGGCCGCACCGGCTGGATCGCCGTCGGCCTGCTGCTGGCGGCGCTCGGCGCGGTGGCCGTCGGCTGGCTGGAGCCGCATGTGCACGGCCGGGTCCAGGACTGGCTGCACCCCTTCGCGTCGATCGACGCCGGCCAGGGCCCCAACCAGATCGCCCAGTCGCTGTTCGCCTTCGCCGCGGGCGGCGTCCTCGGCACCGGACTGGGCCTCGGCCACGGGATCCTCATCGGCTTCGCGGCGAAGTCCGACTTCATCCTCGCGACGGCCGGCGAGGAGCTGGGCCTTGCGGGCCTGTCCGCGCTCTTCCTCCTCTACGGCCTCCTCGTGGAGCGCGGCTTCCGGGCCGGACTCGCCCTGCGCGACCCCTTCGGCCGGCTGCTGGCGGTCGGGCTGGCCTCGATCGTGGCGCTCCAGGTGTTCGTGATCGCGGGTGGGGTGACCGGGCTGATCCCGCTGACCGGCATGGCGATGCCGTTCCTCGCGCAGGGCGGCTCGTCGGTGGTCACCAACTGGGCGATCGTGGCGCTGCTGATCCGGGTGAGCGACTCGGCGCGCAGCCAGTACGACGGGGAGGCGGCGCCCTGATGACGAAGCACATCCGGCACGCCGGCTTCTTCTGCGTCCTCCTGCTGGCCGCGCTGCTGGTCAACGCCGCCCGCATCCAGATCGTCAACGCCCGCTCCTACGACGACAACCACGCCAACCGCCGCTCCCAGATCGCCCGTTACCACCAGCCGCGCGGCGACATCCTGGTCGGCGGCGAGCCGGTCACCGGCTCCCGGGACTCCGGCGAGCAGCTCCGCTACGAACGGACGTACCGCGACGGCCCGTTGTACGCCCCCGTCACCGGTTTCGCCTCGCAGGTGTACGGCACCACCCTGCTGGAGCACGTCAAGGACTCGGTGCTGTCCGGCACCGACCCGGCGCTCTCGGCGTTCCCCCTGGTGAGCGGATTGACGCGGGCCCGCAACCGGGGCGGCGACATCGTGACGACGCTCGACCCGGCCGCCCAACGGGCGGCGTACGAGGGACTCGACGGGCGCAAGGGCGCGGTGGCGGCGATCGAGCCCGCGACCGGCCGGGTGCTGGCGCTGGTGTCGAGCCCGTCCTACGACCCGAGCGCGCTGTCGGGCAACGCCGCGGCGACGGCCCGCTCCTGGGCCCGGCTGAACGCCGATCCGGACAAGCCGATGCTCAACCGGGCGGTGCGCCAGACCTATCCGCCGGGTTCGACGTTCAAGGTGGTCACCGCCGCGGCGGCGCTGGACGCGGGCGTCGTCACGGATCTCGACAGGCCGACCGACTCGCCCGACCCCTATCCCCTGCCGGGCACCCGGACCACGCTGATGAACGAGGGCGACGGCTGCGGGGACGCCTCGCTGCGGGACGCCTTCGAGTGGTCCTGCAACACCGTGTTCGCGAAGCTCGGCGTGGACGTGGGCGTGGCCGACATGGCGCGCACGGCGCAGGCGTTCGGCTTCAACAACACGCGGCAGCGGATCCCCTTCTCGGTCGCGCCGAGCACCTTCGACACCTCGATGGACCGGGCCCAGCTCGCGCTGTCGTCGATCGGGCAGTACAACACGCGGGCCACGCCGCTGCAGATGGCGATGGTGGCGGCGGCGGTGGCGAACCGGGGGCAGGTGCGCTCGCCGTACCTGGTGGAGCGGACGACCACGAACGAGGGCGCCACCGTGGCCACGGCGGGTTCGCGGCCCGCGCGCGCGGCGATGCGCCCGGAGACGGCCGACCGGATGAAGGAGCTGATGGAGGACGTCGTGACGGAGGGCACCGGCACGAACGCCGCCATCCCCGGCGCGATCGTCGGGGGCAAGACCGGCACCGCCCAGCACGGCATCGGCAACGCCGGCATCCCGTACGCCTGGTTCGTGTCGTGGGCGCAGGGCGAGGGCGACACCGAGCCGAGGGTCGCGGTCGCCGTGGTGGTGGAGGACGGATCGGCGGAGCGCGGGGACATCACCGGGGGCGGGCTGGCGGCGCCGATCGCCCGGAGCGTGATGGAGTCGGTGCTGAACTCCAAGGAATGAGACGGGGGTTACCGGCCGGCCGGCCCCCGACCTAACGTTCGGTACATGACTTCGGCCATCGGATACGAACTCGCCCAGGTGAACATCGCCCGTCTCAAAGCTCCGCTGGAATCCCCGCAGTTGAAGGACTTCGTCGACAGCCTCGACCCCGTGAACGCCGACGCCGACGGCGCGGACGGCTTCGTCTGGCGCCTGGAGGGCGAGGGCGGCGACGCGACCGACGTGGCCGTCTTCGGCGACGAGTGGCTGATCATCAACATGTCGGTGTGGCGGGACACCGAGGCCCTGACCGCGTTCATGTACCAGGGCCGCCACCGCGAGATGCTGGCACGCCGGCGGGAGTGGTTCGAGCGGGTCGCGGAGGCCATGGTGGCGATGTGGTGGGTGCCGGCGGGCCACCGTCCGACGGTCGCGGAGGCCGAGGCGCGGCTGCTGCACCTGCGCGCCAACGGCCCCACGCCGTACGCCTTCACCCTGCGGACGCCGTTCCCGGCGCAGGGCGCGGAGCCCGTGCCGCTGACGACGGAGGTGCCGGACGGGCTGGGCTGCTCGGTCTAGCGCCCCGCCGGTCCGGCGGCCCGTCGCTTCAGCGCCCCGCCTCGATCGCGTCCGTCACCTCCGCCACGCGCTCGCGCTCCTCCGCGGCGAAGCGCTGCGCGTCCAGCTGCTCGGCGATCTCCTCGTCCTGGGCCATCAGCAGGTCCAGGTTCGAGTCGCCGAGTTCGAAGACGCCCATGTCGACGTAGGCCTCCTGCAGTCGCTTGCCCCACAGGCCGATGTCCTTGACGCAGGGGACGATGCGGGAGAAGAGCAACTTGCGGAACAGCGCGAGGAATTCGGACTGTTCGCTGTACTCCTCCGCCTCGGCCGTCGGGATGCCGAAGTTCTCCAGGACCTCGACCCCGCGCAGCCGGTCGCGCATCAGGTAGCAGCCCTCGATGACGAACTCCTCGCGCTCGCGCAGTTCGGCGTCGCTGAGCTGCTTGTAGTAGTCGCGCAGCGCCATCCGCCCGAAGGCGACGTGCCGGGCCTCGTCCTGCATGACGTAGGCGAGGATCTGCTGGGGCAGGGGCTTGTCGGTGGTGTCCCTGATCATGCCGAAGGCGGCGAGGGCCAGGCCCTCGATCAGGACCTGCATGCCGAGGTAGGGCATGTCCCAGCGGCTGTCCCGGAGCGTGTCGCCCAGCAGGGACTGGAGATTGTCGTTGATCGGGTACAGCATCCCGACCTTCTCCTGCAGGAAGCGGGCGTAGATCTCCGCGTGCCGCGCCTCGTCCATCGTCTGGGTCGCCGAGTAGAACTTCGCGTCCAGGTCCGGGACCGACTCCACGATCCGGGCCGCGCACACCATCGCGCCCTGCTCGCCGTGCATGAACTGGCTGAACTGCCAGGAGGCGTAGTGCTTGCGCAGCTCGCCCTTGTCCTTCTCCGTGAGTTTCGCCCAGTGCTTGGTGCCGTACAGCGACATCGACTCGTCCGGGGTGCCGAGCGGGTCGTAGGGATCGACCTCCAGGTCCCAGTCGATCCGCTTCTGCCCGTCCCACTGCTTGTCCTTGCCCTTCTGGTACAGGGCGAGCAGACGGTCTCTGCCGTCGTCGTACTCCCAGCTGAAGCGGGCCGCGCCGTTCGCAGGTACCTGCCAGTGGGGGTCACCGGGATCCGTGGCGTACAGGTCGAAAGTCGGCATGTCCGCAGGCTCACACGTGGTAGACGCCGGGTCAACAAGTCGCGCACGGGGGATTGACGAGCTTGCTGACAGGCAGTCTCATAACCGGTGGAGGATGTGACCCCCGGTAACGAGGTGGGATGAACCATGACGATCCTGTCGGAAGCGGACGCGCTGGAAGGCCTGCGCGACGCACTCGGAGCGCTCAAGGACCGCGAACAGGTGGCCGAGCGGCTCCTCGCCTCCTCCGCCAAGCACTCCTTCGACCCGGACAAGGAACTCGACTGGGACGCGCCCTTCGAGGACGGCAAGTGGTTCTGGCCGCCGGAGCTGGTGTCGCTCTACGACACCCCGATGTGGAAGCGGATGAGCGAGGAGCAGCGCATCCTGCTCTCCCAGCACGAGGCCGCGGCCCTCGCCTCGCTCGGCATCTGGTTCGAGATCATCCTGATGCAGCTGCTGTGCCGGCACATCTACGACAAGGCCGCCACGAGCGCGCACGTGCGGTACGCGCTCACCGAGATCGAGGACGAGTGCCGGCACTCGAAGATGTTCGCCCGGCTGATCTCGCACGGCGGCACGCCCTGGTACCCGGTCTCCCGCGTGCACCAGAACCTGGGGCGCCTGTTCAAGACGGTCTCGACCACGCCCGGTTCCTTCACCGCGACCCTGCTCGGGGAGGAGGTCCTCGACTGGATGCAGCGGCTGACCTTCCCGGACGAGCGGGTGCAGCCCCTGATCCGCGGCGTCACGCGCATCCACGTGGTCGAGGAGGCCCGGCACGTGCGCTACGCCCGCGAGGAGCTGCGGCGCCAGATGATGACCGCGCCGAGGTGGTCGCAGGAGTTCACACGGGTCACCTCCGGCGAGTTCGCGCGGGTCTTCTCCGTCGCCTTCATCAATCCCGAGGTCTACACGAACGTGGGACTGGACAAGCGCAAGGCCATGGCGCAGGTGAAGGCGAGCGGGCACCGGCGGGAGGTCATGCAGACCGGCGCCGGGCGGCTGACCGACTTCCTGGACGAGATCGGGGTGCTGCGGGGCGTGGGACGCCGCTTGTGGAGGTCGTCCGGACTCCTGGCGTAGGAGACGTGCAGGCGGGCGGTTACGCTGCGAGGCATGACCCCGCCGTCGTCCGCCACCCCCGCCTACCGCCGTCTGAGCGTCGAGGAGCGACGCAGCCAGCTCCTGGAGGCCGCACTCGGGCTCTTCGCGCACCACGCGCCCGAGGAGGTCTCCCTCGACGACGTGGCGGAGGCGGCCGGAGTGTCACGGCCCCTGGTGTACCGGTACTTCCCGGGCGGCAAGCAGCAGCTGTACGAGGCGGCGCTGCGATCGGCCGCCGACGAACTGGAGAAGTGCTTCGACGAGCCCCGCGAGGGCTCGCTCCTCCCCCGGCTGGCGCGCGCCCTCGACCGCTACCTCGCCTTCGTCGACGAGCACGACGCCGGGTTCAGCGCGCTGCTCCAGGGCGGCAGCGTGGTCGAGACGTCGCGGACGACCGCCATCGTGGACGGCGTACGCCGGGCCGCCGCCGAGCACATCCTCAGCCACCTGGGGGTCGCCGACCCCGGGCTGCGGCTGCGCATGACCGTGCGGATGTGGATCACCGCGGTCGAGGCGGCCTCCCTGATCTGGCTCGACGAGGACAAGCAGCCGCCCCTGGACGAGCTGCGGGACTGGCTGGTCGACCAGTTCGTGGCCGTGCTCTCGGTGACCGCGAGCCGCGACCCCCAGACCGCCGCGCTGGTGCAGGCGCTGGCGGCGGATGTCTGACACTGGTGCCGTGAAGAGCGAAGACACCCCCTTCGAGGGCGGCCCGATGGACGGTCGCGTCCTGCCTGTCCTCGTGGGCCCCACCGGGCACCCGCCGAAGACGTACCGCATCCCGGTCCCGGACGCCGCCGGCGGCCCGCCCACCGAGGTCGTCTACCGGCGCGTGCCGCGCGGCCACAGCAGGCGGCTCGGCCTGCCCCTGGGCTGGAAGTACGAGTACGACCCCACGGGCAAGGCGGACAAGCTGAAGTGGCCGTGGTCCAAGCCGGACACCGCTGCGGACGCCACGCCGGGCCGCCGGCCGGACGACACCGACGGGTGACCAGGTTGCGCCGAACCGCGCACACCCGGCGCGGGTCAGCGGCGTGGCCGTCAACACCTCACTGAGCGGAGCGGAAGGGCTGCCCCGCACCGGAGGTGATGACGTGTCGGGAAAGGTTCTGCGTCTGGTGTGCACCGCGGCAGCGGCCGCCGGCTGCGTCCTCGCGCCGCTGCCCGCGACGGCCGCGCCCACGCCCGGCCCGGACGGCCGCGGCATCGCCCAGCAGCTGACGGACCTTCAGCAGCTGTACCGGCAGGCCGAACAGGCCACCGAGACCTACGACGCCACCGCCGAGAAGCTGACGAAGCAGCGCGCCGAGGTGGCCCGGCTGGACGGCGCGCTCGCCAAGGCCCGCCTCTCGCTCCAGGACAGCCGGGGCGCGGCGGGGCGGCTGGCCCGCCAGCAGTACCAGAGCAGCACGGACATCTCCCCCTACGTACGGCTGCTGCTGGCCCGCGATCCGCAGCAGGCGCTCGACCAGGGCCATGTGATCGGGCAGGTGGCGCGGGAGCGCGCCGAGACGGTCGGGCGGCTGGCCGGCGCCGAGAAGAAGGCCGGCGCGCTCGCCCGTGCCGCCCGCAAGGCCCTCGACCAGCAGCTCACCCTGGCCGCACGGCAGAAGAAGAACCGGGACGACGTCCAGGGGCGACTGAAGAAGGTCGAGGAGCTGCTCGCCGCCCTCACCCCCGAACAGATCTCCGCGCTCGGCGCGTTGGAGAAGAGCGGGGTCGACAAGGCGCAGCGGAGCCTGATGGCATCCGGCGCGCTGGACGACGACCGCCCGCCCTCGCCGGAGGGCGACCGCGCGGTGCGCTACGCCGTACGCCAGCTCGGCAAGCCGTACCGGTGGGGCGCCGAGGGCCCGGCGTCCTACGACTGCTCGGGCCTGACGGCACAGGCCTGGGACCGGGCGGGCACCCCGATCCCCCGCACCAGCCAGGAGCAGTGGGCGCAGCTGCCGAAGGTCCCCCTCGACCAGCTGCGCCCCGGCGACCTGGTGGTCTACTTCCCCGAGGCCACGCACGTCGCGATGTACCTGGGCCGCGGCATGGTCGTCCAGGCCCCCCGCACCGGCGAGACGGTCAAGGTCTCCCCGATCGCGAGCTACCCGATCCTCGGAGCCCTGCGTCCCGACGAACGCAGCCTCTAGGCGCCGGCCACGGACGCGAGGTACGCCTCCGTCTTCTCGGGCTCGTAGAAGAAGTTCTCGAAGTCGGACGGGTCGTTGAAGGCGTTGGCGAAGCGGTCGGCGACCGGCTGGAGCTGGCCCGCGGCGCCGATGAGGTTGAGGATGTGCTCCGGCGGCGGGGCGAGCATGGCGTTGGTCCACTTGGTGACGTGCTGCGCGGTGTTCCAGTAGCGGTCGAACGTCGCCTGCATCCAGGTCTCGTCGAACTCCTTCTCGCCGTGCTCCAGGATCGAGGCGAGGTACGCCGCCGCGCACTTGGAGGCCGAGTTGGAGCCCTGGCCGGTGATCGGGTCGTTGGCGACGACGACGTCCGCGACGCCGAGCACCAGGCCGCCGCCGGGGAGCCGGCCGATGGGGTTGCGCACGGTGGGCGCGTAGCGGCCGGCCAACGTGCCGCCCGCGTCGGTCAGTTCGACCTTGGTGGCCCGCGCGTACTCCCAGGGCGTGAACTTCTCCATGAGTTCCAGGGTCAGGGAGAGGTGCTCGGCCGGGTCCTTGACGCCGTTGAAGACGTCGAGCGGGCCGCCGGGTATGCCCTCCCAGAACAGGATGTCGGCGGGGCCGGAGGTGGTGAGCGTCGGCATCACGAAGAGCTCGCCGACCCCGGGGACCAGGTTGCAGCGCACGGCGTAGAAGTCCGGGTGCTCGGGGCGCGGGCCCAGACCGTGGACGTAGGCCACCGCCAGCGCGCGCTGCGGCTCGCTGTAGGGCGAACGGGACGCGTCCCGGCCGAACATGGACACCAGCTCGCCCTTGCCCGCCGACACCAGCACCAGGTCGTAGGTACGGGAGAAGTAGTCGAGGTCGGAGACGGCCGCGCCGTGGATGACCAGCTGGCCGCCGCGCTGCGCGAACGTCTCCATCCAGCCGGCCATCTTCACCCGCTGGTCGACGGACTGGGCGATCCCGTCGAGCTTGCCCACCCAGTCGATGGCACGCGCCGCGGGGCCCTCGCCCCAGGAGCCCGGGGCCGCGACCGAGACGCCGAGCCCCTCGATCTTCGGGGCCTGGGACTCCCAGAAGTTCAGCTGGAGATCGCGCTCGTGCTGCAGCGCCGTGTGGAACATGCACTGCGTGGACATGACCCGGCCGGAACGGATCTCGTCCGCCGTCCGGTTCGACATCAGGGTGACCTCGTACCCGTGCGACTGAAGGCCGAGGGCGAGCTGGAGACCGGACTGGCCGGCTCCGACGACGAGTATCTTCCGCATGCGGGTGAGGGCTCCTAACGGGGGTTCACTCGGGTGTTTCGTCGAGCGCGTGGCCCACGAGGGACAGGAGGGTCTCGATCACCGAGATCCGGCGGCGCGCATCCATGATCATTACAGGTATGTGCGCGGGGATCGTCAATGCCTCCCGCACGTCGTCCGGTTCGAACAGCTCGCTGCCGTCGAAGTGGTTGACCGCGACGACGTACGGCAGCCCGCAGCTCTCGAAGTAGTCGAGCGCGGGGAAGCAGTCCTTCAGACGGCGGGTGTCGGCCATGACGACGGCGCCGATCGCACCGCGCACCAGGTCGTCCCACATGAACCAGAACCGCTGCTGGCCCGGCGTGCCGAACAGGTAGAGCACCAGGTCGTCGTCGAGCGTGAGACGGCCGAAGTCCATCGCCACGGTGGTGGTCAGCTTGCCGGGCGTCGAGGTGAGGTCGTCGGTCTCCTCGCTCGCCTCGGTCATCAGCGCCTCGGTCTGCAGAGGCGTGATCTCCGAGACGGCGGTGACCAGCGTGGTCTTGCCGACGCCGAAGCCTCCCGCCACGACTATCTTCGTCGCGATCGGGGCGCGGGTGCGGTCCGTCTGCCAGGACTGCAGATTCTCGTCCTCGTCGACGAGCGGGGTGACGCCGGCGGCGGTGGCGGCGTCAGAGACGACGGAGTCCATTCAGCACCCTTTCCAGCAGAGCGCGGTCCGGGCGGCCCGTGCCGTGACCGGTCCCGGTGCCGTACACACGGATCTTTCCCTGGTCCGCGAGATCGCTGAGCAGCACGCGGACCACGCCGAGCGGCATCTTCAGCAGCGCGGCGATCTCGGCCACCGTGCGCATACGGCGGCACAGTTCGACGATGGCGAGCATCTCGGGCATCACCCGGCTGCCGCTGCCGCCGTTCGTCAGTTCCCTGCGCTCCTCCGGGGCCTCCAGCGCGGCCACGAACGTCTCCACGAGGAGGACGTGGCCGAAGCGGGTACGGCCGCCGGTCAGCGAATAGGGGCGTACGCGGGCCGGCTTGCGCTCGGCGCCGCGGACGGGGAGTTTGTTCGGCGAACTGCTCATCGGGCGCTCCCGGCGGACTCCTGCTCGAGGGATTGTCGTAGCTCGCTGCGGAGTTCGGGGGTCAGCACATGGCCGGCGCGGCCGACGAAGAGCGCCATGTGATACGCCACCACGCTCATGTCGCAGTCCGCGGAGCCGTGCACGCCGAGCAGCGAGCCGTCGCTGATCGACATCACGAACAGACTGCCCTCGTCCATCGCGACCATCGTGTGCTTCACCCGGCCCGAGTCCATCAGCTTGGCCGCACCGATGGTGAGGCTGCCGATGCCCGAGACGATGGTGGCGAGGTCGGCGGCCGAGCCCCGCGGGCCGGTCCGCCGCTGCTGGGCCACCGCCTTGGCCTCGGCGTTG
Organism: Streptomyces sp. NPDC057616; assembly: GCF_042800575.1. NCBI lineage: Bacteria > Bacillati > Actinomycetota > Actinomycetes > Kitasatosporales > Streptomycetaceae > Streptomyces > Streptomyces sp. NPDC057616. The sequence goes on from NZ_JBHVGU010000065.1 coordinate 11,233, forward strand.
CGGCCGGGATCGGAGGAGAGCAGCAGCAGTCCGTCGGAGGAGACCACGGCAACCGACTGGATGCCCGGCACCTCCTCGACCAGGTTGGTCAGCAGCCAGTGCAGATTGCGGGCTTCACTGCTCAGTCCGAAGGTACTGGGCGCGCTCAACTGCTTGCCTCCTCGACAGTGCCCCCGTCGGCTTCTCCGGATACAGCTGTTTGGGTGGTCGGCACCTCGTTCTGGGCCGTCCTCTCGGCGATCTCCGCCTCCACGTCGCGGTAGCCGGCCTGGGCGCCCTGGCGGAATCCGCCGAGCCTCCTGCGGAGGGCATCCGCGTTGACGGAGCGGGGGCGCGGGGGCGGCTGGGTGTCGGTCGGTGCGGTGATCCTGGGTGTCCGCTTGGGGAGGCCCTTCGCGGTCACGGGCTCTTCTTCGTCCTCGGTTCGGGCGTGTTCCGCGTCCGGCGTCCGTGCGTGTTCCGCCTCGGCCTCGCCGGGGGCGACCGGTCCTGGCGCGGGCTGCCCGCCGTCGGCGGCGGCGGGCTGCGCCGCCGGCTCTTCCGCCTTCGCAGGGTCCGCCTTCGCCGGCTGCGGCTCCAGCGGGTCCGGATCCGTCGGCTGGAGCGGGATCAGCAGCTCCATCGTGGTCTCGGCCGGGGTCGGCGCGTGCTCGTCGGCCTCCTCGTCGGCGGCCTGCCGCGCGGCCTTCTCCGCCAGGGCGACCAGCGGGTCGTCCGCGGTGTGGCGGGCGTAGAGCTCGTTGGAGTTGGCCTCGGCGTCGGCGCCCGGCAAGGAGAAGGAGTGGGCGGAGCCGGACATCGGTGCCGACGCGGCCGGGACCGCGGCCGACGGGGCCGCCGCCAGCAGGGCCTTCGGCAGCACCACGACCGCAGCGACGCCTCCTTGCTTCTGCTCGCGCAGCTGCACGCGGACGCCGTGCCGGTGGGCGAGGCGCGCGACGACGTAGAGGCCGAGGCCCTCCTCGCCCTCGTGGTCGTAGGGCGACTCCGGGTCGAAGTCGGCGAGGCGGGCGTTGAGCCGGGTCATGCGCTCGGCGGTCATGCCGATGCCCTCGTCCTGGACCGAGAGCATGACCTCGCCGTTCTCCAGGAGCCAGCCGGAGATCTCGACGGGCCGGTCGGGCGGGGAGAACGTGGTGGCGTTCTCCATCAGTTCGGCGAGCAGGTGCGAGAGGTCGTCGGCGGCGAAGCCCGCGATGTGCGCGTGCGGCGGCAGCACGGCGATGCGGACGCGCTCGTAGCGTTCGATCTCGCTGACCGCGGCGCGTACGACGTCGACCAACGGGACCGGGTGCGCACTCTGCTGGACGTGCTCGGTACCGGCGAGGACGAGGAGGTTCTCGCTGTGCCGGCGCATCACCGTGGCGAAGTGGTCGAGCTTGAAGAGGGTGGCGAGGCGGTCCGGGTCGTGCTCGCGCTCCTCCAGGCCCTCGATGACGCCCAGCTGACGCTCGACCAGGCCGAGGGTGCGCAGGGCGAGGTTCACGAACGTGCCGCCGATGCTCTCCCGCAGCCGCTCCAACTGGGCGGCGGAACCGGCGAGTTCCGAGCGCAGCTCCTCGCGGGCGTCGGCCATCTTCTGGCGCTGGCCGACCAGGTGCTTGCGGTCGGCCTCCAGAGTGGCGATGCGCTCGTGCAGGGCGGCGGCGTGCGCGTGCAGGACGTTGACGGAGCGGACGACCTGCGCGAACTCGTCGTTGCGGCCGGTGAAGGTGACCGGGTCCTCGGCGGCCGGGTTCTCCGCCTGCGCGAGGCGGGCCGAGCCGCGGCGCAGGACGGAGAGCGGCCGGGTCAGGCTGCGCGCCATGGCCGTGGCCATGCCGACGGCGACCAGCATCAGCACGCCGAGCACGGCGATCCGCAGCTCCAGCGCGCTGACATCGTCGTCGCGCAGCTGGGCCAGATCCTTGGTGCGGCGGTCGTAGAGGGCGGACTCCGCACCGCGCATGGCGTCGATCCGGGCGGAGAGCGCGGCGTCGACCTTCGAGACGCTGGTGCCGAGTTCGGAGGTGGAGAGCGTCGGCTGGTCGGTCAGCGAGCCGAGGTACTTCTCCGCGGAGTCGACCTCGGGTCCGGTGACCGTGGAGTCGTAGGAGTCCCGGGCCGGCCTGGGCGCGGTGTCGCGGAAGCCGGCGAGCGAGGCGTCCGAGCGCAGCCGGGCCTGCTGGGCGGCGGTGGTCAGCGCGTCGCGCTGCTTGGTGTCGGCCGCCGTGGAGGTCGCGGTACGCACCGGCAGGCCGGTGGTGGGGCTGATCACCGTCTGGGTGGACGAGGGGACGTTGAGGGCCGCGACGAGGAGGCCGCGGGCGGCGGCCGACTGCTGCACGGCGGTGTCCAGTTCGGCGAGCGCGTGGGCGCCCGCGCCGGCGCGGGGCGGCATCCGGTCCGCCAGCTGCTCGGCGAGCCGGTGCAGTTCCGTGATGGCGGCCGTGTACTCCCCGTGCGCCTGCAGGGCGCTGCTCTGGCCGGTGAGCGCGGAGCGGCGCAGGGCGGCGATGCCGTCGAGGTCGCCGCGCAGGGAGGAGGAGATGTCCGGGTCGTTGAGCAGTTCCTCGACCTGGCGGTCGACGCGCGCGCTCGCCTGCTCGCCGGGCGCCTTGGACTTGGGGCGGCCGGCGGCGATGTACGAGGTCACCTCGTCCCGCTCGTCGGCCAGCGAGTGGGCGAGGACGAGGGCGTTCTGGGTCTGCCCGGCGAGCGTCACCAGGTCCTGCGAGTCCGAGAGTTGCCCGGAGGCGGCGAAGACGGACGGCAGTCCCGCCCCGGCGATGGCCGCGGCCACCACGGCCACGGCGACGACGAGGCGGTTGCGGACGTGCGTGGGGCGGCCCTTGCCGGTGGTGGTGCTGCCGGGCGTGCGCTCCGCTTCCGTTGCGGGGTCCGTCTGCTTGCCTGTGCGACGAGGCCGCGTCTTCTGCACCGGTGCTCGCATTCCTGACTCGTGATACTCATGGGCCCGGGTGACGCTCCGTCAATTCACGCCGACCGCGCGCTCCCTAGGTACGGTCCCCGACCCTCCCAGTGCCGGTGGGCAGTGGCCGAGCATCACCTGACCCGCCACCCGAAGGAGTGAACATCGGAGGGGAGTTGGCGAGCAAGTTTCCGGGGCACGTGCAGCGACCGTGCGCGGCGGGCCGGTTGGACGTCCGCGCGAGACGGTGGCAATATTCGCCGACACGCATTCCCGGAACCGCGGATTCCCTCTCAAATCAGACGCCTGACCTGCGCGAGTGCACCTATTCGGCAACCAGTGTCGACCTTTTGCGCACCTTGTGAAGACGTCGTGCAGACTGGCCGAATGCATACGGAAGTTGTTTCGGAGCCGGGCGATCCGGCCCGCCCCAACGAGGACTTCGCGGCTGTCGCGCTGCCCGCTTCCGGCCAGGGCGGCGCCGTGGTCGTCCTGGACGGGGTGACGCCTCCGCGCGACGGGACGGGCTGTCTGCATTCCGTTCCCTGGTACGTCGCCCGACTGGGCGGGGCGCTGACCGAACTGACCGTTTCCCTCCCGGATGTTCCGCTGGCCGAGGTCCTTTCCCGCGCCATCGCCCGCACAGCCGAGGCACATTCGGCCACCTGTGACCTTTCTCACCCACGCACCCCTCAGGCAACGGTGGTCGTGGCGCGCTGGGGTACGGAGGCCGTGGAGTACCTGGTCCTCTCGGACTCCGCGCTGCTCGTGGAGTCGCCTGAGGGCTCGGTGACGGCGTTCCTGGACGACCGCCTGTCCCGCCTGCCGCGCGCGTCCCTGGCCACGGACGCGATCGTGGACTCGACCGTCCGCAACATGGAGGGCGGCTTCTTCACGGCGGCGGCGGATCCGTCGGTCGCCGAGCGGGCCGTCACGGGCACGCTCCCCCGCCGGGAGGTGCGCGCGCTCGCGGCACTGACCGACGGCGCCACCCGCTGGGTGGAGAAGTTCCACGAGGGCAGCTGGGAGGACTGCGTCCGCCTCCTCCGCAAGGAGGGCGCCCGCGCCCTCGTCCGACGCGTCCGCGCCCTGGAGTCCGCCGACACGGAACGGGCCTTCCTGCGCCGGAGCAAGACGCATGACGATGCGACGGTGGTGTGGGTGGGGCTGTGACGGGTGGTGTGGGTGGGGCTGTGACGGGTGGTGTGGGTGGGGCTGTGACGGGTGGGGCCGGGACGCGGGGCCGCGGCCCGCGGCGGTGACTCGCGGCCGCGAAGCCCCTTCCTTCTCCCCTACTTCTCCATGCCGCGGTTCAACTGGCTGAGCAGTCGGGCCAGTTCCGCGACCTCGGCGCGGTTCCAGTGGTTGAGCTGGCTGACATAGCGGGCGCGGCGGGCGTCGCGGACCTTGCGGACGCGCTCGTGGCCCTCGTCCGTGAGGTGGACCAGCCAGGCACGGCCGTCGGCGGGGTCGGGTTCGCGGGCGACCAGGCCGAGGTCCTCCAGGGCGCGCAGCTGGCGGGACATGGTGGCCTTGCCGACCCCGATGTAGGCGGCGAGCTCCGTGGCACGCTGGCGGCCGCACTCGTCGAGGCGGATCAGCAGGCCGTACGCCGCCGATTCCAGATCGGGGTGCACTTCGCGCGCCATCTCCCCCTGGTTGGCCCGGGCGCGCCGGAAGAGGATCGTCAACTCGCGCTCCAGGGACAGGTATTCCTGGTCTGCACCACTCGGTGACGTTTCCGCCGGGAGTCGGCGCTCGTCCCCGTTTTCGCCTTCGTGCACGTCAGTCCCTGCCTCGGTTTTCCTGAACCTGAAAGTTTCCGCCAAACCCCGCCGTTGCCGCAGCTCCCCAAGTATTTCGCAGGGCTAGACCAACGGCAGCCTCCGACCCCTCTTCCACGCACTCTTCTACGTGCGTAGCTTCGATACCAGGCACCGACTGACATGCCCACGCCATCACTGTCGATGGCCGGGCCACGGCCCCGTACGGTCCCGCACTCCCGCCGTACGGGCGCCCTCCCCCACAGAGCATCACCGAGCTTTCGGAGGCACGCCATGCCCGTGCACAGACCCGGACCGGTACACCCCCGGCGCCCCCTGCTCGCCGGACTCCTGCTCGCCGCCCTCTCGCTCGTCCTCGCCGTGCCCGCCACGCCCGCCTCCGCGGCGGACACCCCCACCCGCGGCTCCGCCCGCATGGGCATGGGCGTCGCCGCCCACGACGGCACCGCCGGCACCCCCTCCTCCGCCGACGCCACCCAGACCGAGGGCGTCGACGTCTCCGGCTACCAGGGCAACGTCGCCTGGTCGACGCTGTGGAGCAGCGGGGTCAGGTGGGCCTACACCAAGGCGACCGAGGGGACGTACTACACGAACCCGTACTTCGCCCAGCAGTACAACGGCTCCTACAACGTCGGCATGATCCGCGGCGCGTACCACTTCGCCACCCCCGACACCACCAGCGGCGCCACACAGGCCAACTACTTCGTCGACCACGGCGGCGGCTGGTCCAGGGACGGCAAGACCCTCCCCGGCGTCCTCGACATCGAGTGGAACCCCTACGGCGCCGCCTGCTACGGCAAGTCGGCCTCGTCGATGGTCAGCTGGATCGCCGACTTCCTGAACACCTACAAGGCCCGCACGGGCCGGGACGCCGTGATCTACACGGCCACCAGCTGGTGGACCGACTGCACCGGCAACTACGGCGGCTTCGCCTCCGCCAACCCGCTGTGGATCGCCCGCTACGCGTCGACCGTGGGCACGCTGCCGGCCGGCTGGGGCTACTACACGATGTGGCAGTACACCTCCTCCGGCCCGACGGTCGGCGACCACGACAAGTTCAACGGCGCCCTGGACCGCGTCGTGGCCCTGGCCAACGGCTGACCGCCGCCCTCGCCGGCGGCTGACGCGGAACCGGGCGGCCGGCACGAGAAGAAGGCCCGGGCCTCCCTCACGGGACCCGGGCCTTCCCTCATCCGATGGCGTCCGTCACGCCGCCACCGGAACCTCCGGCGCCGTCTCGCTCGTGGCGGGTGCGAGCGCCAGTTCCAGGACCTGGCGGACGTCGGTCACGGCGTGAACGTCGAGCTTGTCCAGCACCTCGGCCGGGACGTCGTCCAGGTCGGCCTCGTTGCGCTTGGGGATGATCACGGTGGTCACCCCGGCGCGGTGCGCGGCGAGCAGCTTCTGCTTCACGCCGCCGATCGGCAGCACCCGGCCGGTCAGCGAGACCTCGCCGGTCATGGCCACGTCCGTGCGGACCAGCCGGCCCGACAGCAGCGACGCCAGCGCCGTCGTCATCGTGATGCCCGCGCTCGGGCCGTCCTTCGGGACCGCGCCCGCCGGGAAGTGGATGTGCACGCCGCGGTCCTTCAGGTCCGCGACCGGCAGCTCCAGCTCCGCGCCGCGGCTGCGCAGGAAGCTCAGCGCGATCTGCGCCGACTCCTTCATCACGTCGCCCAGCTGACCGGTGAGGGTCAGGCCCGCCGCGCCGGTCTCCGGGTCGGCGAGGGACGCCTCCACGAAGAGGACGTCGCCGCCGGCGCCGGTCACCGCGAGGCCCGTCGCCACGCCCGGGACCGCCGTACGGCGCTCCGCCGGGTCCTGCGCGGACTCCGGAACGTGGTGCGGCCGCCCGATCAGGGCGCGCAGATCGGCGTCCGTGATCGTGAACGGCAGCTCCCGGTCGCCCAGTTCGTGCTGCGCCGCGACCTTGCGGAGCAGCCGGGCGATCGAGCGCTCCAGGGTGCGTACGCCCGCCTCGCGCGTGTACTCGCCGGCGAGCTTGCGCAGGGCGCTCTCGGCCAGGGTCACCTCGTCCTTGTCCAGGCCCGCCCGCTCCAGCTGGCGCGGGAGCAGGTGGTCGCGGGCGATGACGACCTTCTCGTCCTCGGTGTATCCGTCCAGGCGCACGAGTTCCATACGGTCGAGGAGGGCTTCGGGGATTGCCTCCAGGACGTTCGCCGTCGCCAGGAAGACCACGTCCGACAGGTCGAGCTCGACCTCCAGGTAGTGGTCGCGGAAGGTGTGGTTCTGCGCCGGGTCCAGGACCTCCAGCAGGGCGGCCGCCGGGTCGCCGCGGAAGTCGGAGCCCACCTTGTCGATCTCGTCGAGCAGAACGACCGGGTTCATCGAACCGGCCTCCTTGATCGCGCGCACGATCCGGCCGGGCAGCGCGCCGACGTACGTACGGCGGTGGCCGCGGATCTCGGCCTCGTCGCGGACGCCGCCGAGGGCGACGCGGACGAACTTGCGGCCCATGGCGTGCGCGACCGACTCGCCGAGCGAGGTCTTGCCGACGCCGGGCGGGCCGACGAGGGCCAGCACGGCGCCGCCGCGGCGGCCGCCGATGACGCCGAGCCCGCGGTCGGTACGGCGCTTGCGCACCGCCAGGTACTCGGTGATCCGCTCCTTCACGTCCTCCAGGCCGGAGTGCTCGGCGTCCAGGACCGCCTTGGCGCCCTGGATGTCGTAGGCGTCCTCGGTCCGGTCGTTCCACGGCAGTTCGAGGACGGTGTCCAGCCAGGTGCGGATCCAGGAGCCCTCGGGCGACTGGTCGCTGGAGCGCTCGAGCTTGTCGACCTCCTTGAGGGCGGCCTCGCGGACCTTCTCGGGCAGGTCGGCGGCCTCGACGCGGGCGCGGTAGTCGTCGGACTCCTCGGCGGAGTCCTTGCCCTCGCCGTTCAGCTCGCGCAGTTCCTTGCGGACGGCTTCCAGCTGACGGCGCAGCAGGAACTCACGCTGCTGCTTGTCGACGCCCTCCTGGACGTCCTTGGCGATGGTCTCGGCCACGTCCTGCTCGGCCAGGTGGTCGCGCAGCTGCTGGGTGGCGAGCTTGAGCCGGGCGACCGGGTCGGCCGTCTCCAGCAGTTCGATCTTCTGCTCGGTGGTCAGGAAGGGCGAGTAACCGGAGTTGTCGGCCAGCTGCGACACGTCGTCGATGGCCTGCACCCGGTCCACGACCTGCCAGGCGCCGCGCTTGCGCAGCCAGGCGGTGGCGAGGGCCTTGTACTCCTTGACCAGTTCGGTGACGTGACCGGGCAGCGGCTCGGGCGCGCTCTCGTCGATCCTCGTCCCCTCGACCCACAGCGCCGCACCCGGTCCGGTGGTGCCGGCACCGATCTGCACGCGGCCGCGGCCGCGGATGAGGGCGCCCGGGTCACCGTCGGCCAGCCGGCCGACCTGCTCGACGGTGCCGAGCACGCCGGTGCTCGGGTAGGTCCCGTCGACCCGTGGCACGAGCAGCACCTTCGGCTTTCCCGGTTCCGTCCGGGCGGCGGCCTGGGCGGCCTCCACCGCGGCGCGTACGTCGGCGTCGTTCAGGTCCAGCGGCACCACCATGCCAGGGAGTACCACCTCGTCGTCGAGCGGCAGCACGGGCAGGGTGAGCGATGCGGACGTCGAAGCCATGATCTCCCCTTCGGCAGTCAAGTTGAGTTATGCCGACTCAATGCTTGGGGCTCCGCCGTTGTTCCCCGGATTCCGCACCGTTCGCTGTCAGCGATCACGGGCCGCGACAGACGCTGCGTGCGCCCCGGCGTTCACAGGCGGGTGCCGCACGCGGCAAGCTCGTACGACCGGACGACGGGGGACGTGGGGAAGCCGATGGGCGAGCAGCGGCGGGGGCCCGCACGGCGTGCGGTGATCGCCGGGGGTGCGGTGGTGGCGGCGGGGGCCGCGGTGCCGCTGGTGGCGCGCGGGACGGGACTCGACGGGGCGGCGCATCCGCCGGCCGCCACCGCGCGCGGCGCCGTCGCGGCCGGGCCGGCCGTGCCGCCGACGCCGCACCGGCGGCGCCGCTCCGACGACCGCCCCAACATCCTCCTGGTGCTGACGGACGACCAGCCCAAGGAGACGGACTGGGCGATCCCGCGGACGCTCGACTGGCTGGCCGGACAGGGCGTCACCTTCGGGCGGGCGTACGCCAACACCCCGCTGTGCGCCCCCTCGCGCGCCACGATCATGTCGGGCCGGTACGCGCACCACCACGGCGTCCTCGACACCCGGCACCCCTCTCACCTCGACCAGCGCACCACCGTGCAGCGGCAGCTGCGGGCGGCCGGTTACCGCACCGGGCTGTTCGGCAAGTACCTCAACTACTGGCACGCGGCCGACGACCCGCCGCATTTCGACGAGTGGCTGCTCCAGGAGCCGGTGGCGTACTACGACGGCCACTACAACGACGGCGGGACCGTCCGGAACATTCCCGGCTACGACACCACCGTCATCAGGGACCGCGCCCTCGCCTTCATCGAGAAGTCCCGCGTGGACCGGCGGCCCTGGTTCGCGTACGTCGCCACGCGCAGCGCGCACGAGCTGAACATCCCGGAGCGGCGGTACGCCCACGCGCGCGTGCCCGGCTGGGACGGGCGGCCCTCCGTGTTCGAGCGCGACAAAGCGGACAAGCCGCCGTTCCTGCGCGCGGCGCACCACTCCGTCGCCCAGGGCCGGGCCCTGCGCGCCCGTCAGCTGCGCACCCTGCTGTCCGTGGACGACGCGATGCACGACTTCCGCGCCAAGCTGCGCTCGCTCGGCCAGCTGGAGAACACCCTGGTGCTGTTCACCAGCGACCACGGCCTGTGCTGGGGCGACCACGGCTGGCTGCGCAAGTCGGTGCCGTACCGGCCGAGTCTGGAGGTGCCCTTCCAGCTGTCCTGGCCGGCGGGCGGCCTCGGGTCGGGCGGCGACGACCGGCTCACCGGCCATGTCGACATCGCGCCCACCTTCCTGGCCGCGGCGGGCATCGCCCCGGACACCCCGCACGACGGCCACTCCCTGCTCGACCGGGGCAACGGCCGCGAGCGGCTGCTCGCCGAGTGGTGGTGGAACCGGCAGGACGAGCAGCCGATCCACACCTGGACGTCGTCCATCGGCAGGACGGACCAGTACACCGAGTACTACCGGACGCGCCTGGACCGCAACGGCCGCCCCACCGGCGGCGGGGAGGTGCTCTTCCGGGAGTACTACGACCTGGCCCGGGACCCCTGGCAGCTGGGCAACCTGCTGCACGGGGCCGACGAGGCGCGGGAGCGGGAGCTCGGGGTTCCAGGGCTGGCCCGGAAGCTGGCCGCGGCGCGCGGGGTGGGTTCCTAGGCGGCGGGTTCTCAGGTACGCGGTGACCAGGGACCGGGTTCTCAGGGACCGGGTTCTGAGGTTCCCTGGCGCGTCTTCGGGAGGCGCGGGACGGCCTGCGCCTCGCGGTACCAGCGCCTGATCAGCGGCCAGGTCGCGACGCCTGTCGCCAGCGAGATCAGATGGCCCCAGCCGGTCATCGGGTCGGTGAACTCCAGCAGGCCCTGCACCAGCATGCCGCCGAACAGGAGCAGCAGCGGCCAGCGCAGCCACGGCCCGAGCAGCCCCGCGAGGGCGCCCACGCCGGCGGCGACGCCGAAGCTGATGCCGTAGTCGAGGCGGTGCAGGGAGCTGTCGGGGAGGTGGCCGACCAGGACCGCGACGCCGACGGTGCCCTCGGTCGCGAGGGTGGCGAGGACGTGCCCGGCGAGGAAGACGACGGCCGTGCGCGCCCCGCCTATCCGCCGCTCCAGCGCGGTCAGGACGAGCAGGAAGCAGACGACGTACGGCGAGACGAGCCCGCCAGCGACCCACAGCGCGCTCGCCAGCAGGACCAGCGCGGGCGACTCCAGCAGGTGGGCCACATCGGTGCTGGACGCCTGGTGCAGGGACTGCACCAGCGAGGAGGAGGCGTACGTGCCGAGCAGCGAGGTGAGGGCCAGGACCGCCGCGTAGCCGAAGGTGAACGGCGTACCGGCGGGTGTCGGCAGCAGGCGGAGGGCCCGGGCGAGCGGGGTGGGCGCGAGGGTGGTGGTGAGGTCCGCACCGCCGCGCTGCCGCGGCACCCCGTCCAGGAGTGCGGACACGTCGGGAAGGGGCGCGGCCGAGGGGTCGGGTCCGGCCGTCGCGGTGGGTTCCACGGTGGGGCGCTCCTTCCGTCGCGCACCACCCTTCGCAATCACGGGGGCCTGTGTCTGTGACCGACACCACGCGGGAGCCGATTCACAGCAACCTCTCAAGCTTCCGGCGCGTCCCGCTTCCCGTGTGTGCCGCTTCCTGAGCCGCTTCCCGCCGTCCGTGGGCGGCTCACGGCCTGAGCAGGGTCACCTCCTTGGCGTGGGCCGCGCGCGTCGCCTGGTCCCAGTCGCCGGTGCAGTAGACCGACGCCTGGCCGATGGCGCCGTCGCGCAGCTCGGCACGCATCAACTCCCGGCAGTACCAGGTGCCTTGCCCGTCCACCCAGGACTCCTCGAACTCCAGGACGAACCCGGTGGGCGTGGGGTCCACGCGGTGGCGCGGCACCGTGCCGCGGGCGGGGTGGCTGCGGCGGCGCAGGGCGACGAGCTCGTCGCGCCCCCGGGTCTGCAACCGCCACTGCGGGAGGGTCAGATCGAGGAAGACGTCGTCCGTGAACAGCCCGTCGGGTGCGGTGTTGGTCTCCAGGAACTGCACGAAGAGACCGGCGAGTTCCCCGATCCGGGTGTCGGTACGGACGTCGGTGCGGGTGGTCATGACGTCGCCCCCGCGAGGTTGCGCCCGACGACCTCCATCGTGCGGTTCAGCTCGGCGGTGGGGCTGAACTCGACGATCTCGGTGCCCGCGAAGACGAGCGGGAGGTGGCCGGGCGCGCCGTAGTAGGCGTCGCCGGCGTGGAAGACCTCGTCGTGGTCGGCGTACCGGAACACGATCCGGCCGGAGAGGACCTGGCCCCAGTGCGGGCACTGGCAGCGGTCGTCGGGCAGGCCCCGGAAGAGCGGGGCGGGGTCCATGTCCTGCTTCATGGTCTCGTAGGAGACCGTGTAAGGGCCGAGCTCGGCGTAGCGCCCCTCGATGACGGGCTCGTCGACCTTGAGTTCGGCCTCGGCCTTGGTGGTGCGCGGCATGGTGTCCTGCCTTCCCTCGGAGTCGCGCGCTTCGGCGCTTCACCCGGGAGGCGTGAGATCGGGCGGCACGATGTGAGGCGCGCCCTCACAGCCGCCACCCGGGCGGCTGCTCGGGCGCGTAGACGCAGAGGGTGCCGGTGCGCAGGGCCGTGATGAGGTGGCGGCCGAGTTCGGGGTGGACGTCGCTGATGCGCCGCACCGCGGCCCGGATGCGGGCGGTGACGGCGGTACGGGCGCGTTCGGCGGGCGAGCCGGTGCGGCGTACGCGGCCCCCGATGCCGTACGCGGCCGCGAGCTGCCCGACGAGCGCGTCCCGCTCCACGGCGATCCGCTCCGAACGCCCGGCGTCCCCGGCCTCGTCCGCGTCCCCGGCCTCCTCCTCCAGCTCCCGCAGCCTGCGCCGGTAGGCGGCCCGGGCGGTGGCGTCGACGACCTCCCCGGTGTCGCCCTGGGGACGCAGCTCCCCGGCGTCCTGCCCGCGGGCGTCCGGTGCCGCCAGTTCCACGGCGGGGACCGGTGTGCCGGGGCGGGCGAGCAGGACGGCGATGTCGTGCAGGCCCTTGCTGTCCGGGAGGCGTACGTCGCGGCCGGCGTAGCGGAGCCGCCAGAGGGGGCCTTCGCGGCGGAAGAGAGGGGAGGCGTCGGCGCGCGCCGCTCCCGCCCTCACCCCCGCATGTGTCGTCCGCGCCATCCCTGCCGTCTCGGCCATCTCGGTGGTCTCGGCCGTCTCGGCCGCGATGCGCTCCGTCAGCGCCACCGCGCCCGCCGCTTCGGTGGCCCGTATCGCCCGCTTCCGGTGCTCGCGGGCTCGGTCCGTGTCCCCGACGGCGGCCGCGAGCAGGGCGAGATGGCGGTCGACCGGGCCGCGTACCGCCGCGCCGATGCCTTCCACCGCGAACAGGCCGGCGTACGGGGCCAGCAGGTCGTAGAGGAAGGAGGCGCTGGGGTGGGAGCCCAAGGCGGCCACCGTCTCCGCGGCCTGCGCCACCATGGGGAGCCATTCGCTGTCGCGGGGCGCCTCGCCGAGACGGGGTGCGACGGCCGAGAGGCGGCGGGCGGCCTCCTCTGGGCGGCCGAACTGCGCCGCGACGAGGGCGAGCGTGACGCGGGGCCACAGCATCGGGGACCGCTCCAGGTCGGAGGCGGCGGCGCGGATCCGTTCCAGTCCGCCGCTGTCGCCGCTGTCGGCGTACAGGCACCAGCGCTGGGTGACGGCGAGCAGGCCCGCGTTGCCGCTGCCGGCCCTGCGGCCCAGCTCCTCCACCTCGTCGAGCGCGGCCGCGCAGTCGTCGTAGCGGCCCTCCATCAATGCGCGCGTGCCCCGCCACAGCGGCACGTACCAGGCGTAGAGGGGGCGCCTGAGCGGGCGCACGCACGTCTCGTACGCCGCCACCTCCGCGTCGGCCTCGGCGAACGTGCCCGTCTCCATCAGCGCGACCAGCCGCAGCCGCCGGCCGAGCAGTTCGAGCACCGGGTCGCGCAGGTCGCGGGCCGACGCCACGATCTGCCCGGTCCAGGCGAGCCGGTCGCGGCAGTGGTCGGGTCCGGGCCGCGCGTCGCACAGCGCGGCCAGCGCGGGGCCGAGGCTCGCGGGGTCGCCGGTCTCGCGGGCGGTGCGGACGGCCTCCTCGGCGAGCGCGATGCGGTGCTTCTCCGGTTCCACGAGCCCGGCCGCGAGCGACAGCCGCGCGGTGACGGCGGCGCGCAGGGCGGCGTACCGGGGCTCGGCGGCGAGCGCGGTGCGCGCCTCGGTCAGCAGGTCGAGCTGCTCACGGTCCTCCAGATCGACCTCGAAGCCCACGGCCCCGGTCCCCAGCCCCAGCGCCGCCCGCGCCAGCAGGTCCGCCCTTCCCGCCTCCCGGGCCATCCGGGCGGCCCTGAGCCACGCGTCCCGCGCGCCCTCCCGCTCCCCGGCCCCGAGCCGCGCGGCCCCGAGCCCGAGCAGGGCCTCGACGATCCCGGCGCGCACGATGACGGGAGCGGATGCCCTTGCCTCCGTGCTGCCCGTCTCCCCGCCGCCCCGGCTGCCCGTCTCCCAGTCGTCCCGGCTTCCCGCCCCCAGACCTCCTCCGCTCCCCGCCTTCCCCCCTCCCCGGCCTCCTACCGCCCGTCCGCCTCCACTACCCACCTCCTCACCGCACCCGCTCCCCGCTCCCCGGCCCGCCCCGCCGTCCTCGCTCCCCGTCCCCTCGCTACCCCCGCCACCCGCCTCGCCGCTCCCCTGAACCCCACCGCGCGATGCCCCGGTCCGCCTCGCCCCGTCCTCCCCGCCTTGCCGCGCCCCGTCCCCCTCCACCCCCACCGCCGACCACGCCCCCACCGCACGCTCGTACCACCGCGCCGCGTCCTCGAAGGCGTACAGGCCCTCCGCTCGGGCCGCCGCCTCGCGGGCGTACTGCGCGGCCTCGTGGGCGTGTTCGGGGCCGGAGAGCAGGAGGTGGTGGGCGACCTCCGCGGGAGAGGTGTCGCGGCCGCGGCGGGCGTAGCCGGCCAGGACCTGGGCGGCGGCCGCATGCAGCGCGGTGCGTTCGGCGGGCGCGAGGGTGTCGTGGACCGCGTCGCGGAGCAGGTCGTGCCGGAAGGCCCCGCGGTCTGCCCCGGCCTCGGCCAGCAGCCCGGCCCCCGCGGCCTCCCCGAGCAGCGCGCGCACCTCGCCCAGCGGCACCTCCGCGGTCTCGGCGAGCACGTCGAGCCGGAAGCGGGTGCCGAGGACGGCGGCCACGTCCAGCACGCGCGCGGCCCGCGGGTCGAGGCCGTCCAGCCGCTCGCGTACGGCGTCCCGGACGGCGACCGAGGACCGGCCGGAGCCGTCCCACCGGCCGCCGCGCAGCAGCTCGGTGACGAAGAACGCGTCACCGCCGGTCCGCCGTACCAGCGAACTCAGTACGTCCGGCGCGGGCGCCGCTCCCGTCGCCGCCTCCACCAGTGCCGCGACGTCCCGCTCGGGCAGCGGCCCGACGGGCAGCGACCGGCCGCGGCGCAGCAGCTGCGCACGGGCCCAGCCGCGGACGTCGCCCGTGCCGTGGCGCCAGGCCGCGTCGTCGTCGCGGGCCGTCGCCAGGAGCAGGACCCCGCAGGAGCGTGCCGCGTCCGCGGTCTCCAGCAGCAGCCGCAGCGAGGACGCGTCGGCGGCGTGCACGTCGTCCAGCACGAGGAGCAGCGGCCCGCGCCGGGCGGCGGTGGCCAGCACCTCGGCCACGTCGCCCGCCAGCCGCACCCGTGCCGTCTCCGGGTCGGCTCCGCGGGGCACGCCCGGCGCCGACCCGGCCACCAGGGCCCGTAGCGGAGGCGAGGCGGTCACCAGCCGCCCGCAGCGCACGTCCTCGGCGACCAGCTCCCGCAGCAGCCGCGACCACGGGCGGAAGGCGCGGCCCGCGGTCTGCGGCGGGCACCACGTCCACCGGGTGCGGAATCCGTCCGCGTGTGCGGCGGCCTCCTCGGCGGTACGGGTCTTGCCCGCGCCGGCGGGCCCGGTGAGCGTCACGAGGCCGCCCCGCCCGGACGCGGCGCGTTCCAGGGCGGCCCGCAGCTCGCCCAGCACGTCCTCGCGTCCCACGAACGGGTAATTCGCGGTCATGGCAGCCACCACGCACTTCTCGCCGGCCTTGCGGGCCTCCCGCTGCTTCGAGCGTAGGCACGGGCGGCGGCCCGCGCGAGACGCACCGCGCGCCGCACCCCGCGTCCGCCCTTCAGCGGGGTCCGGGTCCCGGCCCTCCCGGAAATCCCCCTGGCCGCACCCCCCGGTTCGGGCAGGATGGGGCCATGACCGCCACCTACGACACCCCTGTGGTCCTGGATCGTCGCGAGGGCCCGTACGGCGAGGTCGTGTTGCGCCGGCACGGCGCGTTGCTGCAGATCATCGCCAACGGCTGCTTCCTGATGGACACCTCGGACGGCCGCTCGGAGCGGCTGCTCGTCGACGCCGCGCGCGACGCGCTGGGCCCCCGCCCGCTGCCTCACGTGCTGATCGGCGGGCTCGGGGTGGGGTTCTCGCTCGCACACGCGGCGGCCGACCCGTACTGGGGGGCGATCACGGTCGTGGAACGCGAGCGCGCCATCGTCGGCTGGCATCAGGACGGACCCCTCGCCGCTCTGTCGGCACAGGCCCTCGCCGACCGGCGCACGGAGATCGTCGAGGCGGATCTGATCACGTACGTGAATGAGACATCCGCCACGTACGACGCTCTCTGCCTGGACATCGACAACGGCCCCGGCTGGACCGTCACCGAGGGCAACGAGGGCCTCTACTCGCCGGACGGACTCACAAGCTGCGCAAGGGTGTTGAAGCCGGGCGGCATATTGGCGGTGTGGTCGGCCAAGCCCTCTCCGGATTTCGAAGAAACCTTGTGGAATGCCGGGTTCCAGCGGGTGCGTACCGAAGAGATCCCGGTTGCCCGGGGCGTTCCGGACGTCGTCCACATCGCCGTCCGACCTGGATAGCCGCGAGACGGTGACTCCCCGTACTCTGCTTCTCTGACGCGGATCATTCAAGCGTCAATCGCAAGCATGCGCAGGCAAAGCCAGTCAGAAGGAATGACCCCACGCATTCCGGAAAGCAACTCAGGGGCGGGCGATGGAGCAGACCCACACATCCCACAACGGCACGACGGCGACGCCGGGCGCACAGCGCCGGGTGCTGGTGGTCGAGGACGACCCGACCATCGTCGAAGCCATCGCGACCCGCCTGCGCGCCGAGGGCTTCCTCGTGCAGACCGCGGGCGACGGCCCGGCCGCCGTCGACACCGCCGAGGCCTGGCAGCCCGACCTGCTGATCCTCGACATCATGCTGCCCGGCTTCGACGGCCTGGAGGTCTGCCGCCGCGTGCAGGCCGCCCGTCCGGTGCCGGTGCTGATGCTCACCGCGCGCGACGACGAGACCGACATGCTGGTCGGCCTCGGGGTCGGCGCCGACGACTACATGACCAAGCCGTTCTCCATGCGGGAGCTGGCCGCGCGCGTGCACGTGCTGCTGCGCCGGGTGGAGCGCGCCGCGCTGGCGGCCGCGACCCCCAGGAGCGGCATCCTGCGGCTCGGCGAGCTGGAGATCGACCACGCGCAGCGCCGGGTGCGTGTGCACTCGGAGGACGTACACCTGACGCCCACCGAGTTCGACCTGCTGGTGTGCCTGGCGAACACCCCGCGCGCGGTGCTCTCGCGTGAGCAGCTGCTGGCCGAGGTGTGGGACTGGGCGGACGCCTCCGGCACCCGCACCGTCGACAGCCACATCAAGGCACTGCGCCGGAAGATCGGCGCCGAGCGGATCCGCACCGTGCACGGTGTGGGCTACGCACTGGAGACCCCGACGCCATGAGCGGCGGTCCAGCCGCACGGAGAAGCCCCGGGGAGCCCTGGGGCGGCCTGCGCCCGTTCTCGATCAAGACGAAGCTGGGCGCACTGGTCGTCATCGCGGTCCTCATCACCACCGGGCTGATGATGATCGCGATGCGCACGGCGACGGAGCTGCGCTTCATCACCGTCTTCTCGATGATCGCCACGCTGCTCATCACGCAGTTCGTGGCCCACTCGCTCACCGCGCCGCTGGACGACATGAACGCCGTCGCCCACGCCATCTCGCACGGCGACTACACCCGCCGGGTGCGCGAGAACCGCCGCGACGAACTGGGTGACCTGGCGCAGACCATCAACCGCATGGCCGACGACCTGGAGGCCCAGGAACGGCAGCGCAAGGAGCTGGTGGCGAACGTCTCGCACGAGCTGCGCACCCCCATCGCGGGGCTCAGGGCGGTCCTGGAGAACATCGTGGACGGCGTCTCGCCCGCCGACCCCGAGACGATGCGCACCGCGCTCAAGCAGACCGAGCGGCTCGGCCGGCTGGTCGAGACGCTGCTGGACCTCTCCCGGCTGGACAACGGCGTCGTACCGCTGCGCCGCCGCCGCTTCGAGGTGTGGCCCTACCTGTCGGGCGTGCTGAAGGAGGCCAACATGGCCGTGCCCGCGCGCGCGGGCATCGCCTCCGGCTCGGGCACCCACACGCGTACGGACGTCCATCTGCACCTCGACGTCTCCCCGCCGGAGCTGACCGCGCACGCGGACCCCGAGCGGATCCACCAGGTAGTGGCGAATCTCATCGACAACGCGGTCAAGCACAGCCCGCCGCACGGCCGGGTGACCGTGCGGGCGCGGCGCGGCCCGCAGTCCGAGTCGCTGGAGCTGGAGGTGCTCGACGAGGGCCCCGGCATTCCGCGCTCGGAGTGGCACCGCGTCTTCGAGCGCTTCAACCGCGGCAGTGCGGGCGCCTCGAACGGACAGGGCGGCGACGGCGGCACGGGTCTCGGCCTGGCGATCGCCCGCTGGGCCGTCGACCTGCACGGTGGCGGGATCGGCGTGGCCGAATCGGAGCGTGGCTGCCGGATCCGCGTCACCCTTCCGGGAGAGACATCCGTCCAAAGTTGACGTAAGGTCCGAATCGCAGCCCCAAGATCCACGAGCGTCCGCACTGACGGACACGTGTGATCAGGCACACGCCCGCAGGCCTGGCGTGACGGGCCTACTGAGGCGTTTCCCGTCCCCCGCATTTCGAAGCGGAACCCCGCTTGTTTCCCGCCATTTCCAGGCCCGAAACACAGTTTCCGGTGTGACTTACACGACGATGAACCTGCCCGGCCTGACCTTCGGGGTCCGGGGGGCGTAGCCTTTATTCCCGCTGTCCATCACCTTGTGAAGCGGAAGAGGGCGGTTGCCGCCGTGTCGCCACAGTCCCCCAGTAACTCGAGCATCTCGACCGACGCCGACCAAGCGGGCAAGAACCCCGCGGCCGCGTTCGGTCCCAACGAGTGGCTCGTCGACGAGATCTATCAGCAGTACCTCCAGGACCCGAATTCGGTAGACCGAGCCTGGTGGGAC
>NZ_JBHVGU010000066.1:0-29044 GCF_042800575.1 Streptomyces sp. NPDC057616
TGCCGGACGTGGCCGGCCGGGAGGGACTCCCAGCGGACGTTGTACTCCACGTTCGGGGTGGTCACCACGACCGTGCGCGGCCGGGCCGCGCCGAACACCGCGTACTCCAGGGCGGGCAGCCGCGGCAGGTCGAGGTGCTCGATCACCTCGCTGAGCACGGCCGCGTCGTACCCCTTGAGGCGGTTGTCGGTGTAGGCGAGCGAACCCTGGAACAGCTTGACGCGGGAAGCCTGGCGCTCGCCCATGCGGTCCAGCTTCAGCCGCCGCGAGGCGATGGTCAGCGCGCGCACCGACACGTCGACCCCGACGATCTCGGTGAACCGCGGGTCCTTGAGCAGCGCCTGCACCAACTGACCCTGTCCGCACCCGAGATCGAGGACCCGGGCGGCACCCGCCCCGCGCAGGGACTCGATGATCGCGTCCCGCCGCAGCACGGCCAGCGGGGTCGGCTTCTCCTCGTCCTCGGTCTCGGCGCCGACCGCGTTGTCGAGCTCCTCGACCTCGCTGTCGTCGGCCTCCGCAAGCCGCACCAGCTCAAGCCGCTCCATCGCCTGCCGGGTCAGCGACCAGCGGCGCGAGAGATAGCGGCTGGTGATCAGCTTCTGCTCCGGGTGCGCGGGCAGCCAGCCCTCACCGGCGCGCAGCAGCTTGTCGACCTCGTCGGGCGCGACCCAGTAGTGCTTCGCGTCGTCCAGCACGGGGAGCAGCACGTAGAGGTGGCGCAGCGCCTCGGCGAGCGTCAGCTCCTGCGACTCCAGGACCAGGCGCACGTACCGCGAGTCGCCCCACTGCGGGAACTCGCTGTCCAGCGCGACCGGTTCGGCGGCCACCGTCCAGCCCAGCGGCTCGAAGAGCCGCCGTACGAGCTCCGGGCCGCCGCGCGCGGGCAGCGCGGGCACCTCCATGCGCAGCGGGCGCGGCTGCGCCGGCAGCTCGGGCCTGGCGTGGCAGGTGCCCTTGATCGCGCTGGAGAACACGCTGCTCAGCGCCACGGCAAGGAGCGAGGAGGCCGCGTACGGCCGGTCGTTGACGTACTGCGCGAGGGCCGCGTCGGGCGCGCCGCCGCGTCCCTTGCCCTTGCCCCGCCGCACCAGGGCCACCGCGTCGACCTCCAGCAGCAGCGCCGCCGTGCAGCGCTGCTCCTCCGCCTCGGGGTACAGGACGTGCGCCGTCCCGTAGGAGGTGGAGAACGCCTGCGCCTTGTCGGGATGCTTGTGCAGCAGGTGGCCGAGGTCGGTGGCGGGGCGTTCCGGCGTGCCGGTGGTGGTGATGGTCAGGAACATGGGCAGGGCCTCTCCGGCCGGTGGACGATTTGCTACGGCCGTGCGCGCGAAAGCCCCCAGGAACGGTGATCCTGGGGGCTCGGCAGGACGACCGTCCCACCTTCGCACACGGCCGCCGACCGGCGCCCTCGTTTATTCCTACGACAGCTGGGCCTGGACGTGGGAGGAGATCTGCTCCAGGTGGTCCAGGTCGGAGAGGTCGAGGATCTGGAGGTAGAAGCGACGGGAGCCGGTCTCGGCGTAGCGGCCGATCTTGTCGACGACCTCGGCCGGGGTGCCCGCGAGACCGTTGGCCTTCAGCTCGCCGACCTCGCGGCCGATCGCGGCGGCGCGGCGGGCGACCTCCTGGTCGTCCTTGCCGACGCAGACGACCAGGGCGTTGGACAGGACGAGGTCGTCCGCGTCGCGGCCGGCCTCCACCGCGGCGGCGCGGACGCGGGCGAACTGGCGCTCGCTGTCCTCGACCGAGGCGAACGGCATGTTGAACTCGTCGGCGAAGCGCGCCGCAAGGCGCGGGGTGCGGGTCGCGCCGTGGCCGCCGATCAGCACCGGGATCCGGTCCTGGGCGGGCTTGGGCAGCGCGGGCGAGCCGGTGAGGTCGTAGAAGCTGCCGTGGAAGTCGAACGTCTCGCCGGGCTTCGTCCGCCACAGGCCCGTGACGATCTCGAGCTGCTCCTCCAGGCGGCCGAACTTCTCCTTCGGGAAGGGGATGCCGTACGCCTTGTGCTCCTCCTCGAACCAGCCCGCGCCCAGGCCCAGTTCGACGCGGCCGCCGGACATCTGGTCGACCTGCGCGACCTGGATGGCGAGCACGCCGGGCAGCCGGAAGGTGCCGGCCGTCATCAGCGTGCCGAGGCGGATGCGCCGGGTCTCGCGGGCCAGGCCGGCGAGCGTGATCCAGGCGTCGGTGGGGCCGGGCAGGCCGTCCCCCGAACCCATGCGCAGATAGTGGTCGGAGCGGAAGAAGGCGTCGAAACCGAGGTCCTCGGTGGCCTTCGCCACGGTGAGAAGCGTGTCGTAGGAGGCCCCCTGCTGGGGCTCGGTGAAGATGCGAAGATCCATCCCTCCATCCTGCACGGCCCGTGGCCGGGCGGCCCCACCGGCGTCCTGCGGGGGCCGCGTCCCCGGTCGGGTGAAATCCGTCAACGCCGCGCGCGGGGCACGCACCCGCCAGTGACCGGGCCTTATGGCGATCGTTGGGCGTGCGGAGCCGGATCGCCCGGCGCCCGCACCGGCCGGTCCTCGCCGGTGTGTCACCCGCATGGGCCTCGCCCGGGGCCCGGGGCCGAGGAGGCCGTCATGTCCGAAGAGTCCGTTCCGCAGCAGGGCGAGGGCACCGGCCGGCCCAAGGGGCTGCTGCAGCAGATGGAGGAGCTGATGGCGGCCCTGAACGCGGACCTGTCGGCCCTGGACGCGGATCTGCAGTCGGCGGGGCGGGGCACGGCGGAGGAGGGCGAGAACGCCTGACGCCGGACAGACCCTAGCCCGCCTCCCGCCCCGGTAACGCCTCCTCCCGGTCCGCCAGCCTGCGCAGCATCTCCCGTACCCGGTCCCGGGACTCGTCCGCCGCGTCGATGGCCTCCATGCACTGCCAGTAGGTGCTCTCGTCGTCCGCGGCGCAGGCGACGCCCACCAGGGCGATGCTCACCTCGCCGAGCAGGCCGCCGAGGCACAGGAGCGCCTGGCGGGCGTCACCCAGGTCGGTGAGCTGGGCCGCGCGCAGTTCCTCGGTGGTGAGGCGGGGGGTGTCCAGGACGCCGCAGCCGCGGCCCGCCAGCTCGGTCAACCCCAGCGCCTCACCGCGCAGTTCGGGCGGGCCGGCCACCGCGAGGCGACTGCCTATCGCCTGCGCCAGGGCCTGCGCCTGCCATACCTCGGTCATGGTCTCCGGCATGCCGCTGCTCCCTGTCAGGGCACGTCTGCTGGTCACGATGAGCCGCACAGCGTCCATGCGCTGCCCCCGTCCGTCCCGACGCGCTGCCCACGCGTCTTCCCGAACTCCGTTGTCCACTACCCAGAGTGAGGGTGTGTGGGACGAAAAGCCAGAGGAAGACGGAAATCTGCGGACAACAAATCGATTTCAGGCCGGAAATTGACTGCGGAGAGTGAAAGTGGACTGAACCACTCCTCACAACTGCCTTACGGCGCGGGGAATCTCCGCTCGTTGCGGTCGATCTTCGCGTCCAGCGCCGCGAGCGGATCGATGTCCAGCACCTCGCACAGCTGCAGCAAGTAGGCGAGCACGTCGGCGACTTCGTCCGTCACGCGGTGCGCGGTGTCCGGCTCGTCCATGACGCGGGCCGACTCCTCCGGCGTCAGCCACTGGAAGATCTCGACCAGTTCGGACGCCTCCACGCTGAGCGCGGCGACGAGGTTCTTGGGCGTGTGGTACGGCTGCCAGTTGCGGGCGGCCGCGAAGTCGGCCAGCCTGCGCTGCAGTCCCGGCACGTCGAGGGGTTCGCGCGGGGGGCCGCCCCGGGGGGCCTGGGGATCGTTCACGGCTTCAGGTGTACCACCGTGACACCAGCCGCCCCGCCCGCACCGCCCCGCGCGGCCCCGTCTCCCTCCGCACCGTCTCCCTCCGCGCCGCCTCCCTCTGCGCCGCCGTCCATCCCCGCGCCGTCCGCCCCCGTGAGCCACGACGCGTCGCTGACCGCGGCGACGACGCGGATGTGGCCGCGTACGCCCATCCGCCCCGCCAGCCGCAGCAGTTCGCGCCGCTGCCGGGGGTCGAGGGAGCGGTCGAAGCCGTCGGCGAGGACGGTGAGCGTCTGCATCGCGGCGGGCACCTCGCCGGCGGTGTCCACCTCCAGCACCCCGGGGCCGGTCAGCAGGACCAGGGCGAGGGCGAGATACCTCAACTCGCCGTCGCCCAGGCGCCGCAGGGCCGTACGGAGACCGTCGCCGCGGTCGAGCACGGCCCGCACGCAGCCGTCGCCGAGCGGCTCGGCGAGCACGTCGGCGACCGGTCCCGGGCATCCGGCGCGCACCGCGTCGACGAGCAGGGCATGCCGCCGGCCGCACTCGGCGCGGGTGCGCCAGAGCACGTCGGCGAGGTTGTCGCAGCCGCCGAGGAGCCGGCCGGAACCCATCGGCACCGGGCCTCGCATCCGGCGCGGGCGCGGATCGCAGGCGAACACGGACCGCAGCGCGACGACCATCTGCTCGGCGGCGGCGAGCACCCGGCGCTGCCCGTCGGTCTTGCCGGCCACACGCAGGGGCAGCAGCGCGGTGCCGAGCCGGTCGTCGGGCAGCGGGGCGCGGGTCACGGACGCGGAGCCGGCGGTGTGCCAGGCGGCCTGCACGGTACGGCGGGAGGGGTCGCGCAGGGCGGTCTCCAGCAGCACCAGCCCGCCGGAGGTCAACCGCTCGCCCACGAGGCGCAGTTCGGGCTCGGCCTGCACCGCGACGTCGAGCCGGACCGGCCCCTCGGGCCCGTCGGCGGTGCAGCCGATGCGGAACCCCCGCCGCCGCTGCGCGTCGGGCCGCGCCCGGTCCGGGACGTACGCGGCCGCGTCCGGGAACACCTCCGCCACCTCGGCGCCACCGCCGAGCCGCGCGAGCGCCTCGTAGGCCCGCAACGCGGTCGTCTTGCCGCTCCCGCTGCCGCCGGCGAGCACGGTGACCGGCCCGAGCCCGAACCCGGTCCCGCGGTGCCCGGCGAACGCGGACAGCCGCAACTCGGTGAGACAGGGGCGGGCGCGGCCCGCGGTCGGCACGGTCATGGCGCGACCGTAGATCCGGCTCCGGCCGGTGAACCGTTACGGCGTCGGCAGCTTCCTACGATCGGGGGACCGCGGTCAGACGCCCGACATCCCGGCGCTCTCCATCAGGTCGGTGACCTCGGTGTCCGCGGGGGTGAGCAGGAAGACGTTCCGGTCCACGCGGTGCATGCCGCTCGCCAGGCCGAAGACGACCCCGGTGCTGAAGTCCAGCACCCGCTTGGCGACTTCGGACTCCGCGCCGGTGAGGTCCAGCAGGACGGGGATGCCGGCCATCAGGGTCTCGGCGACCTCGCGGGCGTCCGCGAAGACGTTCACCCGGAGCACCACGAAGCGGCGGCGCATCTCCGTCTCCGCCTCGGGCATCGAGCGGTGGTCCACCGCGGACGGCCAGGCGTCGCGCCCCCGCAGCGGCACGACCTGCGCAAGGCCCGCCCACTGCTCATCGGTGACGTCGTGGCTGTTCACCGGCTCCCCCAACTGACTCGTACTCCATGCCTGCACCAGCCAATTCTTACGCCAAGTCACCCGTTCGGCCCAACAGCGACACGGTCCGCGACCGTCACAACCGTGCCCAAAGAAGCGGGCGTTGACGTCCGGAATGACCGCTTCCTGCCTGATCGAGGCTTCTTACCGGCCTCACACCGGACTCTTCACCTCCCGCCATCCGCCGCTCACCGGGCGCGGCTAGCGTCACCTGACGTGCACTTGGCAGAAAATCAGCTGGTGGCACCCGGTCGGCGGACGCAGTCGGCGGTGTCCGCCGACCCGCAACCGCAACCGCAGCAGTGGCATCGCGTGCTGACCCTGCTGGCGGACGTCAGCCTCTTCATCGGCACCCGGTCGGTGTGGACCCAGGGAGCCAGCCACCGGCTGCCCGTGGCCGCGGTGATCTCGGTCTGCTACGCCTCGATCCTGGTGTGCGGCGTCCTGGCGCTGGTGGTGCGCAGGACCCGCCCGCTGGCGCGGCTGGACCTGTGCGTCCTGGTCACGGCGGTGACGCTGGCCCTGTGCACCTGGGTCATGAACCACGGCGGCTCCGACGAGGCGATCCTGACCACCCAGGCCGCCCGGGAGATCGTCGCGGGCCATCCCGTCTACGGGCAGCCCTGGCCCTGGCTCTTCGGCCACGGCGTCGCGCTCACCCCGACCGTGACCGGCGGCTACGACTTCACCTACGGCTATCCGCCGCTGGCCCCC
The DNA here is from genome assembly GCF_042800575.1 of Streptomyces sp. NPDC057616. NCBI lineage: Bacteria > Bacillati > Actinomycetota > Actinomycetes > Kitasatosporales > Streptomycetaceae > Streptomyces > Streptomyces sp. NPDC057616. The sequence continues at coordinate 6,206 of NZ_JBHVGU010000066.1, forward strand.
CTGCTCACCGCACCGCTGCTGTGGCTGGGACACGGCGGCGCCCCGGCGACCGCGGTGAGCACCGCGGCGCTCGTCGCCGGCACCGTCCTGCTGTGGCGGATGCTGCCCACGCCGTGGCGGTCGGCGGCCACCATGGCCTGCCTCGGCTTCGGCTTCCTGCCGACCTACGCCCGGCTCGGCTACCCGGCGATCACCGCCTTGGCCCTGCTGATCCCGGTGGTCGTGCACTGGCCGCGGATCGGGCGGGGCGGCCGGCTGGGACCGGCCGGCGCCGCCCGCGCGATGTGCCTGGGCGCCGCGTGCGCGACCCAGCAACTGCCCTGGTTCCTGACGCCGTTCCTGCTGGCCGGGATCTACGCCGTGCGCCGGGGCGAGCTGGGCCCGCGCGCCGCGACACGGCTGATCCTGCGGGTCGTCGGCATCGCCGCCACCGTATGGCTGCTGATCAACACGTACTTCGTCGTGAGCGAGCCGGGCACCTGGATCGCCGGCATCGCGCTGCCGCTGACGCAGGGCGCGACCCTGCACGGGCAGGGCCTCGGGGACATCTCCCTCTACCTCACCGACGGCAGCGACCGGCTCGACTGGTACGGGCACGCCAGCCTGCTGCTGGCCGCGGCCCTGCTCGCGCTGCTGGTGCTGTTCATGCGCCGTCTGGGCCCCGCGGCGACCGTCCTGCCCTGGTGCGCCTTCTACCTGGCGACCCGCTCGCAGGACGGCTACTACCTGATGATGACCCCGTTGTGGCTGGCGGCGGCGGTCACCGCTCCCCCGGCGGAGTTCGCCCGCGCCTGGCAGCCGCGCCCGCGCCCGCTGCGCGGCCCGCACCGCCGTACGGCACTGATCGCGGCCTGCGTGCTCCTGGTCGCACCGGCGCTGGCGAGCGCGGCCGTGGCGGTCACCGGGACGCCGCCGCTGCGGATGCGCGTCGCCGCGGTACGGCGCCTGTCCGCGGACGTCGTCTCCCGGCTGACGCTCCAGGTCACGAACGAGGGCGGCAGTCCCCTGACCCCGCACTTCATGGTCACGACCAACCAGGGGTCCGGAAAGTACTGGTCGCTGGTGCGGGGACCGGCCACGATCCCCGCCCACGGCACCGCGCGGATGGAGATCCGCCCGGCCGCCGGGAAGTTCGCCCTGCCCACCAGACCGAGCACCCGGCTGCGCCTGCGGGCCTTCACCGCGACGCCGCAGACGCTGTCGAGCACCTACATCCGTCTCAGGGAGCGCGCCGGCGCCGGTGCGCACCACTCCCGCTGACCAGCGTCAGGCCCCGGAGCCGCGCACGAAGCGCAGTGCGGCCGTGACCGTGGTCAGGCCGCGCATCATGCCCAGCTGGTTCCAGGTGAGGCCGAACTCGTGGCGGTCCACGGCGAATTCCGTCTCCAGGGTGAGCGCGTCGGCGTCCGCGCCCACCAGCCGCGCGGTGAGGGTCTGCGGACGGCTGACGCCGCGCACGGTGAGCTGACCGGAGACCTCGACGGTGTCGCCGGACCCGGCCGTCGCGCCGCGCACGGCGAAGGTGATCTCGGGGTGGTTCGCGGCGTCGAAGAAGTCGGCGGAGCGCAGGTGCTCGTCGCGCTTCTTGTTCCCGGTGTCGAGCGTGGCGGCGTCCAGGGTCAGGGTGCCGGTGGCGGAGCCGTCGGGACGCACCTCGCCCTGTCCGCCGACGGCGCCGAAGGCGCCCTTGACGGTGACGAGGCCCCACATCGTCCGGTGGCGCACGGCGACGGTGGAGGCGGTCGTGTCCAGCTGCCACACACCGGTTTCGACGGCGACGGTCATGAGCTTCTCCAGGGGGATGCGAGCGGTTGGTTCAAATTTGGATGACCTCACGCTAGCCTGTTATCCAAATCTGGACAACCGTCTCGTCCAAAATTGGACAACGGTTAGACTCGATCCCATGGCCGACCCCGAGGAGCACAGCGGCGACCTGCCCGGATGCCCGTCCGCGCAGGGCGGCGGACTGCTGCCCGAGGAGCTGCGGGCGTGGATGGTGATGCTCGCGGCCATGGGGGCGGTGGAGCAGGAGCTGCGGTCCGTGGTGAAGGACCGGCTCGACGTCTCGCACGACGAGTTCCTGATCCTGTGCCTGCTCGCGGAGTCGCCGAGGGAAGGCCTGCGCATGACACGCATCGCGGAGCTCCTCGGCCGCCCGAAGACCCGGCTCACCTACCAGATCGCCTGTCTCCAGCACGCCGGCCTGGTCACCCGCAAGTCGGTCTGCGGCGACAAGCGTGGCATCGAGGTCGCCCTCACCGACAAGGCGCGCACCCTCCTGGAGGACGCCTCCGCCACGCTTGCCTCGACGGTCACCGGGGCCCTCACCCGCGTGATGGGACCGGACCAGCACGAGGCGGTGTCCGGCCTGCTGCCGCGACTCACCGGAGAACCCGAGGCGGGGTAGCCGGCACGGCGGATGCCCGCCCGTGCCCCGGTGGACGCCGAGGGGCTGGAGGCCGGCTGCTGCGGGCGGGCCGGCACCTGCGGCTTCGAGCGCGCTCACCTGGAGGTCGGCGGTCACGAAGGCGTGCACCTGGCCGAGTTGTTGGCCTCTGGCCTGCCCGCGGGCGCGCACGGCAGTGCGTACGCCGCAGGACCGGGCGTACGGCCGGCCCCGCCGGGACGAAGCGCCAGGACCCTGGCCGGGGCCGGGGCCGGGCTGGGCGTGGCGTTCGTCGCGGCGGGGGTCACCCGCGGGCTGCGGCGGTAGCGGCCGTCAGGAACCCGTGCCGGAACGGCCGCGCAGGAGTGCGAACGCGGCCGCCGCCAGGCCCAGCGCCCCCACGACCAGTCCGGCGATCCCGAGAGCGCGGGCGGTGGAGTCGCTGCTGTCCGAGGAGGCGGACGCGGCGGGGGCCTTCGAGGCCGGCGCGCCGGAGCTGTCGCCTGCGCCGCCCGCGTCGCCGCCGTCGTCCCCGGCGGTCTTCGCGGTCAGCTTGAGGACGGGGGCCGGGTTCTCCGGCTCGTCCCCGCCGGACTGGGGCTGCTCGATCCAGCGGACGGTCCTGCCGTCCGAGTAGGTCTGCAGGGTTTTGAAGACCAGCTGGTCGCCGCTGTCGGGCAGTTGACCGAAGGCGACGTCGAAGTCCTCGTACTGGCCGGGGCCGATCTTCCCGCCGGTCCAGGTGATCTCGGAGACGGCGTCCGTGATGGTGCCGTCGTCGGTCTTGACCGGCGTCTTGAGCTTGGTGCTGGTGACCTTCGCCGTCCAGCCGTCCCGCGGCGGCGGGACGAGCACACCGAGGACGGGATGGTCGGTGGGCAGGAAGACCTGCACCTTGGTGGTCCGGGCGGTGTCCTCCTCGTTGGGGACCCGGAAGGTCAGGACGCCGTCCGTGGCGCCCTTCGCATAGCTGTCGGGGTGGACGGTGACGTGCGCGGAGGCGGCGCCCGCGGCGGCGAGGACCCCGGCGGCGGCCAGGGCGGTCACGGCGCCGGCGCGGAACAGGGCGGTACGTGCGGTGGACATGACTGGGTCGGTCTCCGTACTGGGTGAGGGGTGTCGTGATCAGATCGCGTACGACGTCCCCCGCGGCGGACCGCGCCGCTGCACCGCGTGCCGCAGCAGGAGCCGCCGCAGCGGCCGCGGAGCACCCGCCCCCCGGCGTACGGCGTCGGGCGGGTCCGGCACCCTCCACCCACCGCCGCGCACCTGCCACCAGGCCGCGAGGCCCGGCACGAGCCGGGCGGCGCGCCGCAGCAGGGACCACAGCGCGGCCTCGCCGCGCCGCAGCCACCACGTGAGCACCACGGCCGCGCCGACGTGCGCGACGGTGGCGTGCGGCGCCAGGGCGTGCGAGTGGGCCATGCCCATGCCGTGCATGGCCTGCATCCCGCCCATGCCGGGCATCCCCCGCATGGTCATGCCCGGGTGCGGCCGTACGGAGTCGAAGGCGAGGTGCAGTCCGCCCTGGGCCGTGAGCGTGCCCGCGCCGATGGCGGGCAGCGACCGTTCGCGCCCGGCCAGCAGACAGCCGGCGCCGAAGACCGGCCCGAACCCGGCGGCCTGCACCCACACGGGCGGCGCCGCCCCGGTCGCGAGGGCATGGCCCCCGGCGGCGAGCAGCACGCACAGCGCGGCGAACACCGCCGCGCGCATGACGCGTACCGAAGGGGCCGCCCTCATGGCGCCCGATACTGCCATGCCCGGGTTCGGCCCCGCCGTCCGGATGCCGGCCCGCGCCGGTGCACACTGAAGACCCACGGACCGAACGGCCAAGGCGGTGTCGGGATGCGCATCCGGATCGACGGCGTGGACCTGCCCGGCCGCAGCTGCGGGCCCGGCGACGGCATCCCGTCGTACACGGACATCCATGTGGCCGTGCAACGCCGGGACCGCCCGGGCGAGTTGCTCGACCCGCAGCCGGGCGACGCGGTCCGTGCGAGCTGGACGTTCGAGTGCACGGTCACCGGTACGGACGTCAAGGGGCCCTATGTTCAAGGGCGTCCCGGCGCCCGGTTCGTCTATCTGTCGTGGGGGACGGTCGACGGCGCCGGTGCCTTCGCCATGTTCCGGCGCGCCAAGCTGATGCTGGACGCGGTGCCCGCGGACGTGCTCGGGGCGGCCGTCCGCGAAGGACTGCTGGTGGGGCGGCTCGGGCTGACCGACGGGCGCGGTCACCCCCTGTGCGCCCGGGTCGTGCCGCCGCGGATCACCTGGAGCGCCGGGCCCGACGGCCTGAGCTGACCGGGGGCAGCCACGGACCGTCCGCGCAGCGCTCCCGTCCGACCCACCGACCGGCGAGGCGACCATGCGTCAGCAGGAACCGCACGACCCACGGACCGGGGCCTCCCTCGCCGCCTCGGCGTCCGCGCGGTGGGCCGCCGGCGCCTTCCGTACCGCGGGCGCCCGTACGGTTCTCGTCCTCGGCGCCGGGCACGGACCGGACGCGGCGTTCCTCGCCCGGGCGGGCCTCACCGTGCGGACGGCCGAACTGCGCGTCCCGCTGCCGCTGCCCGACGCCGGCGTGGACGCCGTGTTCGCGCCCCTGGTGCTGTGCGCGGTGCCCACGACCCGGGAGATGCGGGCGGCGGTGGACGAGATCGGCCGGGTGCTGCGCCCGGGCGGCCTGCTCGTCTACACCGTCCGCCACACCGGCGACCCGCACTTCCGCACCGGGGTCCACCGCGGCGGCACGGTCTACGAACACGGCGGCGTCGCCGTCCACTTCTTCGACGCGGACCTGCTGCACGCCCTGTCCCGGGGCTGGCACGTGCACGGCGTCCAGGCCTTCGAGGAGGGCGAACTCCCCTACCGGCTCTGGAGGGTGACCCAGGCCAGGTGATCGGGTCACCCCGTCAGGGGCCGGGCCGCTTCCCGGGCGTCCCCGTCCGTGCGGCACAGCAGAGCCGCCCACAGGTCGAGGCGGTCGTGGAGGCGGGAGAGGTGGCGGCCCGTGAAGTGCTCGATGCGGCCGACGCGGTAGTGCACGGTGTTGACGTGCGGATGCGGGGCCTCGGCGGTGCGCGCCCAGGAGCCGTCGTGGGCGAGGAAGGTCTCCAGGGTCTCCCGCAGTACGGCGGCGGACGCGTCCCGGGGCCGCGGCAGCGGGCCGGGCACGCAATGGCTGTAGGCGGCGCGGACCTCGGCGGGTATGCCGGTCAGCAGCGTCTCCAGGCCGGTGAGGGCGGCGCGGAGTCGCCGGGCGCGGTGGTGCTGGCCGAGGCGAGGACGTAACCGGCCTCCGCCGGCGCGCCGTTGAGAGCCGCCCCGCCGTCGGGGGTGCCCGCTCGTGCGCCCCCGGTGCCGTGCGCGGCGGCCCCGATTCCCGCGTGCACCGGCACGTTCGGCGCGCCCGCGGTCACCCGCGGCCAGGCGTCGGCGATCCGGACCGCGTCGTCCTCGGGGACGACCGCGAAGGCGAGGCCGTCCGGCAGCGGGCCCAGCACGGCGGGGCCCATCGCCGTGTGCGACCGCCTCGGCCGGCGCCCCCTCCGCGAGACCGTCCCGCCGGGCGGCCGTGCCGGCGACGACCACCCGGTACGGGAGATCCGGCGGCAGACCGCAGGCCCGCAGTGCCGCGGGCAGGTCGAGGGCGGTGTGGAACAGGCGCTCGGGGCCGCCCTCTTCGAGATCGTGCGGCTCGACGGGCACGGGGCGGTGGCCACCGCCGCCTTCCGCCGCGACCGGCTGCCCCAGCACGCCGACGTGCCGCGCACGGAGGTCCACTTCACGGAGACGGCGGACGCGGCCGGTGTGCGCTTCACGCAGGTGCCGCCGACCCGGGACCGGGTGTGGCTCAGGCTTCGTGACGCGGGTATCCGCCGTCCACCCGGATCGCCCGGATCCCGCTGATGTACCGGGCCCCGCACCGGTCCTGCGGCAGCACCAGCTGGGGTCCGGCGCCGTCGAGCGGAGCGTCGTCGATGGCGGCCGCGAGCAGCACCGGCGCGTGCGCGAAGTCGGGGTCGATCTCCGCCCAGGACAGCAGCGCGTGGTGGCCGTCGGCGCCGGTGACCGCGATCAGGAAGCGCAGCCGGTCCTTGCGCCGGGCGGGGTCGAAGCCGGGGCCCGCGTCGGACAGCACGTCGTACAGGAGCGGTCCGGCGAAGCTGTGGTGCTGCACGCCGCTGGTCCGGCACTCGAAGGCGACCCGCACCTCGTGCTGCGGCCGGCCGAGCAGATCGGGCACGGTCAGCCGGGCCGGGCGGGCGAGATCACCGGTCACGGCGAGCTCGGCGACCGGCTGCGTCAGGGGCTGCGTCACGGGCTACCACCTCCCGCTCGACCGTACCCGGCGGCCCGCTTCCGACAAACGCATCTGCACGCCAAAACGGGGGTGCGCCCGCGCTTGTGCGAAGCGACAGGAGATCGCCACCTCGCATCTGCGCCTAGGCCACAAGTGCCGCCAGGACCTCCGCACAGATGGCCATGGCGGTCTCCGCGGGGGTGCGGGCGCCGATGTCCAGGCCGATCGGGCCGTGGATGCGCCCGAGCAGCCGCTCGTCCAGGCCCGCCTCGGCGAGCCCCGCGGCCCGGCGCTCCTGCGTGTGGCGCGAGCCCAGGGCGCCCACGTACGGGATGCCCGAGGTGAGCGCCGTACGGAGGGTGGGGACGTCGACCTCGCTCTCGTGGCTGAGCATGATCAGGCAGGCGGCCGCGGGGCGCTCGGCGAGCAGCTTCGCGGCGTCCTGCGCGGCCGAGGTGACCGCGGCCTGCCAGCCCAGCAACTCGGCCTGCGCGAGAAGGAGTTCGGCGAGTTCACCGCCGCCGACGATGACGAGGCGGGGGACGGCGGGGCAGGTCTCGATCAGGACGAGCCCGGCGTCGGTGGACCGCACCTCGCGGCCGGCGCGACGGCGGGCGAGCAGGTCGCGGGCGCGGGCGGCGGCCTGCGGCGGCAGGTCCGCCTCGTCCGGGTCCGGGCCCGGGGTGACCACGGTGCTGACGGCATGGGCGCGCCGCTCGTCGAGCCAGGTGATCAGCGCGGCGTCGCCGCCGGACGCGAGCACCTCCCACCAGCGGGCCGGGACGGCGGGCAGCGGCTGGAGCAGGATCTCCGCCTGCCCGCCGCAGGTCAGCCCCGCTTCCCTGACCCCGTCGTCGTGGACGGCCACCGCGCACACGCGGGCGGTGTGCCCCGGCGCGAGCGTGGCGGCCTCCTCGGCCAGCCGCCGGTCGAAGGCGCCCTGGTAGAGGCTGCCGTGGCAGGTCCCCTCCGCGTCGATCAGGAGCGCGTCGGCCGGTCGCCGGGGCCCGAACCCCCGCTCGGTCACCGGCCGCGCTAGGACCGCCGCACCGCGCCCGAGGGCCACCCACCGCCGCGCCGTGTCCGCCAGTTCACGCATGTCCCCAGCGTAGTCAGTACACGTCGCGTACGTACCTTCTGTCGGTGGCGAGCCGCTTGACGTAGGCCGCCGCGCCCGCCTCGTCCGGGCCGCCGTGCACGACCGCGACGTCCCTCAGGGCCCGGTCGACGTCCTTGGCCATGCGGGCGGCGTCGCCGCAGACGCAGAAGTGCGCACCGTCCTGGAGCCAGGACCACAGCAGCGGGCCGTGTTCACGCATCCGGTCCCGGACGTGGACCTTGGCGCGCCGGTCGCGGGAGAAGGCGGAGTCCAGGCGGGCGAGGGTGCCGTCGGCGAGGAAGCCGGTCAGCTCGTCCTCGTAGGAGAAGTCGGCGGCCCGGTGCTGCTCGCCGAAGAACAGCCAGTTGGGGCCCCGGTGGCCGAGGGCGCGCCGCTGCTCCAGGAAGCCGATGAAGGGGGCGACGCCGGTGCCGGGGCCGACCACCACCATCGGGGTGGCCGGGTCGGCGGGCGGCCGGAAGTGGGCGGCGGGCTGGACGCGGACCGGTACGACGCCGCCCGGCGCGGCGTCGGCCAGGAACGGGGAGCAGACGCCCTGCCGCGGCCGGCCGTGCAGGTTCTCGTAGCGGACGACGGAGACGGTGAGGGAGACCAGGCGGGGGTCGGTCAGCGGGCTGGACGATAGGGAGTACAGCCGCGGCCGGAGGCGGCCGAGGACCTCGGCCACTCACCCGCCCCGGCCCGGGTGCCGTGCTCGGCGACCACGTCGGCGGCCTGCCGTCCCCAGGACCACTGAGCGAGCCCGTCCTTGTTGCCCGGGCGCAGCAGCTTGGACCCGCCCACGACACCCCGCCTCCGCCGATCGTCCCGCACGTTCCGACCATCCGTGACGCTACGTAGCGCCCATTTCACGGTGTCTCCTGCGCAGGTCAGCGGGGGCTACACCGGGCGCACCGGGGCGGGGCCGGGGGTGTGAGAGGGAGCGCCGGGGTGGCCGGGGACGTGCCGCGGTGCCGCCCGTCCCCGCCGCACCCGCCCGTCATCCGCCGTTCAGGGCGGCGCGGCAAAACTTGGCGGGTTCGTTTTCTTGAACTCTTCGTGTTTATCGGGCTAGGTTGATCCCATGACCGCGTCCCAGACCCCGAACACCGCCGCTGAGCTGCGCGGTGCCGGCCTGCGGGTGACGGCCGCCCGCGTCGCACTGCTCGAGACCGTCCGCGAGGGCGACCACCTCGGCGTCGAAGCGATCGCGTCGGGAGTGCGCGACCGCGTGGGCCACATATCCCTGCAGGCCGTGTACGAGGCTCTCCACGCGCTCACCACGGCCGGACTCGTCCGCCGCCTCGAGCCGCCCGGCAGTGCCGTCCGGTTCGAGGGACGGGTCGGCGACAACCATCACCACCTCGTGTGCCGATCGTGCGGAACCGTCGTCGACGTCGACTGCGCGGTGGGCCACGCCCCCTGTCTGACCGCCTCCGACGACCGCGGCTTCGCGGTCGACGAGGCCGAGGTCATCTACTGGGGCCTGTGCCCCGCCTGCTCCACCGAAGCCCCCACTTCAGCACCCTGATCCACCCAGTTCGGAAGGACTGTCATGTCTGAGAACCCCGATGCAATCGTGACCGACCCGAAGGCGGACGGCACCGGCGGCTGCCCGGTCGCGCACGAGCGTGCCGCGCACCCGACTCAGGGTGGTGGCAACCGTCAGTGGTGGCCGGAGCGGCTGAACCTGAAGATCCTGGCCAAGAACCCCGACGTGGCGAACCCGCTCGGCAAGGACTTCGACTACGCGGCGGCCTTCCAGGCCCTCGACCTCGCGGCCGTGAAACAGGACATCGCCGAGGTGCTCACCACCTCGCAGGACTGGTGGCCGGCCGACTTCGGCAACTACGGCCCGCTGATGATCCGCATGGCCTGGCACAGCGCGGGCACCTACCGCATCAGCGACGGCCGCGGCGGCGCCGGCGCCGGCCAGCAGCGCTTCGCCCCGCTCAACAGCTGGCCGGACAACGCCAGCCTCGACAAGGCCCGCCGTCTGCTGTGGCCGATCAAGAAGAAGTACGGCCAGAGCATCTCCTGGGCCGACCTGATGGTCCTCACCGGCAACGTCGCGCTGGAGCAGATGGGCTTCGAGACCTTCGGCTTCGGCGGCGGCCGCGCGGACGTCTGGGAGGCCGAGGAGGACGTCTACTGGGGTCCCGAGACCACCTGGCTGGACGACCAGCGCTACACCGGCGACCGTGAGCTGGAGAACCCGCTCGGCGCCGTCCAGATGGGCCTGATCTACGTCAACCCCGAGGGCCCGAACGGCAACCCGGACCCGATCGCCGCGGCCCGCGACATCCGCGAGACCTTCCGCCGGATGGCGATGAACGACGAGGAGACCGTCGCCCTCATCGCCGGTGGCCACACCTTCGGCAAGACCCACGGCGCGGGCCCGGCGGACAACGTCGGCGCCGACCCCGAGGCCGCCCCGATGGAGCAGCTGGGCCTGGGCTGGAAGAGCACGTACGGCACGGGTGTGGGCAAGGACGCGATCACGTCCGGCCTGGAGGTCACCTGGACCACCACGCCCACCCGGTGGAGCAACGGCTTCTTCAAGAACCTCTTCGAGTACGAGTACGAGCTCGTCCAGAGCCCGGCCGGCGCCAACCAGTGGGAGGCGAAGGACGCCCCGGAGATCGTTCCGGACGCCTTCGACGCGGACAAGAAGCACCGCCCGACGATGCTCACCACCGACCTGTCGCTGCGCTTCGACCCGATCTACGAGCCCATCTCCCGCCGGTTCTACGAGAACCCGGAGGAGTTCGCGGACGCGTTCGCCCGCGCCTGGTACAAGCTGACCCACCGCGACATGGGCCCGAAGTCCCTGTACCTCGGCCCGGAGGTGCCGGCCGAGACGCTGCTGTGGCAGGACCCGCTGCCCGAGGCCGAGGGCGAGGCCATCGACGCCGCCGACGTGACGGCGCTCAAGGCGAAGATCCTCGACTCCGGTCTGACCGTCCCGCAGCTGATCGGCGCGGCCTGGGCGTCGGCCTCGACGTTCCGCGGCTCCGACAAGCGCGGCGGCGCCAACGGCGGCCGCGTCCGCCTCGAGCCGCAGCGCGGCTGGGAGGTCAACAACCCGGACGAGCTCGCGCAGGTCCTGCGTGTCCTGGAGAACATCCAGGGCGAGTTCAACTCCGGCGCCAAGAAGGTCTCGGTGGCCGACCTGATCGTCCTCGGCGGCTCCGCGGCCGTGGAGAAGGCGGCCAAGGACGCCGGTGTCGCGGTCGAGGTGCCGTTCGCGGCCGGCCGTGTCGACGCGACCGACGAGCACACCGACGCCGAGTCGTTCGCCGCGCTGGAGCCGCAGTACGACGGCTTCCGCAACTACGTCGGCAAGGGCAACCGTCTCCCGGCCGAGTACCTGCTGCTGGACCGCGCGAACCTGCTGAACCTGAGCGCGCCCGAGATGACCGCCCTGGTCGGCGGCCTGCGTGTCCTGGGTGCGAACTACGACGGTTCGAAGCACGGCGTGCTCACCGAGACGCCGGGCGTCCTGACCAACGACTTCTTCGTCAACCTGCTCGACCTGGGTACGACCTGGACGTCCACCTCCGAGGACCAGACCTCGTTCGAGGGCCGTGATGCCTCCGGCGCGGTCAAGTGGACCGGCACCCGTGCCGACCTCGTCTTCGGCTCCAACTCCGAGCTGCGTGCCCTCGCGGAGGTCTACGCGAGCGACGACGCCAAGGAGAAGTTCGTGACGGACTTCGTCAAGGCGTGGGTCAAGGTCATGAACCTGGACCGGTTCGACCTCGTCTGATCCCACCGCACCACGCACCAGGGCCGGCCCATATCGGGCCGGCCCTGGCCGTGTTCGGGGCCGCGCTCCCTCACGGCCGCCGCCCGACGGCGACGAAGTGGGCGGCGAAGAAACGGCGTCCGCCGCTCCCCACCTCCTCCTCGGCCTCCCGAAGGGCCGCGTCCCACCGGGCGACGTCGTCCAGGGTCGCCAGCCCTTCGGCGACGAGGGCCTCCCGGGCGGCCCAGGCCGGGCCGCGCATCCCGGGCGGCGGCGTGACGACGTCGATGTGCCCCTCGAAGACGACGAGGTCGAGGCCCGCGGCGACGAGCAGTTCGTCGAGCCGGGTGCCGATGTTCAGGTCGTCGCCCCGGCGCCGGTGCAGTTCGCCGTAGAGCTCGTGCATCTCGTCGAAGGCGGGCGGGGCGTTGCGCAGGCCGGAGGAGCTGATGTCGACGTCGACGAGGTACACCGTGCCGCCGCCGGGCCGGGCGAGCGTGGCCAGGTGGTCGACGATCGCCTGCTCGTGCCCGCCGTTGTGCGCCAGCACGTGCCGCATCATCACCAGGTCGAAGGCGCCGGCGTCCAGCCCCGTGCGCTCGGCCGGGGCGAGCCCGGTGCGCACCGCGACGCCCGAGCGCTCGGCGAGCGCCGACGCGACGGCCAGCGCGCCGGCGTCCCGGTCCACCGCCCACACCGCTCCGTCCGGGGCCGCGAGCCGCGCGAGCCGGACCGCGACCGCGCCGGGGCCGCAGCCGACGTCCGCGATTCGCGCGCCGGGGCCCGCCCCGGCCGTGGTCCACAGCTCGCGCTCCCGCCGCTCGGCGGCGTCCGCCATGAGCCGGTAGCGCCGGATCTCCGAGTCACTGAGCGTCAGGGAGTAGTCGGCCACGTCAGCCCCGCCTTTCCTCGGCCGCGGGCACGTGCCCGCCCGCGGGGGCCACCGTCAGCACCATCCCACGCGCGGGCCGCGCGGGCGCGGCGGACGTCTCGGCCGACGGCGCGTGGGCCATGTCACCGGCCGCATGCCGGACACCCTCCGACGCGCGCCGGGGCGGAGCCGTAGGGTGGCCCGTGCAGCTGGTTCGCCCCGTCCGCCAGGCGGGATGCGTCGTAAGAGGGAACCCGGTGGGAATCCGGGACTGCCCCGCAGCGGTGAGCGGGAACAACCGCCGTCATACGCACTGGGTCCGGCAGAACGGACCTGGGAAGCGACGGCCAGTAGGTGTCCTCCGGTCAGGAGGGCGTGCCCGTGAGTCCGAAGACCTGCCGGCTGCCCGCGTGCGGACCAGACCCGTGCGCGGTCTTCCGGTGACCTCGAGGGCGGGTCGGCGCGCACACCGAACGGACCGGCCGCAGGCCGCCGTCCGGTCCGTCGCCCCTTCGCGTCCTCGTCCCCGTCGCCCGGGAGTTCAGGGAATCGTCTCGCGAAGGAGATCTCCGTGACCAGCAGGACCGCAGCCGCCGCCGCACGGGCCACCGTGTACGGCCACCCCCGCCAGGGACCCGACCGGGAACTGAAGAAGGCGGTCGAGGGCTACTGGAAGGGCCGCGTCACCGCCGGGGCCCTCGACGCCACCGCCGCCCGGCTCCGCGCCGCGACCTGGCGGTCGCTCGCCGAGGCCGGCCTAGACGAGGTGCCGACCGGCGACTTCTCGTACTACGACCACGTCCTGGACACCACCGTCATGGTCGGCGCGATCCCGGACCGCCACCGGGACGCCGTCGAGGCGAACGCCCTGGACGGGTACTTCGCGATGGCCCGCGGCACCCAGGACATGGCGCCGCTGGAGATGACCAAGTGGTTCGACACCAACTACCACTATCTGGTGCCGGAGTTGGGCCCGGACACGGTCTTCACCGCCGACAGCGCGAAGCAGGTGGCCGAGCTCCAAGAGGCCCTCGCGCTCGGCCTCGCGCCGCGTCCCGTCCTGGTCGGCCCGGTCACCTATCTGCTGCTGGCCAAGCCCGCGCCCGGCGTGTCCGCGGACTTCGAGCCGCTCACCCTGCTGGACCGGCTGCTGCCGGTGTACGCCGAGGTCCTGGCCGACCTGCGCGCGGCAGGCGCCACCTGGGTGCAGCTGGACGAGCCCGCCCTCGTCCAGGACCGCACCCCGGCCGAACTGAACGCCGCGGCGCGCGCGTACCGCGACCTCGGCGCCCTCACCGACCGGCCCCGGCTGCTCGTCGCCTCCTACTTCGACCGCCTCGGGGACGCCCTTCCCGTGCTGGCCAAGGCCCCGGTCGAAGGACTCGCCCTGGACTTCACCGGGCCCGCGGCCGCCAACCTGGACGCGGTGGCCGCCGCCGGCGGGCTGCCCGGCAAGCGGCTGGTGGCCGGCGTCGTCGACGGCCGCAACATCTGGGCGAACGACCTCGGCAGGTCGCTGGGCACCCTCGCCACCCTGCTCGGACTGGCCGCCCGCGTCGACGTCGCGGCCTCCTGCTCCCTGCTGCACGTCCCGCTCGACACGGCCGCCGAGCGCGACATCGATCCGCAGATCCTGCGCTGGCTGGCCTTCGCCCGGCAGAAGACCGCCGAGATCGTCACCCTCGCCAGGGGCCTGACCCGCGGCACCGACACCATCGCCGCCGAACTGGCCGCGAACCGCGCCGCCCTCGCCTCCCGCGCCCGCTCCCCCCTCACCCGCGACCCCGCCGTCCGAGCCCGCGCCGCCGCGGTCACCGAGGCCGACACCCATCGCTCCCAGCCGTACGCCGAACGCTCCGCGGCGCAGCGCGCCCTGCTCGCCCTGCCGCTGCTGCCGACCACGACGATCGGCTCGTTCCCGCAGACCGGCGCCCTGCGCACCGCCCGCGCCGACCTGCGGGCCGGCCGCATCGGCCCGTCCGGCTACGAGGAGCGGATCAAGGCGGAGATCGGCGAGGTGATCTCGTTCCAGGAGAAGGCCGGCCTCGACGTCCTGGTGCACGGCGAGGCCGAACGGGGCGACATGGTCCAGTACTTCGCCGAGCGGCTGACCGGCTACCTCGCCACCCGCCACGGCTGGGTCCAGTCCTACGGCACCCGCTACGTGCGCCCGCCGATCCTCGCGGGCGACGTCAGCCGCCCCGAACCGATGACGGTGCGCTGGACGGCGTACGCCCAGTCGCTCACCTCCCGCCCGGTCAAGGGCATGCTCACCGGGCCGGTCACCATGCTCGCCTGGTCCTTCGTCCGCGACGACCTGCCGGCGGCCGAGACCGCCCGCCAGGTCGCCCTCGCCCTGCGGGACGAGGTCGGCGACCTGGAGGCGGCCGGGACCTCGGTGATCCAGGTCGACGAGCCGGCGCTGCGGGAGACCCTGCCGCTGCGCGCCGCCGACCGTCCGGCGTATCTGGCCTGGGCCACCGAGGCGTTCCGGCTCACGACCGGCAGCGTGCGGCCGGACACCCAGATCCACACCCACATGTGTTACGCCGAGTTCGGCGACGTCGTCCAGGCCATCGACGACCTCGACGCCGACGTCATCAGCCTGGAGGCGGCCCGCTCCCGCATGCAGGTCGCCCGCGAACTCGCCGCGCACGGCTACCCGCGCGAGGCCGGCCCCGGCGTCTACGACATCCACTCCCCACGCGTCCCGAGCGTCGAGGAGGCGGCCGGCCTGCTGCGGACCGGGCTGCGGGCGATCCCCGCGGAACGGCTGTGGGTCAACCCCGACTGCGGCCTGAAGACCCGCGGTTGGCCGGAGACCCGGGCCTCCCTGGAGAACCTCGTGGCCGCCGCGCGAACGGTGCGCGCGGAGTTGTAGGAGGCTGTACGGGCGGTGCCGGCGCCACGGGGCGGACGGCACCGCCCGCTCGCCCCGGGCGGGCACCGCGCTCCCCCGCCCCGGACGACAGGAGCACCGTGACCAGCCGTGTCACCCTCATCTCGCCCGCCATGAGCCTGTCGCTGCGGCAGGCGCGCTTCGACGACGGCACGACGCCGCTCGACGACGGCGGTGCGGCGCGGGCCCGCGCGGCGGCCGGGACGCTGCCGCCGGCCGCGCACGTGATGGTCTCCCCCAGCGTGCGCTGCCGGGAGACGGCCACGGCGCTCGGGCTGGCCGCCGCCGAACCTTCGGCGGACCTGGCCGGTCTGCGGACGGGCCGCTGGGAGGGCCGCACGCTGGACGAGGTCGGCGGGTCCGAACCGGAGGCGGTGGCACGGTGGTTGGCCGATCCGGCGTGCGCGCCGCACGGCGGGGAGTCGGTCGAGGACCTGTGCCTGCGCGTCGGGCGCTGGCTGGACGCCGCCTCGCGGACGGACGGCCGCACCCTCGCCGTGGTCGAGCCGGACGTCGTACGGGCCGTGGTGGTACGGGTGCTGGGGGCGCCCGCGACGTCCTTCTGGCGTGCCGACGTGCCGCCGCTGACGGCGACCGAGCTCAGCGGGCGGGCGGGCCGCTGGAACCTGCGGCTGGGCAACCCGCTGCGGCCGGAACCGGACCAGGACTGACCCCTCGCACGCGAGAGGGCCCGCGGACGACTCCGCGGGCCCTCTCGTACGTTCGGCTCAGCTCACCGTCAGCCGTGGGCGGTGACCGCGGACGGCGCGGACGCCTTCGCGGGCCGCGGGTTGAGGAGCCGTTCTGCCAACTCGCCGAAGGCGAGCCCGAACGCGCCCCACAGGGTGACCTGGATGGCCAGAGCCGAGAGACGGAAGCGCCACAGCACGGTGGCCGGGAAGTGCGCGGGCACCTCGTTGACCACCGGCAGGAACGCGAAGGCCAGGCCGATCGCCAGGGCGAACGCGGCCACCGCGACGACGGTGGCGTACCAGTTGCCGAGTCTCGGGGCGAGCCGTCTGCCCAGGATGGTCGCGGCGACCGCGAGGAGCACGCTGAGCACCATCATCAGGAAGTACAGGGTGGTCCGCTTCCCGATGGTGTCGCCGTTGCCGACGGCGGGCGGGTTCGCCGGGTACTTCAGGAACGGCACCACGTACACCGCGAGCAGGGCGCAGCCGGACAGCAGCAGCGCGGTGGCGCGAGGGCCGAAGCGGCCGACGCGGCCGAGCGCGAAGCAGTACGCGAGCGCGGCGATGCCGCCGAAGGCGACGCCGTAGATCAGCACGCCGGTGGCCAGGCCGGCGGTCGACTGCAGCGAACGGGAGACGATCTCCATCTCGTGTTCGTGGGAGTGCGCCTCCTCGAAGCCGATCGCCTTGTCGACGGACGGCTCACCGAGGAAGTAGGCGGCGACCAGAGCGAGCACGCCGGCCGCGAGGCCGGCGAGCATGCCCCGCACGAGCAGCTTTCTTACCGTTGCGGAGTTCATGAGGATGTCGGGGTCCCTTGCGTCAGTGGCAGGGGAAACCGAGCAGATGGCGGGCGTCGTGCACCCACTCGTGGACGTCCGAGCCGGAGAGGACGGACGTGGCGCCCTGCTCGGCGCCGACGAAGTACAGCAGGACCAGCATCAGGATGCCGAAGAAGACCGCCCACGGGACGATCGCGCCGATCGGCAGCTTGGCGGGGAGGGTGGGAGTGGTGGCAGTCGGCTGGGCGACGTGCTGCGCCATGGCAGTGCCTCTCCGGGAGTTCGCGTCCCTTTTCGATGGTGCACAGGACGAGGGCTACGGGTCTGACTCGCCGCCGCCCTTGCGAGGCTGCGACACACAGTGGCGCGACCGTGCCGGGTTCCCACCGGCTTCCGTCTTGCCTTCGTCGATATCGCATCGACGGTATCGCGTGTCGCGGACATGGCCAATACCGCCCGACCAGGCGTGATCTTTCTCGCCATCGCCCAGGACGGCGTCCGCAGACCCTCGCCCGCTGAACTCCCGTCAACTCGACTGATCATGACCCCAGTTCATCGGCGAGTACCGCCGCCGGCGCCTCACTGCCTCTTCTTCAGCAAGGACGGCCTGCGCACGGCGGACCCGCCGGACCCGCCGCTTCGGTGCGCTCGGTGCGCGTCAGCGGGACTTGTCCGCCGGCTCCAGGATCGCCACGCACTCCAGGTGGTGGGTCATCGGGAACAGGTCGAACGCCCGCAGGGTGCGCACCCGGTAGCCGCCGTCCCGGAAGTACGCGAGGTCGCGGGCGAGCGCGGCCGGGTCGCAGGCGACGTAGGCGATCCTGCGGGCGCCGAGGGAGGCGAGGTGCGCCACCGTGTTCCGGCCCGCGCCGGCGCGCGGCGGGTCCAGGACGATGAGGTCGACCTCGGTGATGCCGGTGCGCGGCAGCACGGACTCCACCTTGCCGTGCTCGATGCGTACCCGGTCGAAGCCCTCGAGGTTGTGCCGGGCGTCCTCCACGGCGCGCTTGCCGGACTCGATGCCGAGCACCGCGCCCTGCTCTCCGAGCCGGTCGGCGAGCGCGCCCGCGAACAGGCCGACGCCGCAGTACAGGTCGAGCGCCATCTCGCCCTTGCGCGGCAGCAGGCCCTGCATGACGGCGGTCACCAGCGTCTCGGCCGACTTCGGGTGGACCTGCCAGAAGCCGCCGCTGCCGACCCGGTAGGTGCGCCCGTCCGCGCGCTCGCGGACGAAGGGGCGGCCGTGCACGCGGTGCACCCCGCCGTCCTTCTCGCCGACGCGCATCACCGAGACCGGCTTGTCCAGCTCCACGATCGGCAGGCGGGCGCCCGGACGCGGTGTCAGGATCACCTGGCGGTCCTGCGAACCGGTCGCGGCGATCGCGTCGACGGAGGCCATGCCGCTCCAGTCGCGCTTCTCGATGCCCAGCTCGCTCACCCCGGGAGCGGCGATCATGCAGTGGTCGATCGGCTCGACCTCGTGCGAGCGGTGGCGGCGCAGGCCGGCGTGGCCGGCGGCGTCCACCGCGTACAGCACGCGCGTGCGCCAGGCGGGCACCTCGCCCGCGGGCAGCTTGTCGCCCTCGGCCGGCATCACCGTGCCGTCCCAGCCGGCCTCCTCGGGCGTGAGGCCCGCGAGCCGCTGCAGCTGCTCGGCGAGGACCTCGCCCTTGAGCCGGCGCTGTGCGCCCGGCTTGGCGTGCTGCCAGTCGCAGCCGCCGCAGCGGCCGGGACCGGCGTAGGGGCAGGGCGCCTCGATGCGGTCCTTGACGGGACTGATGATCTCGACCGCGTCCGCGCGCAGGTACCGGGCCCCTTCCTCTCCCTCGGTCACCCGGGCCACGACCGTCTCGCCGGGCAGCGCGTGCCGGACGAACAGGACCTGGCCCTCGGCGGTACGGGCGATGCAGTGCCCGCCGTGGGCGACGGGGCCGACCTCGACCTCGTACTCCTCCCCCACCAGCGACTTCTTCGGTTCTGCCTGCATGGCGGGGTGACTCCACAACGTCGAATGCGAAACGGCCGGACAACAGCCCACCAGTCTACGTGGGTGTCGTCCGGCCGTTGACCGGCGAGCGTCAGCCCTGGGTGCCGGTGGGCTCCTTCGGGCGGCCCGACTGGGCCGGACCGCGCCGCACCGAACCCGGCGCGCTCCAGTCCTGCCGCCTGCGGGCCCGCAGCTTCGCGGCCTCCGAGGACTCCAGCTGGTAGGGCACCGAGGTGACCATGACGCCGGGCGTGAACAGCAGCCGTCCCTTGAGCCGCAGCGCGCTCTGGTTGTGCAGCAGGTGCTCGTACCAGTGGCCCACCACGTACTCGGGGATGATCACGGACACGGCGTCCCGCGGCGACTGGTTGCGCAGCCCCTTCACGTACTCGATGATCGGCCGCGTGATCTCGCGGTAGGGCGAGTCCAGCACCTTCAGCGGTACGTCGATGCCGCGCCGCTCCCACTCCTCCCGCAGCGCCTTCGTCTCCGCCGCGTCGACGTTGACCGTCAGCGCCTCCAGGGTGTCCGAGCGCATCAGCTTGGCGTAGGCCAGGGCGCGCAGCGTGGGGCGGTGGATCTTCGAGATGAGGACGACCGAGTGCACGCGGGAGGGCCGCACGCTGTCGTCGCTCGGGCCCTCGGGGGCCGCGATCTCGGAGGCGACCCGGTCGTAGTGCTTACGGATGGCCGTCATCGTCGCGTAGAAGATGCACATGCCCAGCAGCGCCACCCAGGCGCCGTGCGTGAACTTGGTGACGAGGACGACCACCAGCACCAGGCCGGTGAAGAAGGCGCCGAAGGTGTTGATGGCCCGCGAGCGGACCATGTGGCTGCGCTTGGCGGCGTCCTTCTCGGCCGCCAGATGGCGGTTCCAGTGCCGGACCATGCCGGTCTGGCTGAGCGTGAAGGACATGAAAACGCCGACGATGTACAGCTGGATCAGCCGGGTCGAGTCGGCGCCGTAGATGATGACGAGCAGGGTCGCCGCGCCGGCCAGCAGCACGATGCCGTTGGAGAAGGCGAGGCGGTCGCCGCGGGTGTGCAGCTGGCGGGGCAGGTAGCGGTCCTGGGCGAGGATCGAGCCGAGCACCGGGAAGCCGTTGTAGGCGGTGTTGGCGGCCAGGAACAGCACCAGCGCGGTGGCCGCGGCGAGCACCACGAAGAAGAAGCTGCCCTTGCCGAAGACGGCCTCGGCGACCTGGGTGATCACCGGGTTCTGCACGTATCCGGAGCCGAGGCCCACGCCGTTCTTGAGCAGGTCGGTGGCCGGGTTCTCGACCATGCGGACCTTGGTCGTCAGGGCCAGCACGATGATGCCGCAGAACATGGTGACGGCGAGCAGGCCCATCATCGCGAGCGTGGTCGCCGCGTTCTTCGACTTGGGCTTGCGGAAGGCCGGCACGCCGTTGGAGATCGCCTCGACGCCGGTGAGCGCGGCACAGCCGGAGGAGAAGGCCCGCAGCAGCAGGAAGACCAGGGCGAATCCGGCGAGCCCCTGGTGCTCGGCCTTGATGGTGTAATCCGCCGTCGGTGCCCGCATGGTGTCGCCGAGCACCAGCCCGCGGAAGGCACCCCACGCGATCATGATGAACACGCCGCCGACGAAGACGTACGTCGGGATCGCGAAGAGCTTTCCGGACTCCTTGACGCCGCGCAGGTTCATCAGCGTCAGCAGCACGATCACGGTGACCGCGCAGAAGACCTTGTGCTCGACCACGAAGGGGATGGCCGAGCCGAGGTTCTCGATGCCGGACGCGATCGACACGGCCACGGTCAGGACGTAGTCGACGAGCAGGGCACTGGCCACGGTCAGGCCCGCCTTCGGGCCCAGGTTGGTGGTCGCGACCTCGTAGTCGCCGCCGCCGCTGGGGTAGGCGTGCACGTTCTGCCGGTAGGAGGCGACCACGGTGAACATCAGCACCACGACCGCGAGCGCGATCCAGGGGCTGAAGTGGTACGCCGACACGCCTGCGATGGAGAGGACCAGCAGGACTTCCCCGGGGGCGTACGCCACCGAGGACAGCGGGTCGGAAGCGAAGACGGGGAGGGCGATGCGCTTCGGCAGGAGCGTTTCGCCGAGTCGGTCGCTGCGCAGTGCGCGCCCGATCAGAATCCGTTTGGGCACGTCGGTCAGTTTGGACACAACAGGTAATCGTAGGCGTTCGAACGGGCCCCGAACCACCTCCCCCACCCTCGACCGTGCGGGAACGGTGAACCGCCGCTTCCGGATCTGCCCTCCGGGTGAAAACAGCGAGGCCACGGCTGCGGATTCCGCGGCCCGCCGTCGCGGCATGCCTATATGACAAGCACCGCTCTACTCCCCGCTGTCATCGCCCTGTTGTCGTTCCCCGGAGGTTCCATGCATGCCACCGCAGAGTTGATCGGCGCCGCGGCGGCCCTCGTCGGCCTCGGAATCCTGACTCTCGCCAGCGTCCGCAGCATCAGCCGGCGCTGATTTCACACGCCGCGCGGCAACCGTGCACAGGGGTGCCTACGTCCTACCGCTGGTGTGTAGCTTTGGGCGTCGGTCTGAGACCCTGATCGGGCCGAGCAGTGATTCTTGACACCGGAAGGACGGTCGTGCACATCGTCATCATGGGCTGCGGAAGAGTGGGTTCCGCTCTTGCCCAGACCCTGGAGCAGCAGGGGCACACGGTCGCCGTGATCGACCAGGACCCCACGGCCTTCCGCCGCCTCGGCCCTGGATTCGGCGGCCGCCGGGTCACCGGAATCGGCTTCGACCAGGACACCCTGCGCGAGGCCGGCATCGAAGAGGCCGGTGCCTTCGCCGCCGTGTCCAGCGGCGACAACTCCAACATCATCTCCGCGCGCGTGGCCCGCGAGATGTTCGGTGTGGAGAACGTCGCCGCCCGTATCTACGACCCGCGCCGTGCCGAGGTCTACCAGCGCCTCGGCATCCCCACCGTCGCGACCGTCCGCTGGACGGCCGACCAGATGCTGCGCCGGCTGCTCCCCTCGGGCGCCGAGCCGCTGTGGCGCGACCCCACCGGCGGAGTCCAGCTCGCCGAGGTGCACGCCTCCGCCGCCTGGGTCGGTCACAAGATCAGCAAGCTGCAGGAGGAGACGGGCGTCCGGGTGGCGTTCCTGACCCGGCTCGGCGAGGCGATCCTGCCCACCTCCCAGACGGTGCTGCAGGAGGGCGACCTGGTGCACGTGATGATGCGCACCGACGAGGTCGACAAGGTCGAGGCGTCCTTCGCCAAGGGTCCCGAAGAGGAGGGCGGTCACTGATGAGGGTCGCCATTGCCGGTGCCGGTGCGGTCGGCCGCTCGATCGCGGGCGAGCTGCTGGAGAACGGCCACGAGGTCCTGCTCATCGACAAGACGCCGACCGCCATCTCGGTCGAGCGCGTCCCGCAGGCGGAGTGGCTGCTCGCCGACGCCTGCGAGATCACGTCGCTGGACGAGGCGGCGCTCCAGCGCTGCAACGTCGTGATCGCCGCGACGGGCGACGACAAGGTGAACCTGGTCGTCTCGCTCCTCGCCAAGACGGAGTACGGCGTCCCGCGCGTCGTGGCCCGCGTCAACAACCCCAAGAACGAGTGGCTCTTCAACGAGTCCTGGGGCGTCGACGTCGCCGTCTCCACCCCCCGTCTGATGTCCGCCCTGGTCGAGGAGGCGGTGAGCGTCGGTGACCTGGTCCGCCTGCTCCGCTTCAGCCACGGCGACGCGAACCTGGTGGAGCTGACGCTGCCGGAGGAGTCGGCCCTGGCCGGCACCCAGGTCGGCGACGTGGAGTGGCCCGAGGACACCTCCCTGGTCACCATCATCCGCGGCACCCGCGTCCTGACCCCCTCCAAGGAGGACTCCCTGGAGGCGGGCGACGAGCTGCTCTTCGTGGCCGCCCAGGCCAGGGAGGAGCAGCTGGAGGACCTGCTGTCGCTGCGCAGGCAGGACACCACGGGCTGACCCGGCCGGTCACCGCCTTCGGTACGACGACGAGGGGTGGCCCCCACCTTCTGGGGGCCACCCCCTCTCGTACCCCCCCCCAACACCGCCGGGGATCCCCCCCCCCGCAAGTTCCCTCCCCCCCCTACTCCACACCC
>NZ_JBHVGU010000067.1:0-27978 GCF_042800575.1 Streptomyces sp. NPDC057616
GGCCGTCCCTCCCCGGCGGCTGCGGCCGGCGGGCGGGCCCGCACCGCCCGGTGGCCGTGCCGGCCGTGCCGGCCGTCCTGACCGTGGGCCGACCCCGCCGACCCCGCCGACCCCGCCGACCCGGCCGTAGTGACTGGGGTGGCATCCGACGGCGAGGGGCGGCCCCGCACTCGTGCCGGTACGGCCTGGCCGTGGGCCGCATCGGCCGCCGGACCGTAGCGACCGGGGGAGCCGGTGCCGGTGCCGCCTGGGCCGGGGCCGTACCCGCCGGCGCGGCCGTACCGGCCCGGCTGACCGGTTGATCGGGCGGCCGCTCCCAGCCGCGACGGGGCTGCCGGACGTGCGGGGCGCGGCCGCCTGGGCCGGGCCGTGTGACCGGGAAGCCGCCGCGCCTGCGGGCCGGATGGCCGGCCGACGTAGGGGCGGAGTCTGGAGCCCGGTCGGTGCCGGCGATGCAGGGCCTGGCAGGTCTGGCCGGTGGCGGGGGTGCAGGATCTGCCCGGATGCCCGGATGCCCGGATGCCCGGATGCCCGGATGCCCGGATGCCCGGATGCCCGGATGCCCGGATGCCCGGGAGGCCGGGAGGCCGGGAGGCCGGGAGGCCGGGGCGGGGTGGTTCGTCCGGTGGGGGTCGAGCGGTGCTCGAGGGGCGGGGCGCAGCGTGGGGGGACAGGCGGAGGAGGGGGCGGGTATGCCGGCGCGGCGCAGGGACTTGGCCCGGCACACGGTGGAGGTCGCGGCGCCCGCCGGTGTGGTCTACGGGCTGCTCGCCGACGCCCCGCGCTGGCCCGTCCTGCTGCCGCACTGTGTGCATGCCGAGCGCATGGACTTCGACGGGCGGCGCGAGGAGCTGCGGCTGTGGGAGCACCGCCGGGGCCGGGTGCGTTCCCTGATCGCCCGCCGGGTGCTGCAGCCCGGGCGGCGCCGGATCGACTTTTGGCTGCACCCGGCGCCGGTGCCGGAGCACGCGCCGGTGCCGGAGCACGCGCCGGTGGCGGGCAGCTGGAGCGTGCGGCCCGCGGGCGAGGAGTGCTGCCTGCTGACGCTGCAGCAGGAGCGCCCGCCCGGGCAGGCGCCCGGCGTGCTGGAGGCGCGGGTGCTGGAGGAGCTGCGGGCGGTGCGCGCGAGCGCGGAGCTGTGGGACCGCCTCGATGAGCTGCTGCTGGCGTTCGAGGACGAGGTGGAGGTGGCCGGCCCGCAGGAACTCGTCTACGACTTCCTCTACCGCATCGCCGACTGGGCCCGGACGGTGCCCCACGTCGACGAGGTGGAGGCCGGCGAGGACGAGCCGGGGGTGCAGCACGTCGTGCTGCACACCGTGGTGCCGCACACCGGCCGGCCGGTCGCCCTGGAGAGCGTGCGGCTGTGCTTCCCGGCCGCCGGGCGGATCGTGCACCGGCAGACGGCGCCCTCCGGTCTGCTCGCCGCCTACGGCGGGGAGTGGTCCCTGCAGCCCGGCGAGCGGGGGCTGCGGGTGGTGTGCACGCACCGCGTGCTGCTGCGGCCGGGCGCGGTGGAGACCGTCCTGGGCCCCGGCGCCCTGCTGGTGGACGCCCGCCGGCAGGTACGCGAGTGGCTGGGCGGCGCCGGCAGTGAGGTGCTCGGCCTGGCGCGCTGGCACGCCGAGAGCGCCGTACGCCGCCTGCGATGAACACCCCCGGTACTGGCTGCGGCGCACCCCCCGGCCCCGCAACTGCGGTTCCTGCCGCCCCCGCTCCCGCCCCCCCGTATCCGCCTGCGGTTCCGCCACGACGACGAGGAGACCGGTGATGGCCCCGACCCGCCCTGCTGCGCATCCGCGGCCCGCCCCCGCCGCCCCCGCCGCCTCCGCCGCCTCCACGCCTCCGGCATCCGCCGCCGCTGCGGAGGGGTGGGGGGCGCCGCCGCACGACGCGGCCCGTGTGGAGGTGCTGCTGGGGGATCCCCGCGATCCCGCCAACCCCTACGGCCGCACCGCCGTGTGGGCGGTTGCGGACGACGCCCTGCCCGCCCCGCCCGCCGGCCTGCCCGGCACCGGGCGGGGGCGGCCGTGCGCCGACGGGCTCGCCCGCGCCCTGCGCCCGCTCTTCCACCGGGACCTCGCCCTGGCCCACGCCTGGAGCATCCGCCCGGCCGGCACCCCGGCCCCGGCCGACGTCGCGCTGCTGGCCCCGGCCGGGCTGCTGGCGTCGGCCGGCGACGTCCTGCGCACCACCGCCCGGATCGTGGCCGGCCTGGGCCGTCACGACCCCGCCGTCAGGCAGTGGCATCCGGTCCTGGCCTGCCTGTTCGCGGAACTGCTGGCCTGCGAGAGCCTGACGGCCCTCGCCCTGCGCTCCTGCCCCCACCCCGACCGCCCCCGCCCCGACCGCCCCGACCGCCCCGGCTCCCGGCCGCCCGGTCCCGCGGGGTCGGCGCCGGTGGGGGAGGGCGAGGGGCTGGACGCGGTGGTGGGCTACGTCGTGCCGCTGCTGGCCGGTGAGCTGCTGGCCGATCTCGAACTGGTGCTGAACGAGTGCGGGTTCGGCCCGGCCAGTCCGGAACAGCGTCTGCTGGCCCGGCTCCTGGAGGGCCGGGACCGGGCGGGGGCCGGCTGGCGGGCCGCCCGCGGCGCGCAGGCCCGTCTCGCCCGCGCGCTGGCCCGCCGCGGCGGCCCGCGAACCGACCCCGCCGCCGGTCCTGACGCCGATCCCGCCGCGGACCCGGCCGCGGACCCGGACGGGGATCTCGCTGCCCTGTTCCGGGTCACCGTGCCCGCCCCGGCGCTGGGCGCGGTCACCTGGCGGGCCCTCGCCCAGAGCCTGGCCGCGGCCACCGTCCCCGCCGGCGACGGCGGCGACGGCGGCGACGGGGACGGTGGGGAGGGCGGCGACGGGGACGGTGGGGAGGGCGGGGAGGGTGAGGCTCTTGTCCGGGCCGGCCGGCGGCTGCTCGTCGAGCAGCGGGCGCTGCGGGCCGCGGCCGCGCACGCGGCCGGTGCCGGGCCGGCCGATCCGGCGGTACGTGCCCTGGCGGACCGTCAGGCCCTGCTGGTGCTGGCCGCCGCGGTGCTGGGGGTGCGGCGGGCGGCGGCCGGCGACGGGCCGTTGTTCCTGGGCCGGGCCGGCTGGGCGCTGGTGGCGCTGGGGCGGATCACCGAGCGGCTCGGGTCGGCGCCGGTGCACCACGCCCCCGACCCGCGGCCGGGTGTGTGGCAGGAACTGGCCCGGCGCGCGACCGGCGGCGCGGACTGCGACCTGTATGCGACGAGGCTGCTGTGGTGACCCCGCCCGGCACCCCCCGCCACCCCCACCCCGGCCCCGGCCCCGGCCCCCATCCCGGTGCCGGCTCCGGCCCCCATCCCGGTGCCGGCTCCGGCCCCGCTCCCCATCCCGGCCCCGGCCCCGGTCCTGGCTCCCGCCTCGGCCCCGGCTCCGGTCCCGGCCGGGGTGGGCGGGCGGCCCCGCCGTCCCCCGTGCCCGCACCCGTGCCCGCACCCGTGCCCGCACCCGTTGCGGTGCCGGTGCGGGTGGCGGGGCCGGACGGGCCGTGGGAGGAGGTCCAGGAGCAGGTGGAGCGGGCGGGCCGGGCGGTGGTGCACACCACCTGGGGCCAGTGGCTGACCTGCGCGCTGCTCGATCCGGGACTGCGGGCGCTGCTGGGCCGTGACTGGCCCCGCTACCGCCGGCATCCCGCCGCCGCGGGGCGGCTGGGGTTCGCCGTGTCCCGGGTGGTGCTCAAGCACGCGGCGGCCGCGGCCCTGCAGGTGCCGGCCGGCCGCCTCGACCTGGCCTACCTGCCGGGCGGGCAGCCGGTGCTGCGCGGCCTGGGCGCGGACGCGCGCGTGAGCCTGGCCCACACCGATGAACTGATCGTGGTGGGGGTCAGCCGCAGCGGGCCGATCGGGGTGGACGCCGAGCCCGCCGCCCGCCCGGTCTCCTTCGACCTGCTGCGCGAGCACGTGTGCACCGCCGAGGAGGCCGGCCGGCTCGCGGCGCTGCCCGAACCCGCCCGCAGCGACGGGCTGTTGCGGCTGTGGACGCTGAAGGAGGCCTACACCAAGGCGCTCGGGCACGGCATGCGGCGCCGCTTCTGCGCGATCGGCTTCGCCCCGGACGCGCACGGCGGCATCCGCCTGGCCGCCGACCCGGCCGGCCCGTCCGGGCCGGCGTGGTCGTTCGCCACCCATCTCCTCGACGGCCGCTTCCTGGTGAGCCAGGCCCACCGCCACGACACCCCCCACCCGCCCGGCACCCCCGGCACCCCCGGGGCGCCCGGCACCCCCGGCGCGCCCGGCGCACCCGAGGCATCCGGTCCGTCCGACGCCCCCGGGGCGCCCGCCGGGCAGGCCCCGCCCGGGATTCGCGCCCTGGACCTGCTGCGCGGCCAGGAACCCGGGCCGTGGTGATGAACCCTGCACGCCCGGCCCGGCCTCCGGCGGGCCGAGAGCGGTTCTCGAGCGCCGCGGCCGACAGTGACCGAAAACGAGGAGGCAGTCATGGACGACACCGACCGCACGGGGCCGGCCCTGCGCGTGGAACGCGGCACGGCGAGCGAGGAGGACCTGGCCGCCCTGACCGCCGTCCTGCTGGCACTGCGCGCCCGGCCCGCCCGGCCGGCCCCGCACCGGCCGGCCGGCACCCCGCACTGGGGGCACCGGCCGGCCGGCTACCAGGGCTGGCGCGCCGGCCGCACCCGCTGACCCCCCACCCCCGGTACGCCCACCCCCGGTACGCCCACCCCCGGCCCGCCTGCACCGACCGCACGGTCTGTTTATTGTTCGTCATTCATCCATCTCCGGTCGGTTCCCCGCCCCGCCGGCCTCCCGCCCGCCGGCGGCACGCGCACCGGCCCCGGCCGGGCCGGTGGGGTGTCAAGAAGCCGTATATGCGGGGAAGTTGGGGTGACCGGGCAGGCGGAGGGCGGTCCCCGGGGCGGCCGGTCCGGCGGCCGGGCCCGGCCGAAAACAGGACGGGCGGTCTCGTATTGACATACCGTACGCGCTGTTTTTTAATCGAGGGGTGCCGGCAGTGCACGTGGACTAGGGGAGACGGCGTGGACATCGACGTACTGGGCGCACTGGACGTGAGGGAGAACGGGGTGTCCGTCGCTCCCACGGCGCCGAAGCCACGCCAGATCCTGGCGCTGCTGGCCCTGCACGCGGACCGGGTGGTCCCGGTGGCCTCGCTGGTCGAGGAGCTGTGGGCCGCCCGGCCGCCGCGCAGTGCCCGCACCACCCTGCAGACCTACGTGCTGCAGCTGCGCGAACTCATCGCGGGCGCGCTGGCCCTGGATCCCGCCCAAGCGCCCGGGGCGGGCCGGCGCAGCGCCAAGGACGTGCTGGTGACCCTGCCGGGCGGCTACCTGCTCGCGTCCGGCGGCGGGCGCAGCGACGTCCGCGAGTTCGAGCGGCTGGCGGGCGCGGGCTACCGGGCGATGGACGCCGGCGACTTTTCGGGCGCCTCCCGGTCGCTGCGCGCCGCGCTGGAGCTGTGGTCGGGCTCGGCCCTCGCCGACGTGCAGCAGGGCAGCCGGCTGGCCATGCAGGCCCGGCGGCTGGAGGAGAGCCGGCTGTGCGCGCTGGACCAGCGCATCGAGGCCGACCTGCACCTGGGCCGGCACCGCGAGGTGCTCGCCGAGCTGACGGTGCTCACCAGCCGCCACCGCACCCACGAGAACCTGCACGCCCAGTTCATGACCGCGCTGTACCGCTCGGGCCGGCGCGGCGAGGCACTCGACGCCTACCTGCGCCTGCACACCACTCTCGGCCGCGAACTGGGTCTGGAACCCTCCCCGCGGCTGCGCCGGCTGCAGCACACGATCCTGCGCGCCGCCCCCGAGACCGCCCCCGGCCCCCACCCGGCCGCCCGGGACGGCCGGGACGGCGGGGAGGGCCGGCCCGCCGGGCGGGGCGCCGGACCCCGCCCGCCCGCCGGACCCCTGACCCCCACCCCCTGACCCCCCGGGCCCCCGCACCGGCTGCCCCCGCCCCCTCGCCCGCCGAGTCCCGTCAACCGAGCCCCGCCCCCTGCCTTTTGGCCCCGCACGGGCGCCAGGGGGCCCGGCGGGGCCGATCCTTGAAAGGCACACCCCATGAGCAGTGAGCCGACGCGGCGCGGCGCGGACCACGCCGCCGTGCTGGCCGAGCTGACGGCCGTGCTGGCCGGTGTCGTGCACGCCGACGCCGGCCGGGTCGACGCCGAGCAGCCCTTCGCCGTGCTGGGCCTGGACTCGCTGCTCACCGTGGAGTTCGTCGCCGCCGTCACCCGGCACTTCGGCGTCCCCCTCACCGGCGCGGCGCTGTACGAGTACCCCACCCCGGCGCTGCTCGCCGAGCATCTGGCGGCCGCCGGCCACGGCGAACGGGCGGCCGCGGCGGGGCCGGGCGCGGGCGCCTCCGGCGCGGTGCTGCAGGACCTGCGCGAGCAGCTGGCCCGGATCCTGCACTGCGACGCCTGGGAGATCGACGCCGGCGCCGCCTTCGCCGAACTGGGCCTCGACTCCCTGCTGTCGGCCCACTTCGTCGCCGGCGTCAACCGCGCCTACGGCCTGGACGAACGCCCCGTCACCGTGACCGAACACCCCAGCCTCGCCGCCATGGCCTCCTACATCGCCTCCCGCACCCCCAACGCCCCGGCGGCCGCCCCCGGTCCCGCATCCGGTGCTGCACCGGCCCCCACCGGCACCGGCACCGGCGCCGGCATGGCAACTCCCGCCCCCGCGGCCGTAGTCGAGCAGGCGGGGGCGGAGGCGCCGTATCCGGCGGCCGGGCCGGGCGGGCCGCTGTCCCGGCAGGAGATGATCGCGCTGCTGGACGCGGTGCGCGGCGAGCGGATCGGCGTGGACGAGGCCGCCGCCCTCCTGACCGACCGCCCCGCCCGATGACCGGCCCCCGCCCGGCGACCGGCCCTTGGCCGACGACCGGTGCCCGCTCGGCGATCCGCCCCCGTCCGGCGACCGATCCCCGCGCGGCGACCGATCTCCGTCCGGCGACCCGCCCCCGCGCGGTGACCGGCCCGCAGGCAGCGGCCGGCCCTTGCCCGGGGCGGGCCGAGGTGGACGGGGCGGCGCCATGACCCGTACCGCGCCCCGCGCCCTGGACGCCGGGCCCGGCCTGCGGCCGCCGGCGCAGGCGCCGGTGAAGCTGTGGCTGTGCCCCAACGACGCCCTGGCACCCGACACCGCCACCCTGCTGGCGGCGCACTGGCTGGACGAGCGCGAGCACCAGACCGCGGCCCGCTTCCTGTTCGAACGCGACCGCCGCCAATACCTCCTGGCCCACACCCTGGTGCGCCGGGCCCTTTCGCTGGAGGCCGGCCTCGCCGAGGCCGAACTGGTCATCTGGCGCTCCGCCCGCGGACGGCCCTTCCTGCAGCCGCTGCCCGGCGGCCTGCCCCGCGGCGGCGACCACCTGGACTTCAACCTCTCCCACGCGGGCGGCTACAGCCTGCTGGGCATCGTGCGCAGCCGGCGCATCGGCGTCGACGTCGAGGGCCTGGAACGCGAACCGCACGCCCTGGAGACCATCGTGACCACCTTCGCCCCCGACGAGCAGGACTGGGTGGCCGCCGCCCCCCGCGGCCGCGGCCGCGACCGCCGGGTGCTGCGCCTGTGGACCCTGAAGGAGGCCTACACCAAGGCCCGCGGCCTGGGACTGGGCCTGCCCTTCGACGAGTTCGCCTTCCGCCTGGCCGACGACCGGGGCGTGCTGGGCTTCCGCCCGCCCGCCGACGACCAGGCCGGCCGCTGGCGGTTCATGGAACTGGAGCCGGTGCCCGACGTGCTGGCCGCGGTGGCCGTCCCGGCCGGCGACCCCCACCCGCCGCAGCTGCAGCTGCACCACGGCTTCCCCTGGCACCGCGCCGCACCGCACACCCTCACCCTGCCCGAACCGGCCGGCCCGATCCACCCCTGACCCCCCGGCCCCCTGCCCCCCCGGCCTCCTGCCCCCCCCGGGCCTCCTGACCCCCGGGCCTCCTGACCCCCCGGCCTCCTGACCCCCGGGCCCCTGGCCCGTCCCGCGGTTTTCCGTGACCTTGAATGCCGGGTCGGAATCCGTCCGTTCAATTCGCCCGCGATCAACGGCGATCAACGGCGGCGAATGGCGGTGAATAGCGGTGAACGGCGATGACACGTGTCCGCAAAGGGCCGTGCAGGATTCATGCAACACCCCCCGTGGAGCACCGCTAGAAGACCGCTACAGGAAATCGCTCGGGCCGCACGGAGGCGGCTAGCGTGCGCAGTGGCGGAGATTTCTGGCCACCCAAAAGAATCGGACAAGGAACTCGACGAAGTGGGGAGGCACCATGAAGATTCAGGTTCTGGGGCCGTTGAGTGCCGAGGTCAACGGGGGATCCATCGTTCCGACGGCCGGCAAGCCGCGGCAGATTCTGTCCCTTCTGGCGCTCTTTCCAGGACGGGTCATGCCCGTCCCCACACTCATGGAGGAACTCTGGGGAACCGAGCCCCCGGCAAGTGCGCTGACGACCCTTCAGACATACATACTTCAATTACGCAGAAGGCTCGGCACGGCCATGGGTCCGGGCGCCCCGGCCGGCGCCAAGGACATTCTCGCCACCCGGCACGGCGGATATCTCCTCCAGATCGACAAGAGCTGCGTCGACGTCAACACCTACGAGGACCTGGCCCGCCAGGGCCAGGCCGCCTTCGAGGCCGGTGACAACGACATCTCCGCGGCCCGGTTCCGCCAGGCGCTGGACTTGTGGAGCGGGGCGCCGCTGGTCGACGTGAAACTCGGCCCGGTGCTGGACATCGAGGTGATGCGGCTGCAGGAGAGCCGGCTGGTCACCGTGGAACGGCGCATCGACGCCGACCTGCGCCTGGGCCGGCACGCCGAACTGATCGCCGAGCTGACCGAGCTGACCGCCCGTCACCCCCACCACGAGGGGCTGCACTCCCAGGTGATGGTGGCGCTGTACCGGTCGGGCCGGCAGGCCACCGCGCTGGAGGCCTACCGCCGGCTGCGCATGCGGCTGATCGACGAGCTGGGCGTGGAGCCCTCCCCGCAGCTGCAGCGCCTGCACCAGGCCATGCTGGCCGTGGACCCGCTGCTGGACCAGCTCGCCGGGCCGCGCCGCACCTCGACGTACGACCTGTTCGCCGCCTGACCCGCCCCGCCCCGCCCCGCGCCCGCACGCGTACGCGCACGCGCGCTCGTACGCGTGCCGGTGTCCGTCCGGCCGGGGCGCACCGCCATCCGTGACAGCGCCGAACCGCCGAACGCCGAACCGCTGAACCGCCGCCTGCGGGGCGGCGGTTCGGCGGTTCGCCGTTTTCGGGTCAGGGCGCGGCCGGGGCCGGGGTGCGGTCGGCCGCGGAGGCGGCGCCGGCCGCACCGGTGGCGGTGAGGATGGCCGCTGTCACGGCCGGGTGCAGGTGGCCGGTGGCGTCCAGCAGGCCCGCGGCCCGCAGGGCCGTTCGGGCCCGGTGCAGGACGGGCGGGGTGAGATGGTCCGGCGCGGTGAGGTGCGCCGGGGCGGCGGATCCGCCGCGGAGTGCGGCGGCCCGGGCGAGTGCGCCCGCGGCCGGGCCGGCCCGGTGCAGGCAGGCGTGCACGGCGCGGGTGAACGGCCCGTCCGGTGCCGGCGGCGGCAACGGGGCGCCCGGGCGGCCTGTGTGGTGCTCCGCCAGCAGGGCGTGCAGCAGCAGCGGGTTGCCGCCGCTGACCTCGTGCAGCAGCGCGGCGTACGCGCCGCGGCCCGCGCGGGCGGCCAGCTCATGCGTGGGGGCCGGGCCGAGTGGCGGCGCCGGCACACACCGCACGCCCGGGGTGCGGCGCAGCCCGGTGGTGAACGCCGTATCCACGCCGTCGTGGGCGGTGGTGGCGGTCACGGCCAGCAGGGTGGCCGCGGGCCGGGCCCGGGCGAGGTCGTGCAGGAACGCCCGGGAGGCGGCGTCGGCGTGCTGGACGTCCTCGACGCACAGCACCAGCGCGCCGGCCCGGCCGGCCGGACCCGGCGCGGTGAACTCCCGCCGATCCACCGGGGTGGGCCGGCCGGCCGTCAGCCGCCCCACGACACCGGAGGGGTGGTCGCGGTCGGCCGGGCCGGCGCTCGCGCAGCGCACCTCGGCGCCCGCGGCGGCGGCCTGTTCGATCAGCCGGTGCACCAGTGCGCTCTTGCCGCAGCCGGCGCCCCCTTCGACCAGCACGGTGCGCGAACATCCCTCGGCGCAGTCCCGGAGGGCGTGTCCCAGGGTGGTGAGGGCCGTGCTCCGGCCGGCCAGCGTCATCAGTCGTCCCGTCTCGGGTGCTCCACCCGCCGGGCCAGCCTGCCCGCCGGGCCCACAGCCGCCCTGGAGCGGTGCCGGAGCGTTGAACCTACGCCCCCGGCCGGCCCGTTGGCGGGCCCGGGCCGGGCGGGTGCACCGGCTCTCCAGCGCCTCTCGAGCCGGGGCGGGCAGGGTGGGCGGACACGGCCGCAGGGATGACGGGCCATGGGGAAGGACTTCGTCATGGTGTCGGTGCTGTCCGAACCGCTCAGCGGGGTGCTGCACGAACTGCTCACCGCCCGCAGCCTGCGCGAGCGCAACAAGGAACTCGCCCTCGCCCTGGTCGCGGCCGCCGACCGGGGGGAGGCCAACCAGCTCACCCGGCACTGGGCCCGCCCCGACCACACCGGCCGCCCGGCACTGCCCGGCGGGCTGCGGCTGCGCGCGGAGAGCGTGCTGGCCGACGGCGACGCCGTGGTGCTGCGGGCGACCGCGCGCACCGGGCGGGCGGTGTGGTCGCTGGTCGCCGAGCTCGGCTTCGACGCGGCCGGCCACCTCGCCCGCTACCAGGACCTGCTGGTGGCCCGCCCGGACACCGACTGACCCCCGCCCGCCGGCCATTCCGGGCCCCCCGGCGGCCCCGGCCAGTATCTGGCTGTCCGTCAACTCCCGTACGCGCTACGGCCGTCCGCGCCGCCCGGGGCTGCGCGACGTCCGGGACGTGCGGGCTGTGCGGGTCACCGCCGCCCCCGCCGCGCGCTGCGCCTTGCCGGCGCCGGGTCCGTGCTGTGTGCCGCCCGGGGGTGGACGAGGCCAGGTCGTGGATGGTTCGCGGGCCGCTGGAGAAGGCGGGCCGGGCGGGCGCGGCGCGGCTAGCGTGGTGAGCCGAGTGTGAGGAGGGGGCCATGGCCGGGCACCGCACCGCCCGCACCGCCGCACCGTCCGCGGGGCCGGAAGTGCCCGTGCGGTTCGTGTCGTGCGGGGGATGGGGCTGCGGTTGCCGGGCGGCTGAGCCGTAGGCGGACGTGCGTTCCGTGCGAGGGGGTCCGGGAAGCGGGGACGCCCCGGGAAGGGGGGAGGCGATGGACGACGGCCGGCCGGCCGGCGTGTGCGCGGTGATCGACCCGGAGCACGGTGCACACGGCGCGCTTCATCTGCACGGTCCGCTGCCGGCGGGCCGTTTCCAGCGGGCCCTGCACCGCATCGCGGAGATCCGCCCGCAGGCCCGTCATCCCCTGCCCCGGCTGCTGCGGCACGGGCCCGATCTGCACACGGTGGAACTGCCCGGCCCCGACGGCGGGTCGGCGCCCTATCCGGCCGGTCTGCTGGCCGACCTGCTGACCGCCCCGCCCGGCCGCCACGAGCCGGACCAGGAGCGCGCACCGGGGCCGGAGCCCGGGCCGGACGAGGAGGAGCGGGGGCGGGGGGCGGGTGCGGCGGGCGGCGGGCCGGGGCCGCCGTGCGGGACGCTGCCGCGGACCCATCCGCCCACCCCGCTGCAGCTGCAGCGCCTGGCCGAGGCGCTGGCCTCTCCGGGCCGGCAGGTCGAGCAGCTGCTGTGGCGCTGGCACGGCCCGCTGGACGTGGCCCGTCTGACCGCGGCCTGGCAGGCCGTCGGCGACCACGAGAGTGTGCTGCGGACGGCGTTCTTGTGGGAGCCGCGGCCGCGGGCGGTCGTCTTCGACCGGGCCGTGGTGGAGGTGGCGCGCCGGCAGGCCGGCGGGCTGCTGGCGCGGGCCGGG
Source organism: Streptomyces sp. NPDC057616 (assembly GCF_042800575.1). NCBI lineage: Bacteria > Bacillati > Actinomycetota > Actinomycetes > Kitasatosporales > Streptomycetaceae > Streptomyces > Streptomyces sp. NPDC057616. Next base: position 11,932 of record NZ_JBHVGU010000067.1, read on the forward strand.
CTGCTGGCGTCCGAGCGGGCCCGCGCCTTCGACCTGCGCCGTCCCATGCCGCTGCGGGTGACGCTGCTGGAGGGCGGGGCCGGGCGGGCGGCGGCGCCGTTCACCGATGTGCTGGTGACCTACCACCGGGCGCTGCTGGACAGCTGGAGCGTGCGGCTGCTGATGCGCGAGTGCTGCCGGGCCTATCTCGCTGGCGGGGTGCTGCCGGGCGGGGAGCGCCGGCCCGATCTGAGCGACTGCGCCCGCCACCTGGCCGCCCGTGACCTCGGCCCGGCCGGCGACTTCTGGCGCCGCCCCCACGCCCACCTCCCGCACCCCTCCTCCGCCCCGCCCGCCCCGCCCGCCGCGTCGGCGGTGTCGGCGGTGGACGGGCCGGCGGCCGCGGCGGGCGGGGACGGTGCGGCGGGCGGGGGCAGTGCGGGTGGTGGGGGCGGTGCGGGTGGGGGTGGTACCGGTGTGCACCGGGCGGGCCTGTCCGCGGCGGAGAGCGCCCGCCTGGCGCGCTGGGCGGCGCAGTGGGGCGTCACGGAGAGCAGTGTGCTGCAGGCGGTGTGGGCGATGCTGCTCTACCGGGCCCGCGGCGCGCCCCCCGCCGGTGCGGTCGTCGGGTTCGGGCTGAGCTTCGCCGGGCGCGGGCTGCTGCTGGAGGGCATCGGCGCCATTCCGGGCCCGTTCGAGAACGCGCTGCCCGTCACGGTCGCCGTCGACGCCGGGCTGCGCCTGCCGCGCCTGCTGCACCATCTGCGCGACCGGGTGGTGGACATGGCCGCCTACGAATGGGTGCCGGCCGCCGGGATGGGCGCCCCACCCGGCGCGGCGGTGGGGGCCGGCGGGCTGCTCGCCGTCGACTGCGGTCCGCGCCCCGAGGACAGCCACGGCGCCGCGCTGGCCGCGCACGGCATCCGGCTGCAGGAGCAGGAGGCGGCCGCCGCCCCCGCCGGGTACGCGCTGCGGCTGAGTGCCGGTCACGACAGCGCCCGCGCCCTGGTGCTGACCTGCGTGCACGACCGCGACCTGGTCGCCGCGGCCACCGCCCGCACCCTGCTGGCGCAGGCGGTGGGGCTGCTGCGGCTGCTGCCGTCCACGGCCGGCGAGGCGAGCACCGTCGCCGACGTGCTGGCCCGGCTGCCGCCCGCGCCCACCCCCCGGCTGCCCGCGGCCGGATGCGGGCCGGCCGCCACGGCGCCGGTGCTGTTGCGGGCCGCGGCGGCGCCCGGGGCGGCGACCGTGTGCCTGATCGACGTGCCGGGCGCGCCGCGCACCGGACACGGGGAGCTGGTGCGCCACTACCGCGGGCCGGAGGCGCTCACCGCGTGGCGGGCGGCCGGCGTCGCGGACGGCGCACCGGCCGCCGCCCTGGCCCGGCTGGCGCGCGCACCGGGCCGGCTGGTGCTGGGCGGCTACTCCGGTGCCGGCGCGCTCGCCTGCGAACTGGCCCGGCACGCCGCCCGGCACGCCACCCGCCCGCCGCTGGTCGTCATCGGCGGCAGCACCGACGACGCGGACGGCGCCCGCACCCTGGCCCGCGCCCTGCGACGGGCGGGCGCACCCCCCGCCCGGCCCTGAACCCCCGCCGCCCGGTACGGGGTTCAGGACCGGGCCGGGCAACGGCCGTTCCCGCGCAGGAGGTTGGGGAGGGGGTGGGTCAGGGCCAGTCGATGTCGTCCTCGCCGCGGGGGACGGGGGGCGGTCCCGGCCGTCGTCCGCGGCCGGGGCCGGCGGCCGGGCGGGCAGGGACCGACTGCGTCATCTCGCGACTCCCGTGGACGACGGACCAGGCAGTGTCCGTGGCAGAAGGACGGGGCGGGCGGGCAGGCCCCGCCACTGACGCTTGAGATGCTGCCCGGGCCCGGTCGGGAACCGCTTGAGAAACGCACGAGGATCTCGTGAGATCCGCACGAGGACCAGGGCATACGGCCTGGCAAAACATTGCCCGGCCGTTGCCCCGCCGCCTACGCTCGGGGCGTCTTGCGGCGGGCGGGCCTGCCCCCGCCGCCCGGCATGTCGCGCCGCGGCCGCCGCCCCCCACCCGTCCGTCGCCAGGGAATGGTCACATGCTGCAGCAGCCCGCTTTCGGCACCCGCCTGAGGAAACTGCGCCAGTCCCGCGGGCTGTCCCAGACCGCGCTGGCGGGGGAGGGCATGTCGACGGGGTACCTGTCCCGGCTGGAGTCCGGCGCCCGCCAGCCCACCGAGCGGGCCGTCGCCTACCTCGCCGGCCGGCTCGGCCTGGAGGCGGCGGACTTCGAGGAACCCGCGGGCGGCTCGCTGGCCAACGCCCTGTCCCTGGTGGCCTCCACCGGCTCCGAGGCGGCACTGGAGACCCTGCGCGAGGCACTGGCCGCCGAGGGGCACGAGGCGCCGGTGCTGCGCTGGCAGGCACTGTGGCAACTGGCCGGGCAGCGGCGGCTGCAGGGCGACCACGCCGGCGAGGGCGAGTACCTGCGCGAACTGGTGCGGCTGGGCGAGGGGGTGGGACTGACCGCGCTGCGGGTGCGCGGGCTGACCCGGCTGGCCCGCTGCCTGCGCTCGCTGGGCGACATCAACGGCGCCCTGGACGCCGCCCTCGCCGCCCACCGGCTGGCCGGCGAGGACAACCTGGACGTGGAGGACCGCGCCGCGGTGCTGCTGGCGCTGGTCTCGGTGGAGGGCGAGGCGGGCCGCACCCCGGACGCCCGCGCCCACGTCGACGAGCTGGTCGCGCTGGTCGCGGGCCGCTCGGACGTGCTGTGGGCGGAGGCGATGTGGACCGCGGCGGCCGTCCGGGTCCGCCAGGGCGACCACGCCGCCGCCCAGGCCTACCTGGAGGAGGCGCTGGAGAAGTTCGCCAGCGGCGAGGACCTGGTGCTGTGGCTGCGGCTGCGGCTGACGGCCGGCCGGCTGCACCTGGAGAAGCTGCCGCCGGACCCCCGGGCCGCCGAACGCTGCCTGGACGCGGCCGGGTCGGCGCTGGCGTTCGTGGGCACCCCCGGACTGCGCCAGCAGCTCCTCGCGCTCAAGGCCGACCTGGCCTTCGCCACCGCCCGCTACGACGACGCCCGCGCCCTGCTGGGCGAACTCGCCCAGGCCGAACCGCGGATGACCTACCGCGAGCGGGTGCAGATGGACATCCTGCGCCACCAGCTGGCCATCCGCTCCGGCGACCAGGGCGGCATCCAGGGCCTGCGCGCCCTGGCGGAACAGGCCCAGGCCGACGCCAACATCGACCTGGCCGCGCAGATCTGGCGCATCCTCGCCGAGGCCCTGGCCTCCTCCGCCCCCCGCGACGCCGCCGTCTGACCCGGCGACGTGTCGCGGCAGCTGTCGTCCTCGCGCCACGTCCGCGGTGACCCGGCTACTTCAGGTCGATCATTCGCACGGGCTGGCCGGTGGTGCGGGCGATGGTGTCGAAGTCACGGTCGTAGTGCAGCAGCGTGAGTCCCGCCTCCTCGGCGGTCGCGGCCACGAGGAGATCGACGGCTCCTGTGCTGCGGTGCTCACCCTTGGCGGTGAGCTGGCCCTGGACGACGCGGGCGCGCCGGTAGATGCCGTCGGGCATGGGACACCAGGCGAACTGGTTCAGTCGTTCCTGGATGGCGTCGCGGTCCTTCGCCGAACGTGCCGAGTAGAGGACTTCCAGTTCGGTGAGGTCGCACAGAGCGATCAGCCCGGCGCCGATGCGCTGTTCCCACTCTGGTGCCGCCTGACGCAGCAGGATCCGGGCCAGCGCCGACGTGTCGATGAGATAGTCGGCAACGCTCACCGGGCGGGACCACCCCGCAAGGCGCGCTTGTCCAGGAGAAGTTCGGCCTCAAGGGCGCCGCCATCGGCGAGGTCCTGCAGTTCGTGCAGGGCACGCAGTCGACGGTTGCGGGCGACGATCTCCCGCAGGGCCGTGTTGATGGTGTCCCGCTTCGTGGTGGTGCCCAGTTCCTTCGCCGCGGCTTCCAAGGCGTCGTCGTCAAGGTCAATGACAGTTCTGCTCACAGCCCCCACCCTCCATATACCTAGACTCTTGTATCAATATACATGATCGAATGTATATGCGGGTGCGGAGGCTGGTCCGACGGCGTCGCGTCGCACGCCGGGCGTGCCGCCCGGAACGCAGTGGCGGCCGCACCGCGGTATGCCGAAATATGGCTGCCTGGCCCCGACGGTCGTATCGCCCCGCTGGCCGCCACGAGGCGGCGTGGGAGCGCAAACCGACAGCACGGTCAGCAACACGATCCTGCCTGCGGCCGGCGGCCTGCCTGTCGAAACGGTCGAATACACCTACAACGACCTCGGCCTGGTCAACACCGTAGGCGGCAACACCGACTACATCCGCAGCGTGGGCTACACCCCCTACGGTGAGCCGCAACAGACCACCCTGGGCACCTCGAGTACGGCCAAGCAACTCCAGGTTTCAGACCGGTACGAGGTCGGCACCCGCCGCCTGCTCAACAACCACGTCCTCGACCAGACCAACACCGGCTACACCAGCGATGTCGACTACGCCTACGACGACAGCGGCAACGTCCTGTCCATCAACCAGAAGGCAGGCTCTCCCGATCTGCAGTGCTTCGCCTACGACGGGCACCGTCGCCTGACCGAGGCCTGGACGCCTTCGTCTGCTGACTGCACGACAACCCGATCGGCTACCGCCCTCGGCGGTCCCGCGCCCTACTGGAACTCGTGGACCTATACCACCGGGGGCATGCGGGACACGCAGACCGTCCACACGGCCAGCGGTGACACCAAGACGAGCTACCAGTACCCGCCCGTCGACGCCAACGGCAGCGGCCAGCCGCACACGCTGACCTCCACCACCACCGGCAACACCACCACCAACTACGGCTACGACGACCAGGGCAACACCACCCGCCGTCCCGGCACCACGGGGGACCAGAACCTCGTCTGGGACACCGAGGAGAACCTGGCCACACTCACCGAGAGCGGCAAGGCCACCAACTACCTCTACGACGCCAACGGTCAGCTCCTGATCCGGCAGGGTCCGTCCGAGAGCGTCCTGTACCTGCCCGACCAGGAACTCCACTACGACCCGGCGAGCAAGAAGTTCACCGCACAGCGCTACTACACGGCTGGTGATGGCACCGCGCTGCGCACGAACACCGGGTTGTACTGGATCGTCAGCGACCACCACGGCACCGCCAGCATGGTCGTCGACGCGACCACCCAACAGATCACCCGCCGCTATACGAAACCGTTCGGTGATGCTCGCGGCAGCACGCTGGCGTCCTGGCCGGATGACAAGGGCTTCCTCGGAAAACCTGCTGACGCTCAAACGGGTCTGACGCAGATCGGTGCCCGCGAGTACGACCCGGGCATCGGCCGCTTCCTGTCTGTCGACCCGGTCTTGGCCACCGACGACCACGAGTCCCTCAACGGTTACGCCTACGCCGACAACGCGCCCGTCACGAAGAGCGATCCCACCGGTTTGCGGCCCATCACGGAATGCGAACGCGGATGCAGCGACGGCAAGGGCGGAAGCTACTACGACTACCTTTCGCCCAACGGCAAGGGCGGATGGACATACCACTCCACCTCTACGTACACCGCAAAGACCAACATCAAGGGCATTGGCTCCGTCACCTTCACCGCCACGGTCACCAGGGTCGGTTCCACGGTGGAAACGGTGCACGTGACGTACAAGAAGGGCCCCAAACCCAAGCCCAAGGAGGAGGTGTTCCACGGTTGGGCGATGGGGACCAACCCCAACTACAACCCTCAAGTCAGCGACGACTGGATCGACCGCGGCAAACTCTCCACCTGGCAGAAGGTTCTTCTGGGCGTCGTGGTCGGTGTCGCAGTCGTGGCGGCCGCGGCCCCCGTCGCCGCCGAGGGCGTTACAGCTTGCCTCGCCGCCGCCATCGTGTGCGCCGAGGGTGCCGCTGACGTCCTGGCAGGCCCTGCGGCAGGCAGTGGGGTGGCACTGAGCGGCGGCACAGCCGCGGCAGCAGCCAGCTGCCGCAACAGCTTCACCGGAAACACCCCGGTGGTGATGGGTGACGGCAGCCACAAGAAGATCTCCGAGGTCAAGGTCGGCGATCGGGTCCTGGCCACGGACGCCAAGACAGGCAAGACACGCGCAAAGGCGGTCACCGCCACCATCCGGGGAACAGGCCGCAAGGATCTCTCCGAGATCACGATCTCCACGGATCCGAAGCATCCCGACCGTCTCGCCTCTGTCACTGCCACGGACAACCACCCCTTCTGGGTCCCAGACCGCAAGGAATGGGTGGACGCCTACGATCTCAATCCCAACGACTGGCTGCGGACGAGTGCAGGCACCCACGTTCAGGTCACGGCTCTCCGCCACTGGAGCCGGCACGAGACTGTCTACAACCTCTCCGTCGCCGGCATCCACACGTACTACGTTGCCGCAGGCACCGCTTCAGTCCTCGTACACAACACCTGCGACCCACTTGGGGACCTCTTCGACAGCCTGCCTGCAGGAGGCGAGGGCAAGCCAACCATCGGCCAGGTTGTGAACATCGGCGAGGACGGCTCTGTGACGGCAGTCGGCCACCAGATGAGGAGTGGTGGCGGCGACCTCGCCAAGAAGATCGACGGCTACCTCGCCGGCGCCAGCGAAGACTACGCACGGGCCGGTGGATTCGACGTAGCCAAACATGTCGAGACGAAGATCGCCTGGTACATGAAGGAGAAAGAAGTGACCTCCGTGGACTTGGTGATCAACCATCCAGGAGGCCCGTGCGCAGGTCCGAATTCATGTCAGACGGCAGTCCCCCTCATTCTCCCTGAGGGCTACGAACTAAGGGTCCACTATCGCGGAAAGGATGGAGACATGACAGTCTTCCCGCTGCAGGGTACGGGGAGCTGAGTAACGTTCAGCACTACCCCGGGGCCCACCTTCCGCGAGGTGGGCCCCGGGGTCATTTGCTATGATGAAGTTCTTTTGAGGAGCGAGTCAATGATTCTTAGCGTCCATTTCGATCGCACGTGGCATCACGGCAAGACGCCAGACGAAATGTCCCAGCTCATTTCCCAGGTCCTGGACAATGATGATCTAGTCAACAGCCCACTCAACCACTCTCCGGTGGGACTTGACGTGTGGTTTTGCCTCTCCGAGCAGCCGCACACCGATGAGAGGTGGACCACGGACAACCTGTTGCGGGTCTCGGTCAACAGAGAAACAGGATACGGTGCACTGGTCTGGGGTGTCACCATGAAAAGCCCCCGGACTGGAGGAATTCACGAATCCGCCTGGATCTCGGACAATCCCGAACCGCCCGCCTTCAATCCGAAACTCATCTCAGACCCCGGCTACCCCCTATTTCATGATTGGAGCAGTGCAATTCCCCTCGCCCGCGTTCGCGAGGCGCTGGAGGAATTCTGTGCCACCGGCACTGGAGGCAGGCCAGAATGTATCCAGTGGGTCAAGGGATACTTTAATGGTCAACGAATTGACCGGGATCCCATCGATGACGTGCTCTCGGAAGAGGAAGACCGTAGCCCGTTCTGACCTTCGCAGACCAAAGCGCGTTCGTGAAATCCTCTGGTGAGGTTTTCCTATCCCGCGCGCTGCAGTGGGCACTGATCCCGCAGCCTAAAAATTGCCACGCAAAAGAGGCCTTTTCTCATCCAACGTAAGCCGGGTGGGAAAAGGCCTTTTATGCAAAGTCAATCGAGCGGTACTGTGCGGCGGCGTGCAGTGGAGCTGGAGGCAGGGAGCCTGGGTGGAAACGTCCCCCGAATCAGCCCAGCGGGGTCACGTCGGTCGCGCGGGCACGGGTGATCATCCGACGGGAAGAGCGGCGCCGCGCCGACCTGGGCGGCGGCTGTGATCGCGGTGTTGGCCTGGAACTCGGCTACCAGGTCGGGCTGCATGGGGTGGTACTTCAGCTCACCGCGCGTGCCCCAGCCGGCACTGATCCGGCGCCCGTGCCAGGCGTGATCAGGGTCGGCTGGGTGCAGGTGGGGGGCGAGGTCGCGCCGGGCGGCGGTGGGCGGGGGAGCGGTGCGGGCGATCAGCCGCAGGTTGCCGGCAGCGTCGTGCCGCGCCAACAGCAGCGTGGCCGGAGAGGTCAGTATCCTGGTAATCCCGCCGATCAGTCCCTCGGTGGTGGTGCGCGAGCGAACCTTGATCCAGGCCCTCGGCCGGGCAGTTAGGGCTGTTGGCTGCCCTTGACCACAACGCCCTCGAGGCCGACCGTCCCCAGGCCGGGTCCAGACCCAGGCCGTCCCGCTCCGTGTTCGGGCCGGGGCAGCTGAGGCGGTTCGGTACGGGTCGCCTACGACGGGCCGCCCACGTCACCGAGCCGGTCCTCCACCGCGTCACCGGCCCGGTCGTCCACCGGGTCACCGGCTGCCCGGCCGTCCAGCGGGTGGCCGGCCCGGTCGTCCAGGGGGTGGCCTGCCCGGTCGTCCAGCCGGTGGCCGGCCTGGCCGTCCAGGGGGTGGCCGGGTTGGTGGGTGAGGTGGGGCAGGCAGCGGTCGTAGGAGGTTGCGGGGTGTTCCTGCCGCCAGCCGGGCGGGACGGGGGCCGTCGCGGGCCACAGGGCGCGCCGGCCGTGGGGGTCGCTCAGGACGAGGAAGGCGGCGGCCGGGTCGGTGAACGGGTCGTCGGGGGCGGGGTGGTCGCCGACCCGGAGGGTGCCGTGGCCGTCGAGGCGGGCGGCGCGGCCGGTGCGCCACATGCGGGCGGTGCCGCCGTCCGGGCCGCCGAAGGGGTCGGGCAGGTAGCGGTCGGCGCCGTCGTGCGGGCGGCAGTGCTGGGCCACCCCGGCGCCCGCGATGTAGAGGGCTCCGCTGTGGCCGGGGGCGACCGGGCGCAGCGCGGCGTCCAGGAGGTAGGCGCGGTGGCCGGGGGCGGGCCGGGCCGGGGCGCCGGGCGTGAGGTCGACGACGAGCCGGCCCTCGGCCCAGCCGCCGCTGACGCGCAGCGGGGTGGGGTCGGTGCGGGCCAGGGCGATCAGGGCGCACAGCATGTCGTCGGCGCCGCCCAGCACCATGCGGGCGTTGCGGCGGCGCAGCCAGCCCAGCACCTCGTGCGGGACGTCCGCGCTCAGGCGCGGGTCGGGCAGGTGGATGCGGGCGCCGGCGGCCAGGGTGCTCAGCAGGCCCAGGGCGGTGTCCGCGTCGGGGTAGCCGCGCACCAGCCAGCCGGCGTCGACCGGGGCGCTCAGGGCGGCCGCGGTGACCGCCTCGCCGCCGACGGCGGCCGTACCCGTCTCGCCGGGGGCCAGCAGCAGCGGGTCCTCGGCGCGCAGCGGGCGGATCCGGTCGGCGGCGGTGAGGGGCCAGTGCCCGGCCGGCGGCAGCCGGTCGGCGGCGTCCTCGCGCACCAGCCGGGCCGCGCCGGGCACGGCCTCCAGCAGCAGGTCGGCGGTCTCGTCCAGCAGCAGCACCGCCGGGCGCGGGCCGGGGGCGAGGGGGTGGGCGGGGTCCACCGGCAGCAGCGCGGCGCCGGTCTTGGCCACCGCGAGCGCGGCGACGGCGAAGTTGGTGGGGGAGGACAGCGCGGTCAGCACGCAGCGGCCGGGCCCGGCCTGCTGGGCGATCAGGGCGTGCGCCAACAGGTCGGAACGGGCGTCGAGTTCGGCGTAGTCCAGGCCGGCCAAGGCCGGCGCCCGGGGCGCGCGGGCCACCTGGGCGGCGACCAGGGCGGCCACGTCGTGCCCCGTGGAGGGCACATCCGTGCCCGCCCACACCCCGCCCGCGCTCCCGGCCTGGGCGCCCGCCGGCGCGGGCCGCAGCCGGCTCAGCGGGGTGTCCGGCGCGATCACGGCGGCGCGCAGCAGGGCGGTGAGCCGGCCGGCCAGCGCCGCGGCGGCGCTCTCGCCGACCCTCTCGTGGCAAAAGGCGGCGCTCAGGGTGAGGCCGGCCGGTGCGCCCGCCACGCTGTGCCGCTCGGTCAGCGTCAGCGCGAGGTCCGCGGCCGGCAGCGGCGGGGTGCCCGGCTCGACGCGGATCGACAGCCCGCCCGCGCCGACCTGCCCGGCCGCCTCCCGCTGCACGCTCAGCGCGATCCCGCCGCCCGGCGCCGCCAGCGGCGCCCGGGCGTCGGTGTAGGCGGCCAAATCCGCGGCGCGCACCCGGCGCAGCAGTTCACCGAAGGCGGGATCGCCGCCGGTGTCCACGCTCAGCGCCAGCACCCGCCCGAAGGAGCCGACCGCCCGCCGCAGGGCGGCGCTGCCGCGGGCCGGCACCGGCGCGGCCACCGTGACCGTGCCGGCCGCGCCCATTTGGTGCAGCAGGGCGGCCAGCGCGGCGTGCACCACCATGAACACGGTGGCGCCGCGCGCGGCGGCCAGACGGGTCAGCCGCGCGTGCAGCCCGGCATCCAGCTGCGTCTCCACCCGGCCGTGACCGCCGCCCGCCGGGGCGGCGGCGCTGCCGGGCACCGGGGTGGCCGGCACGGCATCGCCGTGCGCGCGGGGCGCGACGTCCGGGCCGGGCAGCACACGGCACGGGCCGGCGCCCCCCGCCCGCGCGGTGTAGGCGCGGGCGAGTTCACCGGCCAGCGGCAGCCGCGACCAGCAGTCGACCCGGTCGGCGGGCAGCGCCAGGTGCAGCAGGTGCTCCTCGGCGGCCAGCGCCTGCAGCCGGGTGCCGGCGAAGCCCAGCCGGGAGTTGCGCAGCACCGCATGGCAGCGGCCGAGGTCCTCCAGCGCCGCCTGCAGGGCGCCGGTGTCCAGCGGGCCGCGCAGCCGCAGCGTGAACTGCGCGCTCTCCTCCGTCATGGGGACGCGGGGGCCCGGGCGGGCGGCCGGACGGTCCCCGACCAGCGCGGCGAACGCGGCCGGGGTGGGATGCTCGTACAGCGCCCGCACCCCCGGCTCCACGTCCAGCATCTCCCGCACCCGCTCCAGCAGCCGGTCCGCGGCCCGCGCGTCCCCGCCCAGCCGGAAGAAGTCGCAGTCGGCGTGCACCTGCTGGCGGGCCGCGCCCACCGCCTCGGCGAACAGGTCGCACACGATCTCCTCGACCGGCGTGCCGGGCTGCCCCCCGCCCCCGCCGCCACCCTCGCCCCCGCCCTCGGCCCCGTTCCCGTCCTGGCCCGCGGCGGCCCCGGACACGGGCACCGGCGCAGACGCGGGCACAGGGGCAGGCACGGACAGGGGTACGGGGGCGGGGGCGGGGCCGGCCGCGGCGGCCGACGGCACGTACAGGCCGCTCACCGGGCCCGCCGGGACGCGGGCCGGGTCGACGGCGACGACGTCGAGCAGGTGCGGCACTTCCCCCCAGGTCGCCAGGGCCCGGTAGCCCAGCCGCTCGGCCGCCGCGCACAGCACCTCGAGGCCGGGCGCGGGCGCGTCCTGCGGCGCCAGGTCGATGCCCTCCCGCGGGTCGAACAGGGACTGCATGGCCGTGTACGCGTCGTGCACCCGCCGGTTGGGCACCCCCGCCAGCCGCAGCACGGCCGGCCGGCCGGTGCGCAGCGCCTGCTGCCACCCGGCCACCGTGTCGACGTCCTGCCCCCAGCGCACCGCGGGCGCGGCGGCGAGGTCGGCGACCGCAGGGGCGGTGCTGAGCACCGCGTCGTAGCGGTACCGGGTCAGCTCGTTGTGCTCAACCCCCCGCGGCGCGCGCAGGTCCAGGCCGCGCACCGCGGGCAGGTCACCGGCCAGCCGCACCAACCCGGCCGGGGCCAGGGGCTGTTCACGCTCGGCGGCGACCCGGACCTCGATGTCGCGGCGCAGCGCCTCCCGGTCGCCCGGCACCCCGCCCGTGCGCGCCAGCGCGAGGGCGGTGTGCCGGCAGTGCGCCAGATCGAGGTTGCGCAGATCCCCCAGGAAGAGCGAGCCGCCCGGGGCGAGCAGCCCCAACGCCCCCTCCACCAGCCGCCGCAGACCGGCCGCGTCGGGCACATGCCGGCTCACCGAGGAGACGACGACGGTGTCGAAGTGACCGGCCGGCAGCCCGCCCAGGTCCTCGATGCCGCGGCGGGCGAGACGGACCTTGCCCTTCAGCACCGGTTCGGCCTCCACCCGCGCCCGCAGCGCGGCGACGGCCGCGGGGGAGGGGTCGGTGGCCCAGTACTCCTCGACCTTCCCATCCCGGGCGAGGTCCTCCAGCAGCCCGCCCCCCGCCCCCAGCTCCAGCACCCGGCGGCGCGGCAGCTCCCCGATCCGCGCCACCGCCGCCGCCCGCCACTCCGCCACCTCCTCCACCGGCAACGACAGGCCGCCGCAGCCGCCGGCGACACCCATGTCCTCGTCCAACTCCACGCCCGCCAGCCCCACTTCACCCTCCCCGGCCCCACTCCCGGCCCCACTCCCGGCCCCGTTCCCGGTGGCGGTCTCGGTGGCGGGGTGGGGCCCGCCGGCCTCCCGCCAGAGGGCGGGCGCGGTGCCGGCCGGCCCGTACAGGTGCAGCAGCCGCCCCGGCGCGCCGGCCGCGCACACCTGCCGCACCCGCCGCGCATCCACCCCCTGCCCGCCGATCAGCACGGTCCGCAGCGACGCGAAGGCCGCCGGCCGGCGGCGGGCGATCGCGTCGAACAGCGCGGCCGGCAAGAACACCACCGACACCCCCAGGGCGCGCACCGCGTCCTGGAACCGGCCCGCGTCCGCGACCGTGTCCGGGCCCAGGCCCACCAGCCGGGCCCCGGCCGCCAGCGTCGCCCACACCTCGAAGACCACCGCGTCCAGCGCGGACCCGGCGCTCTGGGCCACCGCGTCCGCGGGCCCCAACTGCAGCTCACCGGTGGCGCGTACGAAGTCCACCACCGCGCCGTGCGACACCACGACCCCCTCCACCCCCACGGCCCCGCCGCAGCCACCCGCAACGCCGCCGTCGTCGGGGGCGGCGGGGGTGGGGGAGTAGCGCACGTGCAGCGCCTCGTCCGGGCCGAACTCGCCCGCCCGGTCGGCCGGCGCCGCCGAACGCCCGGCGATCTCACCGGCCTCCGCGTCCAGGTCGACCACCACCGCGCCCAGGCCCGCGTAGTCGCCGGCGCCCGCGCCGTCGGTCAGCACCACGCCGGCCGCGCAGTCGCGCACCACCAGGTGACGGTGGGCCAGGGGGGCGGCGGGATCGACCGGCACGTAGGCGGCACCGGCGCGCACCGCGCCCAGCAGCGCGCTCACCAGCTCCGGGCCGGGCCGCAGCGAGAGGACCACCCGGTCGCCGCGGCGGATGCCGCGCGCCTGGAGGTGCGCGGCCAGGCGGTTGGCCGCACGGCTCAGTTCACGGTAGGTCAGATGCCCGCCGCGCTGCCCGGCGTGCCCGGGGTAGTGGACCGCGATCGCGTCGGGGCCCGCCAGGACCTGCTGCTCGATGAGTCCGGAGAGGGACATCAGCACTCGCTCCTTCGACGCGGCTTTCCGGGTTGGCAAAACGTTGCCTGAATCGTGGCAAGGGTGATTCGAGGGGGCGTCTCGCCCCGGTCGAGCGGCGATGGAGTCGCAGACAGCACGACCGGGATGTTGCCAAAACCCCCGGCAGGACTTGCCAACCACCCACCCGCCAAAGGAAGTTGACGACCCCGGCCCGGCCCCGAAACGCCGAAGCCCCCGCCGGGCACGGTGGCCTGCGGGGGCGTCACGGAGCGGGCGCGAAGGCCCGGGCGCGGATCAGACGGCGGCGGAGGCCGGCCAGTCGATGTCGCTGCCCGCGGCCGGCCAGTCGATGTCACCGCTGGCCTGCACGGCGGTGCCGGGGGCGACCGGCCAGTCGATGTCGCCGCTCGCCTGGACCGCGGTGCCGGGGGCGACGGGCCAGTCGATGTCACCGCTGGCCTGCACGGCGGTGCCGGGGGCGACGGGCCAGTCGATGTCGCCGCTCGCCTGGACCGCGGTGCCGGGGGCGACCGGCCAGTCGATGTCGCCGCTCGCCTGGACCGCGGTGGCGGGCGCGGCCGGCCAGTCGATCGCCGCCGTGGACGTCGTCGCCGTGGGGGCGAGCGGCCAGTCGATCGCGTTCGCGGCGCCGGCGGTGGAGAAGGCGGTGGCGGCGAGGGCGGCGGCGACGGTGGCGATGCGGGCGATGCGGTTCATGGCGGGCTCCTCGGTGTCAATTTTGTTTTCGTTGCTTGGCAACCTCTTGCCTAGAAGGTTGGCAAGGAATCCTCGTGAATTGGTCGGGAATTGGTGGATATTCGCTCAAGGTGCCCGCGAAATGCGCCCCAAAGCCCCTCCAGACCCCTCCGACTTGCCACACAAAACCTCATCTGAACTGCACAGACGCCGAGTTCAGGCAAAACGAGAACTGCTCTGGCAACGCTTGGCAATTCCTAGGGAAGGAAGCCGCACGCAACCGAATCCGGGGTTGCCGGGACGCCGCCGCTCGAGCGCCGCCTGAATGCCTGTTGCCAACTCCCCGATTCTGTGGGCAACGTATTGCCACGCACCGGGCAATACATTGCCTGGAATCCCGTGACGGGGGGAGGCCCCGGAAGTGAACGCGATGTCCCACGGCGACCGAAGGGTCCGTCTGAACTCGGCCGGCCTCGGCCGCATGCCCGCCGCCGTCCTCGAGACGCTCACCGAATGGACCCGCTTCGAGGACCGCTACGGGCCCTACGAGCTGGAGGAGCGCCTCGACGACGTCCTGCAGCGGCAGATCCACCGGCGGCTGGGTGCCCTGCTCGGCGCCCCGCCCGGCGACACCGTGGTGTGCGCCGGGGGGCAGGAGGCGTTCGCCGCCGTGACGGAGCGGCTGGAGCTCGGCCCGCACGACCGCATCTGGACCACGCCCTACGAGGCGGCCGGCCACCTCACCGCCCTGCTCGCCCTGCGCGATCGCACCCGCTGCCGCCTGGACGTCGTCCCGCTGCGCCCCGGCGGCGACCTCGACCTGGAGTGGATGGCCCAGCACATCGGCGACGACGTCGCCCTCGTCAGCGTCCCCCACGTGCCCGCGGGCTGCGGCATCGTCCACCCCGTCGAGGACATCGGACGCCTCCTCGCCGGCCACCGCTGCCGCTTTGCCGTCGACGCCTCCTACGCGGTCGGGCAGCTGCCGGTGGACGTCGCCCGCATCGGCTGCCAGCTGCTGACCGGCGACGGCTGGCGGTTCCTGGGCGGCCCGCAGTCGACCGGATTCGCCTACGTGGCACCCTCGTTGCGGCACACCGCGGGGCCCTACGAGCCCGCCCCGCTGCCGGCCGCGGAGGGCGCGCGCGTCGCCGCCCTGGACACCGCCCTGGCCGCACACGCCGCCACACCCCCCGGCACCGGCGACGACGGCACCGGCGGCCACACCGGCGCCGATCTGGCCGCACGCCTGCGCGCCGCCGTGCAGCAGATGCCCGGCACGGAGCTGATCGCCCCCGGCCGCCGCCAGTCCGCCGTCGTCACCTTCCGCCACGAACGGCTGCCGGCTGCACGCATCCGCCGCGCCCTGGCCGAGCGCGGGATCGCCGTGTGCAAGACGGTCGCCCAGGAGATGCCCCTGTACCTGCCCGGACGCGGGATCGACACCGCCGTCCGCGCATCCGTGCACCACACCAACACCGCCGAGGACATCGACCGGTTCACCGACGCCCTGCGCGACACCCTGGCCCAGGAGCAGTCACGGCCCACGCCCACGCCCGTCCCGCACCCGCAGGCCGCCCCCGCCCCCGCACCGGCACCCGCCCCCGCACCCGTACCCGCCGCGCGTCCGGCCCGCCGCCGGCACCTGAGCCTGGTGCCCGGCACCTGACCACCACCCACCCCGCCGCAGGGCCGGCCCCCACCCGGCCCGAACGACCCCCACCCACCGGGCAGCTGAACACGCCCGGCGGCCGTCACACGGCCCGGGACACGGCCGGGGCGGACGCGAGCGCTTCTCTAACGGCCGTCACTAGCCTCGCGCTCAGGTGGACGCACCATCCGGTGCCGCCGCGAGACGCGTCACGGACCGACAGGAGCCGACCTCGTATGTCTGTGGAAACGACCGAGCTGTCCGAGACGGGGGCGGTACCCGCCAAGGAGGTCCGGCCTCTGCACCGGGTGATCATCCGTTTCGCGGGGGACTCCGGTGACGGGATGCAGCTCACCGGGGACCGGTTCACCTCCGAGACCGCGTCGTTCGGGAATGATCTGTCGACCCTTCCCAACTTCCCGGCCGAGATCCGGGCGCCCGCCGGGACGCTGCCGGGTGTGTCCTCCTTCCAGCT
>NZ_JBHVGU010000068.1:0-27337 GCF_042800575.1 Streptomyces sp. NPDC057616
GCGCCAGGCTAACCCCTGGTCACTACTCCCAGGTCACTCCGCCTCTGCCTGCTCCGCGGCCTGCTCCTCTGGCTGTTCCTGCGCCTGTTCCTCGGCCTTCTTCGCCGCCGCGTCGATGGCCGCCAGCGACCTGCGGACCTGGTTACGGTCCGTCGTGTACCAGAAGTCGGGCAGTGACGCCTTCAGGTAGCTGCCGTAGCGGGCCGTGGCCAGACGCTGATCCAGTACGGCGACCACGCCGCGGTCTCCCGACGCCCTTACGAGGCGGCCGGCGCCCTGCGCCATGAGCAGCGCCGCGTGGGTGGCGGCGACCGCCATGAAGCCGTTGCCTCCCGCGTCCTCCACCGCCTTCTGGCGGGCGCTCATCAGCGGGTCGTCCGGACGCGGGAACGGGATCTTGTCCATGACGACCAGCTGGCAGCTGGCGCCGGGGACGTCGACTCCCTGCCAGAGCGACAGGGTGCCGAAGAGGCAGGTCTTCGGATCGGCGGCGAAGTTCTTGATCAGCTCGCCGAGCGTCTCCTCGCCCTGGAGGAGGATCGGGAACTCCGGGATACGGGAGCGCAGTTCCTCGGCGGCGAGCTGGGCACCCCGCATGGAGGAGAACAGTCCGAGGGTGCGGCCGCCGGCCGCCTGGATCAGCTCCGAGAGCTCGTCGAGCATGTCCGCGCGGTCGCCGTCGCGCGCGGGGCGGGACAGGTGCTTGGCCACGTAGAGGATGCCCTGCTTGGGGTAGTCGAAGGGCGAGCCGACGTCGACGCCCTTCCACTGGGGAAGGTCCTCGCCCTCCGTGCCCTCCGGCGAGAGTCCGAGCGAGGCGCCGACGCCGTTGAAGTCACCGCCCAGCTTCAGCGTCGCCGACGTCAGGACGACGGAGCGGTCGGCGAACAGCTTCTCCCGCAGCAGGCCCGACACGGACATCGGGGCGACGCGCAGGGAGGCGCCGAAGCGGTCATGCCGCTCGTACCACACGACGTCCCACTCGGAGCCGTTCGTGATGCGCTCGGCCACGTCGTGCACCGACTCCACGGAGGCCAGCGCCTGCTTGCGCACCGCGTCCTCGTCCTGGACGGACTTGTCGCGGGTCGCGCCGATCCCGGAGATCACCGTGCGGCAGGCGTCGCGCAGCGCCATGAGCGCGTACCCGAGGTCCTCCGGGATCTCCTCCAGACGGCCCGGCAGAGCCAGCTCCATCAGCCGCTCGAAGCCCTCGGCGGCGGTCTGGAGCTGGTCGGCCGCCTTCTCGTTGACCAGCTTGGCCGCGCGGCGCACCGCGCGATTGACCTGGCCCGGCGTGAGTTCGCCCGTGGCGACTCCCGTGACGCGCGAGACCAGTTCGTGCGCCTCGTCGACGATCAGCACCTCGTGCTGCGGGAGGACCGGTGCGCCCTCGATGGCGTCGATCGCGAGCAGCGCGTGGTTGGTGACGACGACCTCGGCGAGCTTGGCGCGCTCGCGGGCCATCTCGGCGAAGCACTCGGCGCCGTACGCGCATTTCGTGGCGCCCAGACACTCACGGGAGGAGACCGACACCTGCGCCCAGGCGCGGTCGGACACTCCGGGCGTGAGGTTGTCGCGGTCCCCGGTTTCCGTCTCGTCCGACCAGTCGCGCAGGCGCAGCAGGTCCTGGCCGAGCTTGCTGGTGGGCGCGGCCGCCTCGAACTGGTCGAAGAGCCCCTCTTCCTCGTCCTGCGGAACGCCCTCGTGCAACCGGTGCAGACAGAGGTAGTTCGACCTGCCCTTCAGCATCGCGAACTCCGGGCGGCGGCGCAGCAAGGGGTGCAGCGCGTCGACGGTGCGCGGCAGGTCCCGCTCGACCAACTGCCGCTGCAGGGCGAGGGTGGCTGTCGCCACGACGACGCGCTCCCCGTGCGCGAGCGCGGGCACGAGGTAGCCCAGCGACTTTCCGGTACCGGTGCCGGCCTGGACGAGCAGGTGGGAGCCGTCGTCGATCGCCTCCGCGACGGCTTCGGCCATGGTCACCTGGCCGGGGCGCTCCGTACCGCCGACGGCAGTGACGGCAGCATGCAGGAGTTCGGGGAGTGAGGGCTTCGTCATAGCTCGACCACCCTACGGCCCGGCACTGACAAAGGGGCGATCAAGGCGGGGACGAGGGGCGGGATCAAGACCGGGGGCTCCTCGGGTGGGGTGGGATACCAGGCCGGTGTCGACGGGTTCGAGGCCGGAGTCGACGGGTTCGAGATCGATGTCGATGGAGTCGAGGTCGAGCCGACGTGGATGGGTTCGAGGTCGATGGGAACCGGATCGGCGTGAGCGGTGTACCAAAAGTGACGATGCGACAGCACGGCGTCACAGGAGATTGCGCAGGGACCGGTCCCGGATCATGAGTGCGGCTCGCTTGGCGGGCAGGTCGACCTCGGCGGAGAACCGGAAACCGGCGCTCAGAAACGCGGCAACGGAGGGGGTGTTGCGAAGGTCGGGTTCCGCGATGACGCGCGCGCAGGCAGGGCGCTTGTTGAGCGCGAGGTCGGCGACGGCTCTGAGGAGGGTGCTGCCGAGCTTGCGACCACGGTCGGCGACCTCACCGATGAGGAGGTGGATTCCGGTGTCATGAGGCCGAAGGGGAACGTGGCGGGCCAACGGGTCGAGGTCCGCGCGGTAGATCTCCCAGTAACTCATCGGCGTGCCCTCCAGCACCCCGAGGCACGGCACGCTGCGTCCGTCCCCGGACAGCTGGGCCCGCAGGTGTCTCTCGGTCATGTCCCGAGGACCGGCCAGCTCCCAGAACTCCGCGACGGCGGGGTCGTTCATCCAGCGGTTGATGAGCGGTAGGTCCCGCTCGACCTGCACGGGGACGAGCTGGAACACGCCCGAGGGTGTGACGGTCGGTCCCCAGTCGGCGACGCGGTCGAGCAGGTCGTCGTCGGCCGTGGCGAAGAGGGCGGACGCGGTGACGAAGGCGGGCGCGGTGAGGGCGGGTGCGGTGAGAAGGGTGGGCGCGGCCCTGGGCGCATCGCTGCGTGCCTCGCCGGTGTCCGCTTCCGCCGCGAAGAGCGCGATCAGCTCGTCGGGCAGACGCAGGTCCAGCGTGTCCTCGCTGTCCGAGCCTTCGGCGGCGCTGCTCTCAGCCGTACCGGGGCTCGTATCAGCGCCGGTGTCGATGGCGGCATTGGCTGCGTGGGCGGTGGCGTCGGTGGGAGGCACGGCGACGCTCCTCTCAGAAGTCGGGGTGGGACATGTTCCTCGGGACGGAAGGGAGTTGGTGAAGGTCGGTTGGGGGCCGGCGACGGACGGTGGAGCCGGCAAAAGGGCGGTGGAAGCTGGCGAAGGGCGGTGGGGTCGGCCGGAGCAGATATAGGTCAGCGGTGGCTGTCAGGTGTGGAGAGGATTGGCGATGGTGACGTAGACGGACTGGGTGTCGACCGGGCCGACGAGTTCGTCCAGCCCGTGCAGCCGGGTCAGCAGGTTGGCCTTGCAGCGCAGGACGGGTGAGTCGAGCAGGTGGGCCGGGAGTGAGGTGCGCAGCCGGGCAGGCCCGGAGGCGACGTCGCCGAGGAAGCGGCGGAAGGCGGCGAGCAGCAGCCGCTCGTCAGCCAAGCGTTGCGAACCGAAGGCGCCGATGAGGCCGAGCACGTTGTTGATGGCGAGGTAGTAGGCGAACCGTTCGTCGGTGACCTCGTCGGAGACGAAGGTGTCGCTGTGCTCACCGATCCCGGGCAGCCGGGCGTCGAGGTCCGCGCGCCGGGACTCACGGAAGTAGTAGCCCTGGTTGTCTCGGTAGCGGCCACCCGCGGGCCAGCCGTCGGGGTCCAGCAGAAGCAGGGTGTTCTGCTGGTGGGCTTCCAAGGCGATCCCGGCCTCCGCGTCCAGCCACAGCACAGGCCGTACGACCTGTTCGAGGTAGCGCAGAAACCACTCGGCGGCCACGGCGCCAAGAGGCCGGCCTGTGCGGTGCGCGAGACGGGTGACGACCGTGGCCAGGCGGGATGCGGAGGCTGCGGTGTCACCCGGCTCGGCCTGCGGCCGAGGCGTGACAAGCCCCGCGACGCAAGAAACGTCGTCCGAGGGGCCGAAGGGGTTGTGCCGGATCATCACGTCGAGGCCGGGTACGGGGGTGCCCTCCGATGCGTCGACCGCGAGCCAGGCTGGATCGCGGACGATGTCGAACCCCGGGTGCGCGACCCGCCACTGCCGGGACAGTCCGCTGCGCAGCAGGCGGTGGACCTCGACGCCTCGGTGCAGTTCCTTGCGGAGGTTTTCGCGGCGGGAGTTGGTGATCCGCAGGCCCAGCGACAGTTTGAGCATGGCGGGGGCGCCGGTCCGGTGGACGGTGCGTACGGAGGAGGTGGGGTGCCAGGGAGAGCCGGCTGAACCGAGGTCGCGGAGGAGCCCGGCGTCGATCAACGCCGCGACCTCCGGGCGTTGCCGGACCTCGCGGACCTGCCAGGGGTGCATAGGGAGCGCCGCGTAGCCGTCAGGCAGAGGTAGTTCGGCTTCGGCTAGTCGGGCGGTGAGCTGAGTTGCGTGGATGGCGCGGCCGCGCTCGGTCCAGGCGGAGTCGGTGGCGAGAAGGGAGGGTGCGACAGCCAGCCAGTGGAGGGGGAAGGACCCGCGCAACTCCGGTGAGTACAGGGAAGTTTCGGCGTCCGAGAGACCATCGCGACTCTTCGCCGTCGGGTGCAGAGGGTGTCCGAGCACGAGTGCCTGCTCGGCGGAGAGGAAGAGGTCGGTCCCGTCGGACGGGTGCGCACGGCGCTCACTGATGAAGGTGGCCGTGCGGCGGAGGGAGTCGACGACACGAGAGACCAGGTCAGAGGTGGTCGTGGCATCGGTGGCGGGCGTCTCGCGGGCGAGCAGGGCGGCGATGGTGACCGCGTCGGCCGGGGAGGACAGCTCAGTGGCGCCCTCGAAGTGCGGGCGGCAGAAGCGGTGCCATCCCGTCGGGGACCAGTGATGAACCGGGACCAGGAGCGTCGTGCCGCTGGCGGGGAGGGGGATACGGAGCGTGCCGTCGGCAGGGGCCTGGAGGTCGGTTTCCCGCACCCAGCAGCGCAACAGGTTCTCGATGGTCGCGGCGTCTGCGGCGGTGGTTGGGTCGGGATGCTCGAGGGGGTCGGAGTGTTCGAGTGAAGCGGGAGCACGAGCGGGAGCAGGAGCGGGAGCAGTGAGACCGAGGCCGTCGGTGGTCAAGGCGCTTCTCTGGCCCGGAACCCCGTCGGAGGCATCAGCTTGCGCTGGGTGGTCGTCCTTCGGACGGTGGGCGTCGGCGCCAGGTGTGCGGGTGGTGTTCAAAGCGGTCCTCGTGGGTGGTTCCGGATCGGGCGCGGGGCCGAGCCTGGGTACGGCGCATGGGCGACGACGTCGCGCTGGGCGTACGACTGCGGGCAGGCGTCAACTGCCGCGCCGGACGGCCCTCTTGGTGCGGCCTGCGTGGCTCAGGAGTTGGGCGCCGGCTTCCTCCGGTCGGTGAAGCCCGGAGCCAGGGGGTCTGCCGGCGTGGGCCAGGGCCACCGACTGGACGGCATCGGCGAGGCGGTCGAGTACAGCCGTCGCCTGTTCGTCGCTGATCGTGAGGGGCGGGAGCAGTCGTACGACGTTCGCGTGGGGGCCACCGAGGTCGACGATCAGGCCGCGGCACAGGCACTCCCGCTGGACGGCGGCGGCGAGACCGTCGCAGGCAGCGACCGCCCTCCTGGCTGCGCGACCTTCACCAGCCTCCGCCACCGCAGACCCGGCGCGATCGGCGGAGTCCACGAACTCAACGCCGATCATCAGCCCCCTCCCGCGCACCTCCCTCACGCAGGAAAACTCCCTCTTCAGCGCGCGGAGTTGATCAAGCATGCGGGCGCCGAGGGCGGCGGCGCGGGCGGCGAGGTCGTTCTCGCGGACGTGGGTGAGGGTGGCCGTGCCCGCTGCCATGGCGAGTTGGTTGCCGCGGAACGTGTCGGCAGGGGCGCCGGGTCGCCCGACGTCGAGGTCGTCGCGGTAGACCAGCACGGCGAGCGGGAGGCTGCCGCCGATGGCTCTGGAGAGCACCATGACGTCGGGGGTGACGCCGCTGTGCTCCACCGCCCAGAAGGCCCCGGTGCGTCCGACGCCCGTCCGCACTTCGTCGGCGATCAGCGGAACGGAACGGGCGGCGGTGACCTCCCGGAGCCGTCGCATCCAGGCATCCGGCGCCGGGATCATGCCGCCTTCGCCCTGGACCGGTTCGACGATCACCCCAGCGGGGCGCGGCGTGCCCGGCTCGGGGGCGTCGAGGGCGGACTCGGCCCAGCGGACGGCGAGTTCGGACCCCTGAGGACGGCCGCCGCCCGAAAGAGCCACGACGTCGCTGCGGCCGGTCGCGGCCCGTACCAGGCGGAACGCAGCCTCCACCGCGTCCGTCTCGCCCGGCCCGCAGAACCGCACGCGCGCGTGACCGGCGAGCCCGGGCGGCAGCGTGCGGGACAGTTCGGCGACGAAGGCATCCTGGGCGGGTGTCGCGAGGTCGAACGCCTGCAAGGGCGCGCCCGAGTCGAGGACCCTGCGGATCGCCTCCAGCACGACCGGGTGGTTGTGGCCCAGGGCGAGCGCTCCGGCACCGGAGAGGCAGTCGAGGTAGCGGCGGCCGTCGGCGCCCTCGATGGTCATCCCCCGCGCTCGTACGGGCACGATCGGCACGGCGCGTGCATAGGTCCGCGCAGCCGTTTCGCGCGCCGGCTGCCGCCGCGGCACCCCCTCGTGCGCGGCCGGGGCCACCCCTGAAACGCCACCACCACCAACACCGCGTCCGACGCCCACCCCGCCGCCGACAGCACCACCGGCAGCCCGGCCCTCAGCGCTCACACCGGCCGCAAGGCCCCCTCGGACCCCCTCCGACGCACTCCCCCGACACGCAGGCTCGGCCACGGCTTCCAGTCCTCCCGCCCACACAGGAACAGGGGACCGCCCACGGACAGGAGAACCCCCACCGCTACCAACACCCCATGGCCGACCGGGTTACGGGCTGGTTCAAGATCCTTGGCGCACACCGCGCCTTCCCGACCCTCGCCTCACTCCCCAGCGCCTCCCTGCACGCCTCTCTCCCAACCACCCGTCATTCAGGACGAATTGCCTGATCAGACACTCGTAGCGAAACCGTTGCCGTTCCGTCGGCGCCCACCCACAGCGAGCGCATAGTGTGTGGAGCCGTTGTCAGACAGGCCTGACAGCTCAACAGGCTCAAAAGCCCGCCCGACAGGCTCAACAAGCCCGGCAAGCTCGACAGGCCCGAAAGACCAGCCCAGCCGGCCCAGCGCAAGCCAGGGCAACGCAACCAGCCCAGCCCAGCCCAGTTCGTTCGTCTCAGGGGGAGTTCAGACCATGCGATCCATACGGCCGTCGTTCCACGTCCGGCGAGACAGGAGTACGCGCCGCAGGACCTCCCCCGTTCTCGCCGCCGTGGTCCTCACTTCGGCGCTGGCGCTCACCGCCACCGCCTGCAACTCGGGTGACGACAAGGCCGACGGCCAGACGGCCGCATCCGCGTCCGCGGCCGACACCTCGGGCTCCGGCGACGGCAAGATCAAGATCCCGGACGACATCAGGAACAAGCTCAAAGAGCACGGGATCGACATCGACAAGTGGAAGCACGGCGCCTGGAGGAACTGGAACAAGGACGACTGGCTGCGCGAGGCCGACGAATTCATCAACCCGATCATCAAGGGGCTGTGGGACCCGGACCGGATGCGGGGCGCCAACGACCCGGACAAGAGCGTCGACGACAACGACCTCTCCGGTGATCAGGGAGTGACCGACCGGACGCCGGCGCCGGTGGACGCCAAGGCCGTGGCGCCTACGTACCACGCCAACGCGGCGACGGCCGGCAAGGTGTTCTTCGACTCCCCCGAAGGCACGATGGTCTGCTCGGCCACGGTCGTGGAGGACCCGGCCCACCCCGGCAAGTCGAACCTCGTCTGGACCGCGGGTCACTGCGTGCACGCCGGCAAGAAGGGCGGCTGGTACCGCAACATCGCGTTCGTGCCGTCGTACAACGACGCGGGCCGGAGCACGGCCCAGCTGCAGAACGCGACCAGGGCTCAGGTCGCTCCCTACGGTGTCTACTGGGCCGACTGGGCGCAGACCTCGCAGCAGTGGATCGAGCAGGGCGGTGAGACGGGCGGCGACGGCGCGCCGTACGACTACGCCGTCATCCATGTGACGCCGGAGAAGGGCGGCAACGGCAAGTCGCTGGAGGAGACGGTCGGTTCGGCGCTTCCTGTGAACTTCAACGCCCCGGCCGTGCCGAAGGTTCCCAGCATCACCGCCACCGGCTACCCCGCCGCCGCACCTTACGACGGCCAGAAGCTGTACCAGTGCACGGACCGCCCGGGTCGGCTCTCGATCAGCGCCGCGGCCCCGACGATGTACCGCATCGGATGCACCATGACCGGCGGTTCGTCCGGCGGCGGCTGGGTCGCCACGGGCTCGGACGGCAAGCCCGCGCTGGTGTCCAACACCTCGATCGGCCCGGTGACGTCGGGCTGGCTGGCCGGTCCCCGACTGGGTGACGTGGCCAAGGGTGTGTACGACTCTGTAAGCAAGAAGTTCGCCGGGCAGTGACCGACCGGTAGGCACAGACGGGGGCGGGCCCCTCACAGAAACCTTCACCGTCCCGTCCCCGTTCGCCCTCAACTCCACGGGCATAGTGGGGTGTCGCTTCCCAGGGACAGGCGCGACGCAGAACTGGCAAGCACATGACATACATACGTTCCGACGGGGGTTTCCGCACCATGCGTTCCACTCGCACGCCCGCAGCGCCATCGCGCGGCCGGCGGACCAATCGCACCGCACTCGCCGCCACGGGTCTCGTCGCCGCGCTCGCGCTGACCGCGACCGCGTGCAACGGCTCGGGCGACAACTCGAGCGACAAGCCCAACCCCACCATCACCGCCTCGGCGAGCGGCGGCGACGGCAAGCTCAAGGTGCCGTCCGACATCGCGAGCAAGCTCAAGGACCACGGCATCGACATCGACCAGTGGGCCAAGGGCGGCTGGAAGAACTGGGACAAGGACAAGTGGCTCAGCGCGGCCAAGGACTTCGCCAACCCGGTGATCGAGGGCCTGTGGAAGCCGGAGCGGATGCAGTCCGCCAAGGAGGCCAACAAGACGCTCTCCACCAAGGACGCCTCCACCGACCAGGGCATCAGCGACCCTGAGCCGGCGCCGATCCGGGCCATCGCCGAGCGGACGCCCTACCACCAGCACGCGGCCCCCGTCGGCAAGGTCTTCTTCGACGGTCCCGAGGGCTCGATGGTCTGCTCGGGCACGGTGATCAAGGACGTCAACCACCCGGGCAAGTCGAACCTGGTGTGGACGGCCGGCCACTGTGTGCACGCCGGCAAGGACGGCGGCTGGTACCGCAACATCGCCTTCGTGCCGGCCTACAACGACCTCGGCAAGTCGGAGGCGCAGCTCAGCAGCGCCGACGCCTCGCAGGTCGCGCCGTACGGCCAGTGGTGGGCGGACTGGGCCTCCACCTCCAACCAGTGGATCCAGGGCGGTTCGGAGACGGGCGGCGCGGGTGCCGCGTACGACTACGCCATCCTGCACGTGAAGCCGGAGCAGGGCTCCAAGTCGCTGGAGGAGACGGTCGGCGCGGCTCTGCCCGTCGACTTCTCCGCCCCGGCGCCGCGGACGGTGTCGAGCATGGGTGCCTGGGGCTACCCGGCGGCGCCGCCGTTCAACGGCCTGAAGATGTTCCGGTGCATCGACCGGCCCGGCCGGCTCTCGCTGAGCCCCGCGCTGCCGACGATGTACCGCATCGGCTGCACCATGACCGGCGGTTCGTCCGGCGGCGGCTGGTTCCGCGTGGTGAACGGCAAGACGGCCCTGGTGTCCAACACCTCCATCGGCCCGTCCAACAACACCTGGCTCGCGGGCCCGCAGCTCGGCAAGGGCGCCGAGGCGCTCTACGAGAACATGAGCAAGACGTACGGCGGTCAGTGACGCCGGAGCCGTGACGGCGGAATGCCGAAGGCCCGCCCCCTGTCGCAGGGGGCGGGCCTTCGTGCTGTGGGTCAGACGGCCGGAACGGGCACGTACGGCTGGAGTTCCGCGGCCAGTTCCTCGTGCACCCGCCCCTTGAGCAGGGTGCCCTCCGGGGTGTGCTCCTCGGAGATCACCTCGCCCTCGTCGTGGGCGCGTGCCACCAGCTTGCCGTGGGTGTACGGCACCAGGGCCTCGATCTCGACGGACGGCCTGGGCAGTTCGTTGTCGATCAGCGCGAGCAGTTCGGCGATGCCCCGGCCGGTGCGGGCCGAGACGGCGATGGCACGCTTCTCGATCCGCAGGAGCCGCTGAATGGTCAGCGGGTCGGCCGCGTCCGCCTTGTTGATCACGACGATCTCGGGCACGTCGGTCGCGCCGACGTCCCTGACCACCTCGCGCACGGCGGCGAGCTGCTCCTCCGGGGCGGGGTGCGAGCCGTCCACCACGTGCAGGATCAGGTCGGACTCGCCGACCTCCTCCATGGTGGAGCGGAACGCCTCGACCAGGTGGTGCGGCAGATGCCGTACGAAGCCGACCGTGTCCGCCAGGGTGTACAGGCGGCCGCTGGGCGTCTCCGCGCGGCGGACGGTCGGGTCCAGGGTCGCGAACAGCGCGTTCTCGACCAGGACGCCGGCGCCCGTGAGGCGGTTGAGCAGCGAGGACTTGCCCGCGTTGGTGTAGCCGGCGATGGCCACCGACGGCACCTTGTGGCGCTTGCGCTCCTGGCGCTTGATCTCGCGGCCGGTCTTCATGTCCGCGATCTCGCGGCGCATCTTCGCCATCTTCTCGCGGATCCGTCGCCGGTCGGTCTCGATCTTGGTCTCACCGGGACCACGGGTGGCGAGGCCGCCGCCCTTGCCGCCGCCCATCTGCCGGGACAGCGACTGACCCCAGCCGCGCAGCCTCGGCAGCATGTACTGCATCTGCGCGAGCGCGACCTGCGCCTTGCCCTCTCGGGACTTGGCGTGCTGGGCGAAGATGTCGAGGATCAGGGCCGTACGGTCGATGACCTTGACCTTGACGACGTCCTCAAGGTGGATGAGCTGGCCCGGGCTGAGTTCACCGTCGCAGATGACGGTGTCCGCGCCCGTTTCGAGGACGATGTCGCGCAGCTCGCTCGCCTTGCCGGAACCGATGTACGTGGCGGCGTCCGGCTTGTCGCGGCGCTGGATGACGCCGTCGAGCACGAGCGCGCCCGCGGTCTCCGCGAGGGCGGCGAGCTCCGCGAGGGAGTTCTCCGCGTCCTGCACGGTGCCGGAGGTCCAGACGCCGACGAGCACGACGCGCTCCAGACGGAGCTGCCGGTACTCGACCTCGGTGACGTCCTCGAGCTCGGTGGACAGGCCCACCACGCGGCGCAGGGCCGCGCGCTCGGAGCGATCGAACTGATCGCCGTCCCGGTCTCCGTCGATCTTGTGGCTCCAGGCGACGTCCTCTTCCATCAGGGCATCGGCCCGAAGACCTTCGGCGTAGTTGTGCGCGAAGCGCTCAGTGTCCTGGGAAGGGGATGAAGAGGAGGTCATTGGATCCTTACGTCGATGGGGGTTCGTCACTGGTGACAACGTAGGAGTACCCCGGGAGATTCCCGGGACCCCGCGTCGCGGACCTGAAGATGGTCGCACGGAACGGCCCGTCTCGTCATCGCCTTATTGCGCTGCCTTGCCGGGCCGGCCCTTGCCGCCCTTGGCGTCGGGCGCGTCCGACTTCCAGTCCGGGTGGCCGGGCATGGGCGGGGTCTTCTCGCCGTAGAGCCACGCCTTGAAGAAGCCGCTCAGGTCGCGGCCGGAGATCTGGGAGGCGAGGCGCTCGTAGTCGGCGGTGTTCGCCGTGCCGTCGCGGTGCAGGCTCACCCAGCTGCGTTCCAGCTGCTCGAAGGCGGGGCGGCCGATCTCCTGGCGCAGGGCGTAGAGGGCGAGCGCGGCGCCGTCGTAGACGTTCGGCCGGAAGATGCTGATCTTCTGGCCGGGCTCGGGTCCCTTGGGGGCGGCGGGCGGGCCCCCGGCCGCGCGCCAGCCGTCGGAGGCGGTGTAGGCGGCCTTCATGCGCTTCTCCATGGGCTTGCCGGCCTTCTCCTCGGCGTACAGGGCCTCGTACCAGGTGGCGTGCCCTTCGTTGAGCCACAGGTCGGACCAGGTCCGCGGGCTGACGCTGTCACCGAACCACTGGTGGGACAGCTCGTGCACCATGATCGACTCGACGTACCAGGCCGGGTAGGTGTTCCCGGCGAAGAGCTCCTTCTCGAAGAGGGAGAGTGTCTGTGTCTCGAGTTCGAAGCCGGTGGAGGCGTCGGCCATGAGAATGCCGTACGTCTCGAAGGGGTAGCGGCCGACCTTGCTCTCCATCCAGGCGATCTGGCCGGGGGTCTTGGCGAGCCAGGGTTCGAGTTCCTTGCGGTCCGCGGTGCGCACGACGTCGCGTACGGGCAGGCCGTGCGGTCCGGTGCGGTGCAGCACGCTGGAGCGGCCGATGGAGACCTGGGCGAGCTCGGTGGCCATGGGGTGCCGGGTGCGATACGTCCAGGTGGTCGACTTCCCGGCCCGCTCCCGGTCGGCCGGCAGGCCGTTGGCCACGGCCGTGTAGCCGTCAGGGGCGGTGATCCGGAAGGTGAACAGCGCCTTGTCGGAGGGGTGGTCGTTGCACGGGAACACCAGGTGGGCGGCGTCGGCCTGGTTGGCCATGGCGAGTCCGTCGGAGGTCTGCACCCAGCCGCCGTCCTGGCCCTTGGCGGGCACCGGGTCGCTCGTGTGCCGGACGGTGATCCGGGTCCAGCTGCCCGCGGGCAGCACCTTGTCCGGCGTGACGACCAGGTCCTCGCCCGCGCTGGTGAAGGTGGCCGGCTCACCGTCGACCCGGACCGACTCGACCTTGCCGTGGGCGAAGTCGAGGTTGAAGTGGTCCAGCGCCGCGGTGGTCCTCGCGTTGATGATGGTGACCGCCTGGAGCGGCTTGCTGTTGCTGCCGGGATAGGTGAACGAGAGGTCGTACGACTGGACGTCGTATCCCGGGTTGCCGAGGTACGGGAAGAGCCGGTCACCGACGCCCACAGGGGTGGCGGGCGTGCCTGCGGCGAGCAGGCACACGGAGACGGCGGAGGCGAGCAGGGCGGTCGCCTTCAGGCGGCGAGGGCCGCGGAGCCGGAGGCGGAAGCGGGAGGGCGCGGCGGGCCGGGGGCCGTGGGAGGAGGCTTCCGGCGTCTGGGGGCGAGGGGTGAGCAGCATGGATCACCGCTATCAGCGCGTACGCCCCGGGCGGCGACGACGCGCGTCCGGCCCACCCGAACGGGTAGATCGGTGACGGCGAGCGGCGCTCCCGCTCAAGCCCCGGCGCTCCCGCTTGAGCGCCCCCTGGAAGGCTCCCGCTCCCGCTCACGCCCCCGGCGTGTGCGCCCGGCTCACGTCGTACACGCCCGCCACGTTCCGCATCGCACGCATCAGCGCGGGCAGGTGCGCCGCGTCCGGGAGCTGGAGCGTGTAGGTGTGCCGGACGCGCTGCTGGGTCGGGGGCTCGACCGTCGCGGACACGATCTCGGCGCCCTCGAGGGCCATGGCCTCGGTGAGGTCTGCCAGCAGATGGGGGCGGACGAACGATTCGGCGAGCAGCGTGACCCGGCACTCGGTCGTGTCCCCCCAGCGCACGCCGACCTCCGCGCGCCCGGCGCTCTTCATGCGCTCGACCGCGGCGCACTCGATCCGGTGGACGGTGACCACACCTCCGCGCACGGCGAACCCGGTGACGTCGTCGGGCGGCACCGGTGTGCAGCAGCCGGCCAGGCGTACGGTCGCGCCGGGCTGGTCGACGATGATGTCGGCCGTGGTGGAGCGCAGGACCGAGCCTTCGGCGGTGGGCCGGAGCGCGGCCGCCGGCGGCTCCTCCCGCTGCTCCCTGGCGTCGTCCGCGGCCGGATGAGCCGCGAGCCAGCGCTGGATGGCGATGCGGGCGGCGGGCGTGTGCGCGTGCTCCAGCCACTCCCTGGACGGCTCGGAGGCCGGGTCCTGGCCCATGAGGAGCTGGACCGTGTCGCCGTCGCGCAGGACCGTGCTCAGCGTCGCCAGGCGGCCGTTGACGCGGGCGCCGATGCACGCGTGCGCGTCCTCGCCGTACTGGGCGTACGCGGCGTCGACGCAACTGGCGCCCTCGGGCAGGCCGAGCGTGCCGCCGTCGGGCCGGAAGACGGTGATCTCGCGGTCCTGGGCGAGGTCCTCGCGCAGGGTGGACCAGAACGTGTCGGGGTCGGGCGCGCCCTCCTGCCAGTCGAGGAGGCGGGAGAGCCAGCCGGGGCGCGTGGGGTCGACGCGCTCGCCGTCGACCGGGTCGTCGGGCGCGGGCGCGTAAGGGTTGCCGAGCGCGATGACGCCGGCCTCCGCGACCTTGTGCATCTGGTTGGTGCGGATGAGGACTTCGGCGACCTGGCCGTCGGGGTGGGCGACCGCCGTGTGCAGCGACTGGTACAGGTTGAACTTGGGGACGGCGATGAAGTCCTTGAACTCCGAGACCACCGGCGTCATGCAGGTGTGCAGTTCGCCGAGGACGCCGTAGCAGTCCGCGTCCTCGTTCACCAGCACCAGCAGGCGGCCGAAGTCGGCGCCGCGCAGCTGGCCGCGCTTGCGGGCGACGCGGTGGACGGAGACGAAGTGCCGCGGGCGGATGAGGACTTCGGCCGCGATGTCCGCCTCGCGCAGGTGGCCGCGCACCTCGTCGGCGATCTCGGCGAGCGGGTCGTCCGTGCGGGCGGCGTTGTCGACGATCAGCTCCCGCGTGTGCTCGTACTCCTCGGGGTGCAGGATCGCGAAGACGAGGTCTTCGAGTTCGGTCTTGAGCGCCTGGACGCCGAGCCGCTCGGCGAGCGG
Organism: Streptomyces sp. NPDC057616; assembly: GCF_042800575.1. Taxonomy (NCBI): domain Bacteria; kingdom Bacillati; phylum Actinomycetota; class Actinomycetes; order Kitasatosporales; family Streptomycetaceae; genus Streptomyces; species Streptomyces sp. NPDC057616. Next base: position 14,819 of record NZ_JBHVGU010000068.1, read on the forward strand.
GATGAGGACGTCGCGGGTGACCTTGGCGATGCGCGCCTGTTTCTCGGGGCGCATGACGCCGAGCGTGCGCATGTTGTGCAGCCGGTCGGCGAGCTTGATCGACATCACGCGGACGTCGTTGCCGGTGGCGACCAGCATCTTGCGGAAGGTCTCGGGCTCGGCGGCGGCGCCGTAGTCGACCTTCTCCAGCTTCGTGACGCCGTCGACGAGGTAGCGGACGTCCGCGCCGAACTCCCCGCCCACCTGATCGAGCGTCACGTCCGTGTCCTCGACGGTGTCGTGGAGCAGAGAGGCCGTCAAAGTGGTGGTCTCGGCGCCGAGTTCGGCGAGGATCAGCGTGACCGCGAGGGGATGCGTGATGTACGGCTCGCCGCTCTTGCGCATCTGGCCGCGGTGCGAGGACTCGGCCAGCACGTAGGCGCGGCGCAGGGGGTCGAGCTCGGCGCCCGGATAGTGGGCGCGGTGGGCGTCGACGACATGGCTGATGGCACTGGGCAGCCGGTCACGTGCGGTGGGGCCGAGCAGGGCGGCACGGCCGAGGCGGCGCAGGTCGATGCGCGCCCGCCAGCGCGCCGCGGAACCTGCTACCGGACCTGGGGTCGCGGGGTTCGTCGCCTCCGCACTCATGGGCACCTCCGGCTGCATGGACCGGCGGACGGGGTGCCCCAGGACGGACACGGCTCAGGGGATGGCAACGGTCCCCCGCCCGGGCCGGTGCTTGATGCTACCGAGCCCACCACGTGCGACTGACCGCCTCTCGCCGAGCGTGAAACGGATCACCCATTCGAGCGAAGAGATCGAGGTTTACGATTTCGCGCCATGTGACAGGTGACTCGCCGTGCTTTCGAACGCCCGGTCGCCACAACGGTAGTTGACACCTGCACCACCCGGCACACGTGCCTACGATCCCAAGCCGCCCCACCATTCAGCGGACGAACGATTCCAGCCACTCGGCATCGATCTCGCCTTCGGCGACGATCACCGCGGGGCCGGTCATCTCGACCTCGCCGTCGGGCCGCTCGGTGATCACCAGCGTTCCACCGGGCACGTCGACGGTGTACGTCGCCGGGCTTCCGGTGACGGCCGGGTCGGCGCCGTCCCGGCGGGCGGTGGCCACGGCGACCGCGCACGCGCCCGTGCCGCACGAGCGGGTCTCGCCGGAGCCTCGCTCGTGCACGCGCAGGGCGACGTGGCGGGGGCCCCGGTCGACCACGAACTCCACGTTCACCCCGTCCGGGTACGCGGCGGCCGGGCTGAAGGGCGGCGGGTCGTAGAGGTTTCCGGCGTGCGCGAGGTCCTCGACGAACGCGACCGCGTGCGGATTGCCCATGTTCACGTTCCGCGCGGGCCAGCTGCGCTCGCCGACGCTCACCGTGACGTCCCCTTCGGGCAGGCGGGCCCTGCCCATGCCGACGGTGACGTCACCGTCCTTGGCGATGTGCACGCTCTTCACACCCGCGCGGGTGGCGACCGCGAGGTCGCCTTCGCCGGTGTATCCGGCGCGCTGGAGGTAGCGCGCGAACACGCGCACGCCGTTGCCGCACATCTCGGCGACCGAGCCGTCGCCGTTGCGGTAGTCCATGAACCACTCGGCCTCGGCCGCCATGTGCCGCGCCTCGGGGTGGGCGGCGGAGCGCACCACGTGCAGCAGGCCGTCCCCGCCGATGCCCGCGCGGCGGTCGCACAGGGCGGCGACGGCGGCCGGGGGCAGGTCGACGGCGTTCTCGGGGTCCGGGACGATCACGAAGTCGTTCTCCGTGCCGTGGCCCTTGAGGAAGGCGATCCGCGTGCGCGTGCTCATGCCTCGATCGTACGGGGTGGGTGCGACAACCCCACGCGCGCGTGATCGTCAGCGCAGCCGGGCCACACGCCACACGGCGAGCACCACGACGGCCGCCAGGAACACGGCGTACGCCAGCACGACCCGCCAGTCCGGTCTGCGCCCGGAGCCGCGCTGCGGAAGCCCGGGCCACGTGTAACCCACGCGACGGGCGGCCATCATGCCCCAGCCGGCGGCGCAGGAGCAGATCAGCAGACCCAGCATGGCGATCACGGCACCGCTGTCGCCGAAGTCGAAGGCGAGCGGGAAGGCGAACATCAGGGAGCCCACCGCGGCCAGGGCGACGATCGGGGCGAGCTGCCAGATGCGCAGCCGGCGCTGCGGGCGCAGCTCGACCTCGACCTCCGGGCCACCGGCGAACATCTCGTCGGGCTCGGGGCCGTCCGCGGTCACTCCGCCCTGTGTGTCATCGGGCCCGTCGGAGCTCAGACGGTCCTCGTCCTGCTCCTGTTCACCGCTGTCGACGGTGAGGGGCTCGGTGCCTTGTGCGGTGTCGCGAGGGCCGGCCTCCATCGCCACGCGCCCTCCCAACTAGGACTCCACTGGTCGATCGAAGCTCGATGATGGCACGGCCCCGGAGGCCCGGATGGCGGCCGGAGCGTCCCGATGCCATCACGTGATCAGGCTGTAACCGGTCGTTCGACCAACGCCAGTGCGAGCTGCGGAAGTTCTGTGAGATCCGCCGCAGCCCCACTCAGCCAGTGCACCCGCGGGTCCCGCCTGAACCAGGAATCCTGACGGCGGGCGAAGCGCTTGGTGGCGCGTACCGTCTCGGCCCGCGCCTCCTCGAGCGTGCACTCCCCCGCGAGCGCCGCGAGCACCTGCTGGTAGCCGAGCGCGCGGGCGGCCGTACGCCCCTGCCGGAGCCCTTGTGCCTCCAGCGCGCGCACCTCCTCCACGAGCCCCGCGTCCCACATCCGGTCGACCCGGCGGGCGATCCGCTCGTCGAGCTCGGGGCGGGCCACGTCGACCCCGATCTGCACGGTTTCGTAGACCGAGTCGTGCCCGGGGAGGTTGGCGGTGAAGGGCTGGCCGGTGATCTCGATCACCTCGAGCGCCCGGACGATACGGCGGCCGTTGCTGGGCAGGATGGCCTGCGCCGCCTCCGGGTCGGCGGCGGCCAGCCGCGCGTGCAGCGCGCCCGAGCCGCGCAGCGTGAGCTCCTCCTCCAGGCGCGCCCTGACCTCGGGGTCGGTGCCGGGGAACTCCAGGTTGTCCACGGCCCCGCGGACGTACAGACCCGAGCCGCCGACCAGGATCGGCCAGCGGCCCTCGGCGAGCAGGGCGTCGATCCTCTTGCGGGCCAGCTTCTGGTACTCGGCGACGGACGCCGTGACCGTCACGTCCCAGATGTCCAGGAGATGGTGCGGGACGTCACCGCGCTCCTCGGGTGTCAGCTTGGCCGTGCCGATGTCCATCCCCTGGTAGAGCTGCATGGAGTCGGCGTTGACGACCTCACCGCCCAGGCGCTGGGCGAGAAATACGCCCAGATCGGACTTTCCGGCCGCGGTGGGTCCGACGACGGCGATGACTCGGGGGGTGGGGGGTGCGCTGCTCACCGCACCAGTCTCGCAAACCCCGGAGGGGCTCCTCGAACGAGTTACGTGACGGGATGGAAGTGGGGTCGTTGCCCGTTGCGAGGTTTTCGCCGCCGGTTTCGAAAGGCGGCGACCCGGGCGGCGCAAACGGGCGCACCGGACGACGCGGGATTTCGCTCGCACGAGTAGCGTAAGGAGACGATATGGGCGTTTTCGCACGACTTCTCCGGAGGTCGAAGACCACGGAGGAGGCGTCAACCGCCGAGGCGCAGGCCGGTACACCGGCGGCCGAGCCCGAGGCGGCCGAAGCTGCGGCGGCGGGCTCCGCGGCGGAGGCGGCAGAGGCGACGGAGCCGGGCGAGGACCGGGCCGAGGGCGAGCCGGTGAAGCCGGAGGCCCCCGAGAGCGTCAGGACGGCCGAGACCGCCGAGACTGCCGAGGCCGCTGTGGACGCCTCGGGCGAGGATGGCGCCTCCGGCGCGGACAACGCCTCCCCCGAGGGTGTCGAGATCCCGAAGCAGCAGTCCGGCGAGCAGGCGGCGGACAGCGGGGCCGGCGAGGACGCCCGTACGTAATCGCTCCGCGCGCGAGCGTGCCGGCCGTGGCGCGGCGGTGGCCCCGCGGCGAACGCGCCCGGGAACGACGGAAGGTGGACGATGGGTCTCCTGGACAATTTCAAGGCCAAGCTCTCCCCGGCCAAGGACAAGGTCTCCGGGCTCGCGCAGCAGCACGGGGACAGGATCACGCAGGGTCTCGACAAGGCCGCGAAGGTCGTCGACGAGAAGACCAAGGGCAAGTACAGCGACCGGATCCAGACGGGGACGGGCAAGGCCAGGGACGCCATGGACAAGCTCGCGCACAAGGACGACCCGGGGACGGGCGGCGGCACGACCGCGGCGCCGGACTCACCACCGCCGGCTTCCTGACCGGCAGCACGGCACATCGACGGACGGCCGCGGGGCCGAGGGCTCCCGGCCGTCCGCCGTGTCCGCCGTCCTCGCCTTCGCGGCCGGTGCGCTACGACCAGGTCGCGACCAGGTAGCCCACGCCGTACGGCGCGTCCTCGTACAGCAGGGCGCCGCTCAGGCCCGCGCCCTCGGCGGCGCCCGCGAGCACCTGCCAGGGGGCCCGGCCCGACGCCTTCAGTGCGTACGCCAGCTCGGGGTCCAACTCCTTGAGAGCCGTCACGTCCGCCGCGCCCAGCGCACGCGCGACCTCCGCGTCGAAGGGGGCCGCCCGCTCGTCGAGGTACCCGGGGGCCTTGAGCGTGCGGCAGGCGCTGGCGTCGCCCATCACCAGCAGGGCCACCCGCTCGGCACGGGCGGCGATCTCCCTTCCGACCTGGATACACCGCTCGGGCGCGAGAGGTTCCCCCACGCCGAGTCCCTCGACCGGGGCGTCCGCCCACCCGATCCGCTCCAGCAGCCAGGCCGCCACCGCGAGGGAGGGCGGCAGGACCCGCTCCGCCCCCGCGTCCGGTGCCCCTGTTGCTCCTGGTGCGCCCAGCCGTACGTCGACGTCCACGCCGAAGCCGGCGAACGAACCGAGCGTCCCTCGCGGGTGCACGCCGCGTCCGCTCTGCTCGGCGGGGCCGACGACCACCAGCAGGTCGGGCCGGGACGCGGCGAGCACGCCGAGCGCGTCGGCGCACGCGGTCCGGGCGGCGTCCAGTTCGGGAGCGGCGCCCGCGGCGACCTCGGGCACGAGCAGCGGCGGGCACGGGCAGACGGCGGCGGCAAGCATGATCGGAGCGTACGCCGTCAGTACGTGAGGGGTCCCGAGTCCCACTCCAGCTCGGTGAAGAGGAACTGGTAGGTGAACACCCCGCCGGACGAGCCGTCACCGACCAGCATCCAGCCCTCGGCGGTGCGATAGCGCCGCATCCGCAGCGGATACCGCGGATGCTTGGGCCGGTAGAGCCGCACGAGCTCCCCGAACCGCGCCTCCGCCTCGTCGCGCGAGCCGTCGATCGTCGCCATCAGCTCGTACTGCTTGCGATGCGGGCCCTCGCCCGGCGGCTTGTCCAGCAGCAGCGCCCATCGCGCCATCAGGTGTTCTCCCCCGTGTTCACATCGTCCTCGGCCGTCCGGCCGGGGCCGGTCAGTCGCAGCCGCAGCCGCTTCCGGTCGCCACCGGCAGCGGCGCCGGCGCCCCGATCCCGGGCAGGCCGAGCATCACGCCCGCGGGCTTCGCCGCCTCGGCGGCGTTGCGCTTCTCCCAGGCGTCGCCCGCGCGCGTGCGGCGCACGTCGAGGACGGCGCCCTCGGCGAGGAGGTGGTGCGGGGCGGCGTAGGTGATCTCGACCGTGACCACGTCGCCGGGGCGCACCTCCTGCTCCGGCTTGGTGAAGTGGACCAGGCGGTTGTCGGGGGCCCGGCCGGAGAGGCGGTGGGTGGCGCCGTCCTTGCGGCCCTCGCCCTCCGCGACCATCAGCTCCAGGGTGCGGCCGATCTGCTTCTTGTTCTCCTCCCAGGAGATCTCCTCCTGGAGGGCGACGAGACGCTCGTACCGCGCCTGGACGACCTCCTTGGGGATCTGGTCCTCCATCGTCGCGGCCGGGGTTCCGGGGCGCTTGGAGTACTGGAAGGTGAAGGCCTGGGCGAAGCGGGCCTCGCGGACGACGTGCAGCGTCTGCTCGAAGTCCTCCTCGGTCTCGCCCGGGAAGCCCACGATGATGTCCGTCGTGATCGCCGCGTGCGGGATGGCGGCCCGCACCTTCTCGATGATGCCGAGGTAGCGGTCCTGCCGGTAGGAGCGGCGCATCGCCTTCAGGACGGTGTCCGAGCCGGACTGCAGCGGCATGTGCAGCTGCGGCATCGCGTTCGGGGTCTCGGCCATGGCCGCGATCACGTCGTCGGTGAAGTCGCGCGGGTGCGGGGAGGTGAAGCGGACCCGCTCCAGGCCCTCGATCTGCCCGCAGGCGCGCAGCAGCTTGCTGAAGGCCTCGCGGTCGCCGATGTCGGAGCCGTACGCGTTGACGTTCTGCCCGAGCAGGGTGATCTCGGAGACGCCCTCGGCGACGAGGGCCTCCACCTCGGCGAGGATGTCGCCGGGCCGGCGGTCCTTCTCCTTGCCGCGCAGGGCCGGGACGATGCAGAAGGTGCAGGTGTTGTTGCAGCCGACGGAGATCGACACCCACGCCGCGTACGCGCTCTCGCGCCGGGTCGGCAGGGTGGACGGGAACGCCTCCAGGGACTCGGCGATCTCGACCTGCGCCTCCTCCTGGACCCGCGCGCGCTCCAGCAGGACCGGCAGCTTGCCGATGTTGTGCGTGCCGAAGACGACGTCCACCCAGGGCGCCCTCTTCACGATGGTGTCCCGGTCCTTCTGCGCCAGGCAGCCGCCGACCGCGATCTGCATGCCGGGGCGCGCGGCCTTCTTCGGGGCGAGGTGGCCGAGGTTGCCGTACAGCTTGTTGTCGGCGTTCTCACGGACCGCGCAGGTGTTGAAGACGACGACGTCCGCGTCGCCGTCCGAGCCCTCCGGGGCGCGCACGTAACCGGCGTCTTCGAGCAGGCCTGACAATCGCTCGGAATCGTGGACGTTCATCTGGCACCCGTAGGTGCGCACTTCGTAGGTCTTCACGCCCACGGCCGGGCTCCGGTCGATGCTGCTCATGTGACAAGGGTAGGCGGTGCCGGAAGTGCCTCCCGCAGCCCTGTGGACAACCGGGGACTCAGGGTTCGATCAGGCCCGCGCGGATCGCGTACCGCGTCAGTTCCAGGCGGTCGCGCATGCCGAGCTTGTGGAGCAGGTTCGCGCGGTGGCGCTCGACCGTCTTGGCGCTGATGAAGAGCAGCTCGCCGATCTCCTTCGAGGTGTGCCCCTCGGCGACCAGCTTGAGGATCTCCTCCTCGCGCTCGGTGACCGCGCGCGCGGGCAGGTCGTCGCCCCGGTGCAGGCGCTCCAGGTAGGAGCGGACGAGGGCGCGCTCCGCTCCCGGGTACACGAACGGCTCGTCGCGCACGGCCGCGCGGCACGCCCCGACCAGGTCGCGGTCGGCCGCGGACTTCAGGACGTAGCCGCTGGCTCCGGCCTTGAGCGCCTCGAAGAAGTACTGCTCGTTGTCGTACATCGTCAGGATCAGGATGTGCAGGCCGGGCAGGCGGCGGGAGAGCTCGCGGGCCGCCTGGAGGCCGGTCATCCGGGGCATGGCGATGTCGAGGACGGCCAGATCGAGCTCACGCGTGCGTGCCAGCTCGACCGCCTCGGCTCCGTCCCCGGCCTCGGCGACGACCGTCAGATCCGGCTCGCCGTCCAGGATGAGGCGCACTCCCTGGCGTACGAGGGCGTGGTCGTCGGCGAGCAGCACGCGCGCGGGGGCGGTCATCGGCGGCCTCCTTCGGTGACGGGGACGCGCAGGCGCACGTCGGTGCCCTGCTCGGGGCCGGGTTCGAGCGACAGGTCGGCGCCGATGAGCAGCGCGCGCTCGCGCATGCCGCGGATTCCGGCGCCCTCCGGGGCCCTGCCGAGGCCCTTGCCGTTGTCGCGGACGAGGAGTTCGACGCCGTCGCCGAGCGGCCGGAGCCGGACCTCGGCGCGGTCGGCACGCGCGTGCCGTGCGGTGTTGGTGAGCCCTTCCTGGGCCACGCGGTAGACGACCAGTTCGGACTCCTCGGTCAGCTGCGGCAGATCGCCGGGGACGCTGTGGCGCACCGTCAGCCCGTGCGTGGTGAACTCGGCGGCGAGCGAACGCAGGGCGCTGGCCAGGCCGAGCTCCTCCAGAACGCCGGGGCGCAGCCGGCGGGCGATACGGCGGATCTCGTCCAGGCCCGCGCGGGTGGCCTCCTGCGCCTGGCCCACCTCGGCGCGCAGCTCCTCGGGGACCCGGTCGGCGACGCGCTTGAGCTGGAGGAGGACGGCGGTCAGGGTCTGGCCGACCTCGTCGTGCAGTTCTCGGGCGATGCGCTGCCGCTCGCGCTCCTGCGCCGACAGGGCACGCGCCGCACCGGCCGCGCGCTCGCTCTCCAGCCGGTCGAGCATCGTGTTGTACGTCGTGATCAGCTCGGCCGCCTCCGCCGGACCGCCGACCACTGCGCGGGCACCTGGACGCAGCAGGTCCGCCGTGGACATGGCCCGGCCGAGCCGTCGTAGCGGAGTGAGGCCGAGACGGAGCACGACCGCGTTGCAGACCAGCAGGAACGCCAGGCCCGCGACGACGACCAGGGCCTCGGCCGGCAGGACCGGCGTCGAGACGGTGACCGGGCCCAGGAGCAGGGCGGCGGCCACGATCAGGCCCGCTGCGTTGAGCGAGAAGATCCGCCAGAACAGCGACACGGTCTTCCCTCTCGCTCTGATCGCGGGCACCTCCGGCGCGCCCGTACCCGGCGCCTCCGGCACGGCTCCGGTCAGCCTCGCCGTCCGTCCCCGGCCGCGTATATCCGTCACGTCACCCATGTCGCCACCGTACGGCCGAATGACAGCATGCGAACGGGCCCCGGTGATCACCGGCAGCTCCTGACCATGCCGCCGTGAAGAGGGGGAGAAACGTGTCTGCGCCACGCCTGAGGGCGACACCGCTGCCGGGCATAGGGGTCCAGTACGACCTGGTGACCCGTGACCAACGCCATCTGTCGGTGGTGGCGCACCGCGACGGCGCGCGCACGGTGAACGTGTACCGGACCGACGATCCCGACACCTGCGCCCACTCGCTGCGGCTGACCGGTTCCGAGGCGGGCGCGCTGATCGACGCGCTGAAGCCGTCGCACCACAGCGCGAGCCTGCTCTACACCTCCGATCTGGGCCTGGTCGCCGAGCGGATCGAGGTGGCCGCGGCCTCGCGCTGGAACGGCCGGGTGCTGGGCGACACGCGCATGCGGACCGAGACGGGGGCGTCTGTGGTGGCGGTGCTGCGCCGGGCCGAGGCGATTCCGTCGCCCACGCCGGACTTCAGGCTGGCGGGCGGTGACATCGTGATCGTCGTGGGCACGCGCGAGGGCGTCGACGCCGCCGCGGCGATACTCGGGCGGGAGTGACCGGTGCACTCCGCGGTGTTGTTGATCGAGTTCGGTTCCATCCTCCTCGGCCTCGGTCTGCTCGGCCGGGCCGCAGGCCGCTTCCAGCTCTCCCCCATTCCGCTGTACCTGCTGGCCGGGCTGGCCTTCGGCGAGGGCGGCCTGCTGCCGCTCGGGGCGAGCGAGGAGTTCGTCGCCATCGGCGCCGAGATCGGCGTCATCCTGCTGCTGCTGATGCTCGGCCTGGAGTACACGGCCGGTGACCTGGTCACCAATCTCAAGGCGCACTATCCGGCCGGCCTGGTCGACTGCGCCCTGAACGCCGTGCCGGGCGCGGTGGCGGCACTGCTGCTCGGCTGGGGCCCGGTGGCCGCGGTCGTGCTGGCCGGCGTCACCTGGATCTCGTCCTCCGGGGTCATCGCGAAGGTGCTCGGCGATCTGGGGCGGGTCGGCAACCGGGAGACCCCGGTGATCCTCAGCGTCCTCGTGCTGGAGGACCTGGCGATGGCGGTGTACCTGCCGATCGTGACCGCGCTGGTGGCCGGGGCGGGGCTGCTCGCGGGGAGCGTGACGCTGGCGGTGGCGCTGGGCGCGGCGGGGCTGGTCCTGCTGGTGGCCGTGCGCTACGGGCGCGTCATCTCGCGGTTCGTCTCCAACGACGACCCGGAGAAGCTGCTGCTCGTCGTGCTGGGCCTGACGATCCTGGTCGCGGGCGTCGCGCAGCAGCTCCAGGTGTCGGCCGCCGTGGGCGCCTTCCTGGTCGGCATCGCGCTGTCCGGTGAGGTCGCGGAGGGCGCGCACACCCTGCTGAGCCCGCTGCGGGACCTGTTCGCCGCGGTCTTCTTCGTCTTCTTCGGGCTGCACACGGACCCGGCGAGCATCCCGCCCGTGCTGCTGCCGGCGCTCGCGCTCGCCCTGCTCACCGCGGCGACGAAGATCGCCACCGGGTACTGGGCGGCACGACGGGCCGGCATCTCCGTCAAGGGCCGGTGGCGCGCGGGCGGCGCCCTGGTGGCCCGCGGCGAGTTCTCGATCGTCATCGCCGGCCTCGCGGTGAGCGCGGGTATCGAGCCCTCGCTCGGCCCCCTGGCCACGGCCTACGTCCTGATCCTGGTCGTCCTCGGCCCCCTCACCGCCCGCTACACCGAACCCCTGGCCCGCCGCCTGGCGGGACGCCGGACCGCGCGCACGGAACCGTCGCCACCGGCGGAGGCACCTGCTTCGGTGGGGGATCGTCCGTCCTGAGGGCGGTCCGCGGGATGCCGGAAGAGACGGCCGGCTCACACCCCTCCAGGTGTCCACCCCTGGCGCCGCAGCACCGCCGACACGTCCGGGGCCTCGTAGTGCTCGCCCTTGAGGACCTTGCCGTCGGCTCTGCGCCGGACCTGGCCGTCGGGGCCGAGCTTGGTCATGTTGGAGCGGTGGATCTCGGCGATCACGGCGTCGAGGTCGATGCCGTGGACCAGGGCCGTGCCGTACGCGACGTAGACCACGTCGGCCAGTTCGTGCGCCAGCTTGTCGAGCGGGCCGGTGACCGAGACCTCGGCGACCTCCGCCGCCTCCTCCGCGAGCAGCCTGCCGCGCTGGGCGGCCAGCGGGGCCGAAACCTCGGTGGGTGTGGTGCGGGCGTCGAGCCCGACGGCGAGGTGGAACCGGCGGACCAGGTCGGCGGGCGATGAGCTCATGCGGCGACTGTACCGAGGGGCACCGACAACGCCCCTCGTGATCGAGTTTGCGACCCCGTTGTGACTCCGGCCCTGGTCAGCACCGCGCACGGGCTGGCAGGATCCCACGCATGTCCAAGATGTTCCGCGGGATCGGCCGGCGCCGGGCCCTGGAGGGCGCGGCCGCCGTCGTCGTCGCCCTCGGGTTGCTGCTGTGGTGGCTGCTGCCCCTGGGCCAGGCGGCTCCGAGCGGGGCGATCACCATCAGCACGGGCACGCAGGCCGGCGTCTACCAGCAGTACGCCATGCTCCTGCGCAAGGCGCTCGACAAGGACATGCCGGGTCTGAAGGTGACGCTGAAGACCAGCGACGGCTCGCAGGAGAACGTCACGCGCGTGGCGAACGGCAAGGCCGACTTCACCATCGCCGCGGCCGACGCCGTCGAGACGTACAAGCTCCAGCACCGGCCCAACGCCGGCCATCTGCGCGGCGTCGCCCGTCTCTACGACGACTACGTGCAGCTCGTCGTCCCGCGTAACTCGCACATCGGCTCCGTCGCGGACCTGAAGGGCAAGCGGGTGGCCGTGGGTCCGCCCAGCTCGGGTGTGCGGCTGATCGCCGAGCGCGTGCTGAAGGCGGCCGGCATCGACGCGAAGAAGGACATCACGCCGTTCGCCGACGGCATCGACACCGGTCCGGACCGGCTGCGGCAGGGCAAGATCGACGCGTTCTTCTGGTCGGGCGGGCTGCCCACCCAGGGCCTGCAGCAGCTGGCCGACCGCTTCACCTTCCGGTTCGTACCGATCGGGGCCGGCCTCGTCGCCAAGTTGCACGAGCAGGGCAGCGCCACGCGCTACTACCGCGCCACCAACATGCCGGAGTCGGCCTACCCCAGCGTCCAGAACGGCGTCGCCGTACCGACGCTGGCCGTCTCCAACCTCCTGATGACGCGTACGGACGTGAGTCCGCGTCTCATCGAGTGGGTGACCCGCACCGTGATCGACAGCCGGGACGGGATCGGCAAGCTGGTCCACTCCGCCCAGCTCGTCGACCTGCGCACCGCGATCTACACGGATCCGCTGGCGCTGCACGAGGGCGCGCGGCGCTACTACCGCTCGGTCAAGCCGTAGGCGCCCTTCCCCTTGCCCTCAGGGCGCAGGGCTGTGCCTCGGCACCGCCACCGTCACCGTCAGGCCGTGCGGCTCGTGACGGGCGTAGGAGAGGGAGCCGCCGCCCGCCGCGAGCAGGGTGCGCGAGATGGACAGGCCGAGGCCGGACCCCTTGATGTTCTGATGGCGGCCGCTGCGCCAGAAGCGGTCGCCGACGCGGCCGAGTTCCTCGTCGGTCAGCCCCGGGCCGTTGTCGCTGACCACGACGGTCGAGGTGCCGCCGTCGGCCGCGACCGTCACCTCGACGCACTCGCCCTCGGGCGTGAACTTCACCGCGTTGTCGATCACCGCGTCCAGGGCGCTGGACAGGGTGACCGGGTCGGCCCAGGCGGTGGGCGCCGGGCAACTGCCCAC
>NZ_JBHVGU010000069.1:0-26979 GCF_042800575.1 Streptomyces sp. NPDC057616
CCCACCTGGGGCGTGTACTCCGGCTACGAACTGTGCGAGAACACCCCGCTGCGCGACGGCAGCGAGGAGTACCTCGACTCCGAGAAGTACCAGCTGCGCCCCCGCGACTGGGACGCCGCCGCCCGCGAGGGCCGCACCATCGCCCCCCTCATCACCAAACTCAACGAGGTCCGGCGGAGCCATCCGGCGCTGCAGCGCCTCAGGAACCTCCGGTTCCACGGCACCGACAACGACCGGGTCATCGCCTACAGCAAGACCGAGGGCAAGGACACCATCCTCGTCGTCGTCAATCTCGACCCGCACCACACCCAGGAGGCGACGGTCTCGTTGGACATGCCGCAACTCGGCCTGGAGTGGCACGCATTCATGTCCGCACACGACGAACTGACGGGTGAGACCTACCACTGGGGCAGGACCAACTACGTACGTCTGGATCCGGCTCGGACCCCGGCACACGTGCTCCACATCCAGCAGTCGTCCGCGTAGCCACCGATAGGAGAGTCAGAGCGCCATGACTGTCAACCAGCCCGTCCCGGACACGTTCGAGGACACCCCCGCCAAGGACCGAGACCCGGACTGGTTCAAGCGCGCGGTCTTCTACGAGGTCCTCGTCCGTTCCTTCCAGGACAGCAACGGCGACGGCGTCGGCGACCTCAAGGGCCTCACCGCCAAGCTCGACTACCTGCAATGGCTGGGCGTCGACTGCCTGTGGCTGCCCCCGTTCTTCAAGTCCCCGCTCCGGGACGGCGGCTACGACGTCTCCGACTACACGGCCGTCCTGCCGGAGTTCGGTGACCTCGCCGACTTCGTGGAGTTCGTCGACGCCGCCCACCAGCGCGGCATGCGCGTCATCATCGACTTCGTCATGAACCACACCAGCGACCAGCACCCGTGGTTCCAGGAGTCGAGGAAGGACCCCAACGGGCCCTACGGCGACTACTACATGTGGGCCGACGACGACAAGGGCTACCCCGACGCACGCATCATCTTCGTCGACACCGAGGCCTCCAACTGGACGTTCGACCCCGTGCGAGGCCAGTACTTCTTCCACCGCTTCTTCTCCCACCAGCCGGACCTCAACTACGAGAACCCGGCGGTCCAGGAGGAGATCCTGGCGGCCCTGCGCTTCTGGCTGGACCTCGGCATCGACGGGTTCCGGCTGGACGCGGTGCCCTACCTGTACGCGGCCGAGGGCACCAACTGCGAGAACCTGCCCGCTTCGCACGCCTTCCTCAAGCGCGTCCGCAGCGACATCGACGCCCACTATCCGGACACCGTGCTGCTCGCGGAGGCCAACCAGTGGCCGGAGGACGTCGTCGACTACTTCGGCGACTTCGAGAGTGGTGGCGACGAGTGCCACATGGCCTTCCACTTCCCGGTCATGCCGCGCATCTTCATGGCCGTCCGCCGCGAGTCCCGCTACCCCGTCTCGGAGATCCTGGCCAAGACCCCGGCCATCCCCTCCGGCTGCCAATGGGGCATCTTCCTGCGCAACCACGACGAGCTCACCCTCGAAATGGTCACCGACGAAGAGCGCGACTACATGTGGGCCGAGTACGCTAAGGACCCCCGGATGCGCGCCAACATCGGCATCCGCCGCCGTCTCGCACCCCTCCTGGACAACGACCAGAACCAGATCGAGCTGTTCACCGCCCTGCTGCTGTCGCTGCCGGGCTCGCCGATCCTGTACTACGGCGACGAGATCGGCATGGGCGACAACATCTGGCTCGGCGACCGCGACGCCGTGCGCACCCCCATGCAGTGGACCCCGGACCGCAACGCCGGCTTCTCCTCCTGCGACCCGGGCCGGCTCTACCTGCCGACCATCATGGACCCCGTCTACGGCTACCAGGTCACCAACGTCGAGGCCTCGATGTCCTCGCCCTCGTCGCTGCTGCACTGGACCCGCCGGATGATCGAGATCCGCAAGCAGAACCCGGCCTTCGGCCTCGGCACCTACACCGAACTCCCCTCCTCCAACCCGGCGGTTCTGGCCTATCTCCGGGAGTACGAGGACGACCTGGTGCTCTGCGTGAACAACTTCTCCCGCTTCGCCCAGCCCACCGAGCTGGACCTGCGGGCCTACGACGGACGCCATCCGGTGGAGCTCATCGGCGGGGTGCGCTTTCCCGCCATCGGTGAGCTGCCGTACTTGCTGACCCTCGCCGGGCACGGCTTCTACTGGTTCCGGCTCACCCGAGCCGCCTCCCGCATCGGCCGCCGGTCTTGAGCGTGAGCCGGGGAAAGGACGCGTCGCCATGACGACGAAGACCGCATCGCTGAGCCCCAGACGCAGTGTCGTCACGGGGCCCATGGCCTCGCTCGCCGGGCTGCTGCGCGAATGGCTGCCCCGCCAGCGCTGGTTCGCCGGCAAGGACCGGCCCGTCACGGACCTCGCTCTGCTGTCCTTCACCGAGCTGTTCCCGGGCTGTCTGCATCTGCTGGTGCACGCCGGTCAGTCCGGAGTGCCCGTGCCGAGCGGTGCCGCGCCCGTCGGCGACTGCTACCAACTGCTGCTCGGCGTACGCAAGAACCCCTCGCCGAGGCTCGGACGCGCCCTGATCGGCCGGGCCGAAGTGGGGCCGCTCGCCGGTCTGCTGGTCTACGACGCGCTGCAGGACCCCCGTTCGGCGCAACTGCTCCTGGAGCGGCTGCGGCAGCCCGGTACGGCCGGCCCCCTGCGCTTCGAGGCCAACCCGTCCGTGCGGGTGCCCGCGGGTCTGGTGCCGCGGGTGCTGGAGGCCGAGCAGTCCAACTCCTCGCTCGTGTACGGCGACGAGTTCATCCTGAAGGTCTTCCGGCGCATCCAGCCGGGCGTCAACCCCGACCTGGAGGTGCCGGAGGCGCTGGCCGCGCAGGGCTGCGACCGGGTGCCGGCGCCCGTGGCGTGGTTCCGCACCACGCATCCGCAGGAGGCGACGCTCGGCGTGCTGCAGCCGTTCCTGCCCGGCGCCTCGGACGGCTGGGCGCTGGCGCTGCACGCGCTCGCCTCCGGCGACGACTTCACCCTGCAGGCCCGCGCGCTGGGCCGGGCCACCGCGGACGTGCACGTGGCGCTGGCCGCGGCGTTCCCCGCCGGGACTCACGACGAGAACGGGCGGACGGCGGCGGCGATGACCGAGCGCCTGGTCTCGGCTGCGCACTGCGTGCCCGCGCTGCGGCCCTATGTGGCGGGCCTGCGCTCCGCCTTCGGCGTGCTGGTCACGTGCGATCCCGGGCCGTCCGCCCAGCGCATCCACGGCGACCTGCACCTGGGTCAGGTGCTGCGGGCCGGCCGGGACTGGTTCGTCATCGACTTCGAGGGTGAGCCGTCCCGTCCCCTCGCCGAACGGCGCAGCGCCCAGTCCCCGTTGCGGGACATCGCGGGCATGCTGCGCTCCTTCGACTACGCCGCGCGGCAGCGCCGCCCGTGGCGCCCGGAGTGGGCGCGCCGCTGCCGTGAGGCGTACTGCGCGGGCTATGCCGACCGGGCAGGCTGGGACCCGCGCAAGAAGCACGCGCTGCTGCGTGCCTACGAAACCGACCGAGCCGTGTACGAGGTCCTGTACGAAGCCCGGAACCGACCGGACTGGCTCCCCGTACCCATGGCGGCGATCGAGCGACTCGCCGTGAGAGGAGGCTGAACCCCGTGGCCCTGCGTGACACCTCACTCCCCGAGCCGTCCGGCCCGCCGACCACCGGATGCGGGACGGCTCCCGCGCTGGACCCGGGCGACCGCGAACGCCTGCTCTCCGGCCGCCACCACGATCCGCACGCCCTGCTGGGCGCCCACCCGGTGCCCGGCGGCATCGCGGTCCGGGCCCTGCGTCCGTACGCACGCTCGGTGTCCGTCGTCGTCGACGGCGAGCGGCGGGCGCTGACCTCGGAGGGCGACGGCCTGTTCTCCGGTGTGCTGCCGCTCGCCACGATCCCCGAGTACACCCTCGTCGTGCGGTACGCGGACGGCGAGCACGAGACGGCGGACCCGTACCGCCTCCTGCCCGCGCTCGGCGAGCTCGACCTCCACCTGATCCGCGAGGGCCGCCACGAGGAGCTGTGGAAGGCGCTCGGCGCGCACCCGATGAGCCACGACGGCGTGACCGGCACCCGGTTCACCGTGTGGGCGCCGAACGCCCAGGGCGTGCGCGTCGCCGGGGACTTCACCTGCTGGGACGGGACGGCGCTGCCCATGCGGTCGCTGGGCGCGTCCGGGGTGTGGGAGCTGTTCGTGCCCGGCATCGGTGAGGGCGCGCGCTACAAGTTCGAGATCACCTCGCGCTACGGCGGCCGCTTCCTCAAGGCCGACCCGATGGCCCGCCGGACCGAGGTGCCGCCCGCGACGGCGTCCATCGTGACGGCCTCGGAGTACGAGTGGAACGACGCCGAGTGGATGGCGCACCGCGGGGACACCCCGGTGCACGAGGCGCCGTTCTCGGTCTACGAGGTCCATCTGCCGTCCTGGCGGCCGGGACTGACGTACCGTCAACTCGCCGAGCAGCTGCCGGAGTACGTACGGCAGCTCGGGTTCACCCATGTCGAGCTGATGCCGCTCGCCGAGCATCCCTTCGGCCCCTCCTGGGGGTATCAGGTCACCTCCTACTACGCGCCGACCTCGCGGCTCGGCTCCCCGGACGACCTGCGGTACCTGATCGACTCCCTGCACCGGGCCGGCATCGGCGTGATCATGGACTGGGTGCCCGCCCACTTCCCGAAGGACGACTGGGCGCTGGCCCGCTTCGACGGGGATCCGCTGTACGAGCCCGGGGACTCGCGGCGGGCCGAGCACCCCGACTGGGGCACCTACGAGTTCGACTTCGGGCGCGTCGAGGTGCGCAACTTCCTGGTGGCGAACGCCGTCTACTGGTGCGAGGAGTTCCACATCGACGGCCTGCGGGTGGACGCCGTGGCCTCCATGCTCTACCTCGACTACTCGCGCGACTCGGGCCAGTGGGTGCCGAACGTGCACGGCGGGCGCGAGGACCTGGACGCGATGAGGTTCCTGCAGGAGATGAACGCGACGGTGTACCGGCGCGCGCCCGGTGTCGTGACCATCGCCGAGGAGTCCACGGCGTGGGGCGGCGTGACGCGCCCCACCGACAGCGGCGGTCTGGGCTTCGGGCTGAAGTGGAACATGGGCTGGATGCACGACTCCCTCGGCTACATCGAGCACGAGCCGGTGCACCGCAAGTACCACCACAACGAGATGACGTTCTCGATGGTGTACGCCTACAGCGAGAACTACGTGCTGCCCATCTCGCACGACGAAGTGGTGCACGGCAAGCAGGCGCTGGTGTCGAAGATGCCCGGCGACTGGTGGCAGCGGCGTGCCACCCACCGCGCGTACCTGGGCTTCATGTGGGCCCACCCGGGCAAGCAACTCCTGTTCATGGGGCAGGAGTTCGCGCAGGGATCGGAGTGGTCCCAGGAGCACGGGCCGGACTGGTGGCTGGTCTCCCCCGGGTACGGCGCCGAGGCCGACCACCGCGGGGTCCGGGACCTGGTCCGCGACCTCAACTCGGTCTACCGCGGCACACCGGCGCTGTGGCAGCGGGACACCGACCCGGGCGGCTTCCAGTGGGTGCTCGGCGACGCCGCCGAGGACAACGTCTTCGCGTTCCTCAGGTTCGACGCCGGCGGCGCCCCCCTGCTGTCGGTCTCCAACTTCTCCCCTGTCGTCCGCCACGGCTACCGCCTCTGGGCACCCGACGCCTTCCCGGCCTGGCGGGAGGTCCTCAACACGGACGCCGCCTGCTACGGCGGCGGTGACGTCACCAACCCGGACGACATCAAGGTGGAGGAGGAGCGGATGACGCTCACCCTGCCGCCGCTCGCCACCGTCTGGCTCACCCCGTTGCAGTGACGATCAGGGGGGTACCCGTGACGTCCCAGCGGTGTGATGTCACAGGGAGGCGGCCTAGGTGCGGACCGTCGGCGTGGAGGAGGAGCTCCTCCTGGTGGACCCGGACAGCGGTGAGCCGAAGGCGCTGTCCGGCGCGGTGCTGGCCCACGCGGAGCAGGACGACCCGGGCCAGGAGGTGTTCGAGAAGGAGCTGTACGGCCAGATGCTGGAGTTCGCCACGCATCCCCAGGCCGACATGGCGGAGTTGAGCGCGGAGATCGTCCGCTGCCGCAAGGAGGCGGCCCGGCACGCCGGGGAGATCGGGTGCACGGTGGCGGCCCTGGCCAGCTCGCCGCTGCCGGTGAGCCCGTCGGTGGCCAAGGGCAGCCGCTATCAGTGGATGGCGCGGCAGTTCGGCCTCTCCGCCCAGGAGCCGCTGGTGTGCGGCTGTCACGTCCATGTGGCCGTCGACTCCGACGAGGAGGGCGTCGCGGTCCTGGACCGCATCCGGCCCTGGCTGTCGGTCCTGGCGGCGCTCAGCTCCAACTCCCCTTACTGGCAGGGCCAGGACACCAGCTACCACAGCTACCGCAACCGCGTCTGGCAGCGCTGGCCGTCGGCCGGTCCCACCGAGGTGTTCGGCTCGGCCGAGCGCTACCACCGGCGGGTGGCGGACATGGTCGCGAGCGGGGTGATCCTCGACGAGGGCATGGTCTACCTCGACGCCCGGCTGGCGCAGCGCTATCCGACGGTGGAGATCCGGGTGGCGGACGTGTGTCTGCACGCCTCCACGGCCGTGCTGATCGCCGTGCTCGCGCGAGGGCTCGTGGAGACCGCGGCCCGGGAGTGGCGGGCCGGGCGGGGACCGGTGGACCACAGCGTGAGCCTGCTGAGGATGGCCGCCTGGCGGGCGGCGCGCTCCGGCCTTGCGGAGGAACTGCTGCACCCGGCGACCATGCGCCGGCTGCCCGCCGAGGCGGTGGTGGGAGCGCTGCTGGAGCACGCCGGGCAGGCGCTCTCCGACAGTGACGACCTGGACCGGGCGCGGGTGGGCTGCGCCCGGCTCCTCGACGGCGGCACGGGCGCGCAGATCCAGCGCGGGCTGCTGGAGCAGACCGGGAGCCTGCGCGACGTCGTCACGGCGTGCGCGCGGCACACCCAGACGTGACGCGGCAAGCCCTGTGGGCCCTTTGTTGACGGGAGTTCACATTCCCGGTACATCCCGAGATCATCACGGGTGTGCAACTTCACAAGTTCTGGTCACCATCCGCACTCAGCTGGGCTAGATTCGAGCACCGTCGACAACGGAAATCGTTGACGTGGTCACCCTCCGTACAGCCCAGGAGCAGCGCATGCGCGACTTCGCCCTCGCTCCCCCCACCGTCTCGTCCCTGACCGGCGGGCTGGCCGACAGCGTCTTCGAGACGGCGGCCCAGAACCCCACGCTTCCGCTGCTCGCACGCCGTACCGACCCCTCCTCCGCCACATGGGAGGAGGTGACCGCCGTGGAGGTGCGCGACCAGGTCGTCGAGCTGGCGAAAGGCCTGATCGCGTCCGGCATTTCACCGGGCCACCGCGTGGCGATCATGGCCCGCACCCGTTACGAGTGGACCGTGCTCTCGTACGCGCTGTGGGCGGTGGGGGCCGAGATCGTCCCGATCTACCCGACGTCCTCGCGCGACCAGGTCGAGTGGATCCTCAAGGACTCCGGCTGCGTGGCCGTGGTGGTGGAGGACGAACAGGCCGTCATGACGGTCGGCTCCGTCTGCGGAGGGCTGCCGCAGCTGCGCCACGTCTGGCAGTTGGACGCGGGGGCGCTGCAGGACCTGGTGGAGCGCGGCGCGTTCGTCCCGTTCACCACGGTCGATTCGATGCGTCGCATCGTGCTGCCGGACTCGACCGCCGCCGTCACCTACACCTCGGGCACGACCGGCCACGCCCTGGGCTGCGCACTGAGTCACCGCAACCTGGCGAGCCCGTGCGACACCCTGCTCGCGGGCTGGGGCCACACGGTGATCCCGCCGGGCGAGCAGCAGGGGACGGTCCTCGCCTTCCTGCCGTTCTCCCACGTCTACGGCCTGCTCGTCCAGGGCCTGTGCATCCGCGGCGGCATGATGATGGGTCATGAGCCCGACCTGAGCGAGGAGGCGCTGGCGGCCTCGCTGAAGACCTTCCGCCCCACCTACATCTGCGCCGTGCCCTCGCTCTTCGAGCGGATCTACAAGAACTTCCTGCGCACCGCCCAGGAGACCGGCAGGGGCGCGCTGTTCGAGCGCGCGGCGGACACGGCGCGGGACTACGCCGCGGCCCTCGAGCGGCACCGGCTGGGCGGCGGCTCGGGCCCCGGTTTCGATCTGCGGCTGCAGCACGCCCTGTTCGAGCGGACGGTGTACCGCAAGCTGCGCGCCGCGCTCGGCGGCCGGGTCTGCCGCGCCACCTCCGGCGGCTCCACCCTCAGCCGCGAACTGTCCCTGTTCTTCGAGGGAATCGGGATCTACGTCAACGACGGCTACGGCCTGACCGAGACCGGCGGCGGCGTCACCGCGCAGCCGCTGGGCCGGGAGATGTCGGGCACGGTGGGCCAGGCCCTGCCGGGCACGGACGTCATGGTGGCCGACGACGGCGAGATCCTGGTGCGCGGGCCGTCGGTGTTCCAGGGCTACGTCAACGACGAGGCCGCGACGCGGGCGGCGCTGCGCGGCGGCTGGCTGGCCACCGGGGACCTGGGAAGGCTGGACGCCGAGGGCTATCTGACGATCACCGGACGCAAGAAGGACGTCATCGTCACCAGCGGCGGCAAGAGCGTCGCCCCGGCCGCGCTGGAACAGCGGTTGAGGATGCATCCGCTGGTCCACCAGGCGGTCGTCGTGGGCGACAACCGGCCCTGCGTGGGCGCGCTGATCACGCTCGACCCGCAGTTCCTGGCGTACTGGCGCGGTTCGCTGGCCCTGCAGAGCGACTCCCCGAGCCGGGAGGCCCGCGAGGAGAACGCGCTGCGGGAGGAGATCGGGCGCGCCGTGGCGGCCGCCAACAGCGCGGTCTCGCGCTCGGAGTCGATCCGGGTCTTCCGGGTGCTCCCGTCGCAGTTCGACATGGCGAGCGGACTGATGACGCCGTCGATGAAGCTGCGCCGGGACGAGATCGTGCGCCACTACGCCTTCGAGATCGACGCGATGTACCAGGCGCGTACGCAGCCTTCGCGGCAGAGCGTGCCGGACGAGCTGTCGAGCTGGGACGAGGCGGACAACGTCTTCCGGTGAGCGCGCGTCTCCGTGAGAGGTTGTGACGTTTCGTGTCGGATACAACGGTGACGCCTCAAGGGATGCTTAGCCTTCTCCGGCTTGGGAACGTGGACACTCCCGGAACGCACGTGACCAAGACGACAGGGGTGTAGACACGGGGTGGGAAAGGTGAGATGCCGACCGAGCCGCGCTGGAACATGACACTCAGTCCAGGGGAGATCCCCGAGAGAGTTACTCGCTTCCCCGGCGAGCTGAACGATGTGACGGACGCCCGCATCGACGCGGAGCGTTTCCTCGACGACCTCGCGGAGGTGACGCCTCCGTCGACGCCGGAGCACTGGGACGACATATTGCTGGTCGTGACGGAGCTCGCCGCGAACGCGATCCAGTACGCGCCGGGACCGTTCGAACTCAGGATGCGCAGGACCTTCGACGGCATCCATGTGGTCATGCACGACACGAGTCCGGTTCCGCCGGCGCCCCGTCCCTTCCATCCCGACGGTGGGGGCGGCGGGGTCGGCTGGCATCTGCTGCATGCGCTGTGCGAGCAGATCAGCGTCGCCACGAACGAGAGCGGGAAGGACATCCACGTCTTTCTTCCCTGGTGAGGCGTCTTTGCTGCCCGATGGGTCCCGGGTCCCTCAGGCCGGCTGCTCGGCCTCCGGCGCGGAGTGCCGGTCCTCGGTACGCAGCGGGACCAGCATGCTGATCGTCTTGCCTCCCGTGGGGTGCCGCTCGATCGCGATCTCCCGCGCCAGCCGGATGATCAGCGGCCAGCCGTAGCCGTTGCCCTCGTGCACCACGGGCAGGGCGCCCGATCCGTAGGCCGTCTCCGGCACCAGGTCGCTGTTGTCCTTCACGGAGATCCGCAGACCGTCCCGGTCCGGGGCGACCTCGAACCCCGCGAGGCCGTCGCCGTGCCGGATCGCGTTGGTGACGAGCTCGGACACGACGAGGAGCAGATCGATGAGATCCTGCTCACGGGCCGTGCCGTACACCGCCTCCCACTGCTCCCGTACCACCGACCGCGCATGGGCGCGTGCCGCCGCCGCGGTCGTCACCTGGACCGTGGCCCGAGTCCCGCCGGGCCGGCTCACCACTCCTCCACCTCAAACAGCCTTCCATGCCTCGGTCGAACGGTCCCGCCCCACACAGTGAGATCGGCTCCCTGTCCCACACCAGCAGTTACCCGATTCGCACGATCACATTCGGTACGGCTTTGTCACAGGAGCGCCTCGGGTGACTGCGTGCATGCCGGGCGGGATCAGGGGTAATCGCGCAGGGCCGTCGTAGCACCGTCTCTTGGAGGAACCGTGTCCGTTGCCCACAACCCCCTGTCCGTCGAGGTCAGCCTGCCTGCGGAGGACGTCGCCGTGATCACCGCCGAGGGCTACTTGGACGTCGACACCGCCACGGAGCTGCAGCACCATCTGGCCAACCAGCTGCACCACGGCCGCCGGCACTTCCTGCTGGATCTGTCGAAGGTGCCGTTCATGGACTCCTCGGGGATGAGCATCATCCTGCGCGCCTATCAGGAGGCGCGTGATCTACCGGGCAGCGTCCACATCATCGCGCCCACGCCCGCCGTGCGGCGGATTCTCGACCTGACCGGCGTCAGCATCACCGTGCCGGTGTCGGAGAGCGTCGAGGAGGCTATGGCCCGCATCATCCAGGAACAGGGGTGACATCGGTCGTCGCCCGACCGCCCTGACCCATCGGCCCGAGCCCGCCCCACCCGCCCTGGTCGCGTACGGTGGCGCCCGGTCTCCGTGTCGGTGAACCCGCCGGTACGCAGGCGGGGCAAGGGGTCGTGACCGCCGGGAGGGATCACTGGGCCGAACGAGGTCCCGGACCACCCCGGACCATGGTTAAGGTTGTCGTCCGGCAAGGGCTTCGCCCCCGCATCCGACCTGCGGCGGGACGGCCCGACCCGACAGGGACGACTCGGACGAGGAGTGAACAGGTGCCGGAGCACGAAGCTGGAACGAACGGATCGCCCGCGGGAGAGGTCGGGGAGTTCCTCCGCCGCCGCCGCGAGCAGATCGCCCAGCGCTGGGCCGACGAGTCCCTGTTCCGCACCGTGTTCACCGTGTCCCGGGACGAGGCCGCCGAGGCGGCCCGGCACGTCCTCGACGCGCTGGCCGAGGTCGCGGACGGCGAGCGCATGCACGACACGGACGCCGCCGGATTCCTCGTCGTACGCGAGCAGCTGTCCCGCATGAGCGCCTCGCGCTCCCGTGCCGGGTTCAGCACCGCGCAGGTGTCGACCGAGGTGGACGCCCTGCGCCCGCCCGCGGTGAACCTGCTGCTCGCCGATCTCGCGGACGCACCCGCCGACCACACGCGGGAGTGCGTGATGGCGCTCACCGTGCTGATGGGCACGCTGCGGCTGGTCGTCCTGGACACGGCGCTCACGGAGGGCCAGGCCCTGATCGAGCGGCAGCAGCTCCAGCTGCTCGAAGTGGCCACCCCCGTCATCAAGTTGTGGGACGGCATCGTGGCCGTACCCCTGATCGGAACGCTCGACAGCGCGCGCAGCCAGGTCGTGATGGAGAGCCTGCTGGAGGCGATCGTCGAGCAGCACGCGCGCTTCGCGATCCTGGACATCACCGGGGTGCCGACGGTCGACTCGCTCGTGGCGCAGCATCTGATGAAGACCGTCGCGGCCGCGCGGCTGATGGGCGCCGAATGCGTGGTCTCCGGCATCCGCCCCGCGATCGCCCAGACCATCGTGCACCTCGGCCTGGACCTCGGCACCGTGGTCACCCGCTCCAGCCTGGCCGACGCCCTGCGGTACGCCCTGCACGAGCTGGGCTCGGGGATCGTCAACCCGGCGGCGGACGGCGCGGGTTCGCGGTGAGCGACTTCGGCCACCACGCCTCCGCCCATGTGCCGGTGCTCCGGCTGGGCGACGTCCTGCTGGTCACCCTGCAGGGCGACCTGTACGACAGCACGGCGCAGCAGCTCCAGCAGGACATCGCCGACAGCATCAGCAGCAGCGGAGTGACCGGCGTGGTCATCGACATCTCCGGCATGGAGATCGTCGACTCCTTCCTCGGGCGCGTGCTGGCGGAGATCGCGGCGCAGTCCTCGCTGCTGGCGGCCCGGACCGTCGTGGCCGGGATGCGGCCCGCGGTCGCGATCACCCTGGTGGAACTGGGGCTGACGCTGCCCGGACTGGACACCGCGCTCACCACGGAAGCGGCCATGGAACTGCTCGCCCGCAAGGCGCCGGGGTCCCGTCCCGGCCCGCAGTCCGCGGAGCCTCGATGATGCCGACCTCCGCAGGCGTGGAGGCCTGCCTGCCGATCCGGTCGGACATGGATCTGGTGTGGGTCCGGCAGCACGTACGCCAGGCCGCCGGCCTGCTCGGTTTCGGTCTGGTGGAACAGACGAAGGTGGTCACCGCCGCCAGCGAGCTGGCCCGCAACACGCTGGTGCACGGCGGGGGCGGCCGCATGGAGTCCGCCCGGGAGAGGCGCGGCCGCGCGGTCGGACTGCGGCTGACCTTCTCCGACGAGGGTCCCGGCATCCCGGACCTGGAGCGTGCCCTGAGCGACGGCTACACGTCGAGCGACGGGCTCGGCATGGGGCTCGGCGGAGCCAAGCGTCTGGTGCACGAGTTCTCCGTGGAGAGCGCCCCGGGCGAGGGCACCACCGTGACGGTGATCTCCTGGCCGTCCGCCCCGCCGCGGCCGCGTGGGGGGACCTGATGCCTCGCGTGTGGGACGTGCCGGTGCACGACTCGACCCGGGTGCGCGACGCCAGGGTCGCCGCGGAGGCCGCGGCGACCCTGGCCGGGCTCGACTCCGCGCGCACCGCGGCCGCCTCGCTGGTCGCCACCGAGCTGGCCACCAACCTGCTCAAACACACCCGGGGCGGACAGCTCCTGGTCGAGATCGTGCCCGCGCCCGCTCCGGCGGACGCCGCCTCTCCCGTGTCGTTCGTGCAGATCGCGGCGATCGACCACGGCCCCGGCATCGCCGACGTGCCGGCCGCCCTCAGCGACGGCTTCTCCACCGCGCGCTCCCTCGGCGCCGGCCTCGGCACCTGCCGGCGCGTGGCGGACGACTTCGCGCTGCACAGCGTGCCGGGGCGGGGCACGGTGGCCCTGGCCCGGGTCGGTGCCCGCCCCCGGACGGCCGCACCGGCCGGACTGCGTGCCGGCGGGGTCAACGTCCCCTTCGGCGGCGCCGAGACCTCGGGCGACGCCTGGGCCTGGGTCCGCTCGGGCGAGCGCGCGACCCTGATGCTGGCCGACGGACTGGGACACGGACCGGAAGCGGCCCGCGCCTCGACCGCCGCTGTGGACGCCCTCCACGCCTCGGCCCATCTGACCCCCGCCGAGTGTCTACGGCACCTCGACACCGCGCTGCGGGGCACCCGCGGCGCGGCCGTCGCCGTGGCCCAGGTCGACAGCGGCGCGGGACTCCTGCGCTTCGCCGGCATCGGCAACATAGGAGCCCGGCTGCTGGACGGGGACGGCTGGCGCGCCCTGCTGTGCCGCCCGGGCATCGTCGGCGTCCACCGGCCCGGGACCCTGCGCGAGGACCGGATGCCCTGGGCGGGCGACCATGTCCTCATCATGCACAGCGACGGTCTGCCCAGCCGCTGGACGCCACCGGCCGATCCTGGTGTGCTGTCCGCCGACCCGGCCGTCGTCGCGGCGGTGACCCTTCGGGACGCCGGCAGCGCCGCGCGACCGGTCCGGGACGACACCGCCGTGGCCGTACTGGCCCCGACACCACGGGACCGCCGATGAAGCGCACCTGGGAGATCGCCACCGTCACCGACGCCGCCCGGGCCCGTATCGCGACCGCCCGGCTGGCCGCCGCACACGGTGTCGCGGCCCTCGACCGCACCCGTCTGACCACCGCCCTCAGCACGCAGCTGCGCCAGTGCCTGACCAAGGGCGGCACCTGGCGGCTCACGCTGGACGTCGTCACCGACGAGGCGGCGCCCGGGACCCTGCATCTGTCGCTGGCCGCCTGCGACCCCGCGGAGTCCGCCGCGCATCCCCCGTGGCGGGCCTCCGTCGTCTGCTCCGAGCCGTCGGCCGCCGCGGACGGCTCGGCGCCGCCGGAGGCCACGGCGGAGCTGGCGGAGTCCCTGCTCGGTGCCGACGAGGACACGGCCCTGGTGCTGGAGAAGCTGACCGACCAGGAGGAACTGGTCGCCTTCCACCGCGAGGAGCTGCACCAGACCAACCAGGGCGTGGTGGCCCTGCACGCGGAGCTGGACGCGGCCGGACGCGCGCAGCGGGAGGCGTTCGCCGCCGAGCGCAAGGCCCGTACGGAGGCGGAGAGCGCCCGCCGCCGGCTGACCTTCCTGGCGAACGCGAGCGCGGTGCTGACCTCCTCGCTCAACCACGACGAGATCGTGCGCCGGCTGCCCGAACTGCTCGTGCCCGAGTACGCCCGCAGCGTCGACGTCTGGCTGTTCGACGGCGACGCCGAGCAGGCCCCGCCGTCGCCGCACCCGGCCGCCGCGGTCGTGGCCGCCCGCACCGGCCGCCCCCAGTACGCAGCGCGTCACCCCGGCGGGCTGCCCGGCGTCGACGACCAGCCGCCGTCGAAGCTGAATCCCGAACTGCCCCTGCTGTGCATCCCGTTGCCGACGAGGCGGGCCCCGCTGGGCGTGCTCACGCTGACGCCGCCCGCCGGTGACCGCTGGAACTCCGACGACGCGGTCATGCTGATCGAGATCGCCCGGCGCGCCAGCATCGCCATAGACAACGCCCGGCGCTTCGAGCACAACCGCGACATCGCCGAGACGCTGCAGCGCGCCCTGCTCACCGACCTGCCGGCGACGCCGGGCCTGCGGCTCGCGGCCCGCTATCTGCCGGCCACCCACGGCCTGAACATCGGCGGTGACTGGTACGACGCCTTCCGGCAGCCCGACGGCGGCCTGATCGCGGTCATCGGCGACGTCACCGGCCACGGGCTGCACGCGGCCGTGATGATGAGTCAACTGCGCACCGCGCTGCGCGCGTACGCCGTGGACGGCGGCAGCCCCGGCACCCTGCTGACCCGGCTGCACACGTTCCTGCACCATCTCCAGCCGGATCTGTACGCCACCGCGGTCATCGCCCGCTTCCACCCGGACGAGTCCACCATGACCTGGGCCGCCGCCGGCCATCCGCCGCCCGTGCTGCGCACCCCCGACGGGCAGGTGCACACGCTGGACGCGAAGCCCAGCGCCATGCTCGGCATTCCGCTCAGCCAGCAGATCCACGACCACACCATGGAGATGCCGCCCGGCTCGACGCTGGCGCTCTACACGGACGGTCTGGTCGAGCGGCGCGCCCTCGGCATAGACCCGGGTATCGAGCGCCTCGGGCAGGCCCTCGGCTCCCTCGGTCCGCAGCGGCTGGAGACGGATCTGGACGGTTCGGCGGACCGGATCCTCGACCCGATGCTCAGCGACTCCGAACGCGACGACGACGTCTGCCTGCTGCTGTGCCACATCTCGGCGGACCGCGCGTAGTTCCGGAACCTCGATCGAATTCTTTCCCTTCTCCCGGTGCGTTTGGGTACCCGGGCGGGCATGGTGGTGCTCAACGCGTTCGTCTGCCTGCCGCACCCAGCTGGCGGAACGGCTGGAGGCACGGTGGGATCGATGTGGTGCGCACAGCGATCCAGGGCATGCGAGAGGCGTTGGATGCACACCGCCTGGAGCCGCAGAGAGGGATGGACACCGTGACACGACCCAGGATCCTGGTGGTAGGCGCAGGCTTCGCCGGCGTGGAGTGCGTACGCCGGCTGGAGCGGAAACTCGCGCCCGACGAGGCGGACGTCACCTTGGTGACGCCGTTCTCCTACCAGCTCTATCTGCCTCTGCTGCCACAGGTCGCCTCCGGCGTGCTGACGCCCCAGTCGGTCGCCGTCTCCCTGCGACGCAGCAAGAGGTACCGCACCCGGATCATTCCGGGCGGGGCGATCGGCGTCGATCTGAAGGCCAAGGTCTGCGTGATCCGCACGATCACCGACCAGATCGTCAACGAGCACTACGACTACATCGTGCTGGCCCCCGGCAGCATCACCCGCACCTTCGACATCCCGGGGCTGACCGAGCACGCGTACGGCATGAAGACGCTGGCCGAGGCGGCCTACATCCGCGACCACGTCATCTCCCAGCTCGACCTGGCCGACGCCAGCGACGACCCGGCGGAGCGCGCCTCGCGCCTGCAGTTCGTAGTGGTCGGCGGCGGGTACGCCGGCACCGAGACCGCCGCGTGCCTGCAGAGGCTGACGTACGGCGCGGTCAAGCGCTACCCGCGCATCGACCCGGGCCTGATCAAGTGGCACCTCATCGACATCGCCCCGAAGCTGATGCCGGAGCTGGGCGACAAGCTCGGCCGCAGCGCGCAGGAGATCCTGCGCCGGCGCGGCATCGAGGTCTCCCTCGGCGTCTCCATCGCCAAGGCGGGCCCGGAGGAGGTCACCTTCACCGACGGCCGCGTGGTGCCCACCCGCACCCTGATCTGGACCGCCGGCGTCGTCGCCAGCCCGCTCATCGCCACGCTCGGCGCGGAGACCGTGCGCGGCCGGCTCGCGGTGACCGCCGAGATGTGCCTGCCGGGCCACGACGGCGTCTTCGCGCTCGGCGACGCCGCGGCCGTGCCCGACGAGGCCAAGGGCCAGGAGGGCGCCATCTGCCCGCCCACCGCGCAGCACGCGATGCGGCAGGGCAGGCACATCGCCGACAACGTGGTGGCGACGCTGCGGAACCACCCGATGACACCGTACGAGCACAAGGACCTCGGTCTCGTGGTCGACCTCGGCGGCACGGACGCCGTCTCCAAGCCGCTGGGCATCGAACTGCACGGCCTGCCCGCCCAGTTCGCCGCCCGCGGCTACCACTGGTGGGCGCTGCGCACCAACGTCGCCAAGGTCCGCGTCGCGACGAACTGGACGCTCAACGCGATCGCCGGCGACGACTTCGTGCGCACCGGATTCCAGGCCCGCAAGCCCGCCCGGCTGAAGGACTTCGAGTTCACGGACGCCTACATGACACCGGAACAGGTGCGGGCGCACGTGGAGGGTCCGGACCGCAAGGAACTCTGAGCCGGTGCACACGCTCCGGTCGCGTCATGCGATCCTGAGAGCCTGATCATGACGTGAAGCGGGAGTGAGTACGGCAGCGTGAGGGCAGCGGGTGGGTCGGTCCGGGCACGGCTGAGCGATCTCGTCGCGGCGTCCGATCCGGGGTTGCTGCGGCTGGCCGCGGGCCTGCGGACCGTGAGCTCCATCGCCCTCACGCTGCTCGTGCTCTCCCTGTTCGGAGCCGGCGTACGGCTGCTGGTGGCGGGTGCCATCGCGGCCATGGTCTCCACCTTCGCCATTCGCGAGAAGCAGCGCCCCCAGCAGGCGGTCACGCTGGCGCTGGGCCTTCCGGTGGCACTGGCCTCCGTGTCGCTGGCCGCGGTCCTGCACTCCCGGGTGGTGGGCGGCGACCTGTTCTTCGTCGCCCTCATCTTCTGCGCCGTCTACGTCCGCCGCTTCGGCGACCGCGGCACCGCGCTCGGGCTGATCGGCTTCCAGGTCTACTTCATGGCGCTGTTCGTCGGCGCCAGCGTCTCGGCGCTGCCGACGCTGTGGGGCGTGGTCGCCGCGGCCTTCGCCTCCAGTGCCGTGGTGCGTTTCGCGCTGGTTCACGAGACCCCCGCGGGCATCCTGGAGCGGCTGCGCGAGGCCTTCCGGGCGCGGCTGGCGCAGCTGGTGACCGCACAGCTCGCCCTCCTCGACGCGGGGCCGGAGGAGATCGACAAGGCGCTCCAGGACGTACGGGACGGCACGGCGCGTCTGCACGAGACGGCCATGATGATCCAGGGCCGGCTGGAGGAGGGGACCGCCGACGAGGCCACGGCGCGGCTGGTGCAGCGCCGCATCGCGGACGCCGAGATCGCCGCCGAGCGCCTCGGGCTGCTTCTGCTGACCGCCCGCAGCGCCGAGCGCGCGGACACGCTGACCCTGCATCTGCCGGGCGCGCCGGTGCCGGCGGGCGGTCATCTGCCCGTGAGGGACGAGGCGACCGTCACGCTGCGCCGCGATCTGGAGGCGCTGCGGCTGCTGGTGCTGCGGCCCGTCTCGGCGGGCACCGGGACCGGTCTGGCCCAGGTGCGCAACCGGCTGCTGGGCTACCGGGACGAGGAGAACCTGCCGAAGGCCTCGCCTGCCGTCCAGGACGTCTTCCGCGGCATCGGCGAGGCGGCCCGTGCGGTGCTGGGGCTGCGGATCGCGCTCGGTGCGGCGCCGGACGACACGGACGACAGCCCGTCGACGGCCCGCTCGCGCGAGGAGCTGGACGCCGAGGACGCGGCGATCGACGCGGGCGAGGAAGTGGCCGAGGCGCCGCAGACGGGGCTGGAGCGGCCCACGACGCGCGCCGCCGTGCAGGTCGCGGTGGGGTCGTCGCTGGCCATCATCGGCGGCGAGTTCCTCTCCAGCCAGCGCTGGTACTGGGCGGTGCTGACCTGCTGGATCGTCTTCATCAACACCGCCTCGACGGGCGAGATCCTGGTCAAGGGCTACCGGCGGCTGCTGGGCACCGTGCTCGGCGTGGTGGCCGGTCTGCTGCTCGCGGGCCTGGTCGGGCATCACACCTGGACGGCGTTCGCGCTGGTGCTGCTGTGCGTGTTCGCGATGTTCTACACGGCCCCGCTGTCGTACACGCTGATGTCGTTCTTCGTGACCGCCGCGCTGGGCGTGCTCTACACGCTGCTGCACACCTACAGCCTGTCGGTGCTGGTGCTGCGCGTGGAGGAGACGGCGCTCGGGGCGGCCTGCGGGATCATCGCGGCGGCGTTCGTGCTGCCGGTGCAGACGGACAGCCGTACGAACGAGCTCCTGGTGACCGTGCTGGACCGGCTCTCCGACGTCACCGGGGCGGCCGTCGAGCAGCTCAGCGGCGGCGATCCGGCCGACCTGCTCGACAAGGCCCGCGATCTGGACCAGGCACTCGCCGACCTGCGGGCCGCCACCCAGCCGCTCACGCACCCCGTCACCCCGATGCGGACGCGGCGCAACACCGCGCGCTACGTGGTCGCGCTCCTGGAGACCTGCGCGTACCACGCGCGCTCGCTGGCCGCGATGGCCGAGCTCCTGCCCACGCATCCCTCGATCGCCGCCGATCCGCGGCTGCGGCGGGCCGGGCAGCGCATCCTGCGCAACATCGAGACGATCGGCGAGCGCGTCACGGACGAGCGGGCGGCCGTGGAGGTGCAGACGGGAGCGAGCATCGCCGCGCTGCTGGAGACCGACCTGCCCGGCACCTCGCGCTACGGCCGCATCACCGACCGGGTGCTCAGGCACCTGCAGCGGCTGGACGAGGCGGTGGTGGGCCTCGCCCGGCCGCTGAAGGTTCCGGTGGCGCAGCCGAAGCGGTGACCGTGCTCGGCCGGCGGCTGGTGCTGACCGCGTTCAGAAGTCGGTCGGCAGGCCGCTCGCCTCGGCGATGCCGCGCAGTTCCTCGTCCTGGCGATGTCGTTCCCGGATGTAGTCGGCGATCTCGCCCAGGCGCTCCGGGTCGGAGGCGGTGTCCGCGTCGGTGATCACTCTGACCGGACCACTCCCCCCGAGGTCGATCTCGACGACCTCGTTGTCGAGGCGGCCGGTGACGGCGGCGGCGATGACCAGGGCGGCCTCGTCGCGCACCTCCTGGGACAGGCCCTCCTCGTTCTCGCCGTCCAGTGCGAAGTCGACGGCGGGCAGACGGTGCTCCTCCAGTGCGCGCAGGACCGGTTCGACCACGTCGAGCAGTTGCCTGTAGTCCTCCGTGTCCATCCGGGCGCGCAGAAGACCGAGGTAGAGGTCGACGGGACGGTGCTCCGGCGGAAACTCGGATTCGCTCATCCCGACCGTGTTCCCCGTCGCGAGCGGATCAGACGCGGCACCACCGGGACAACGCGATCGAGAACAGTCCGAAGAGCACGAGACCGGCCGCGACACAGGCCAGCAGCGAGGGGCCGAGCGGGGTGTGGGCGAAGGAGCGCAGGGTGTCGTCCATGCCCTTGGCCCGATCGGGCTGGTAGTCGACCGCGGCGCGCACGGCGAAGGCGCCGGCCGCGGTGAACACCAGGCCGCGTGCCACGCCGCCGCCCACGCCGGTGATGTCCACCACGCGCCGCGACCGCCGCGACATCTCGCCCAGCTTGAGATCCTTGTGGTACTTGCGCCGTACGGCCTGGACGACGATCCACACCCCGGCCACGACGACCCCGGCCCCCACCGCTCCGACGAGCCACTGCCCGGCGGGCAGGCCCAGGGCCCGCGCCGTGATGTCGCGGGACTGCTTGTCGCTCGATCCGCTGCCGCCGTGCGGGCCGACCGCGAAGCTCAGCACGGAGAACGCGACGCAGGCGTAGAAGACGCAGCCGCACGCCGCGAGCAGCCGCTTGTGCGGCTTGCGGCCGTCCGGCCCGGCCCCGCCGAAGGCCGCCACCGACAGGCGCCACACGGCCATGCCGACCAGGCCCAGGCCGATCGCCCACAGCAGGACGACGCCGAAGGGCTTACCGGCGAGGGTGTCGAGGGCGCCGCCGCGGTCGGCCTGGCGGTGGGTGTCGCCGAAGGCGACCTGCAGGGCGAGTACGCCGACCAGCAGGTAGATCACGCCGCGAGCGGCGAGTCCGGCCCGGCCGGCGCCCTCGGTCACCGAACCCCGCGCCGCTCGCCGAGCTCCGAGCCGGCCCGAGCGCGCCATGGCGTTCGCGTTCATCAGCACCTCCCCAAGGCCGTACGGCCCGGCTGGGACCGGGCCGTACGACGCGCTGTCATTCCCTGCGCAACCTTGTGCCCCGCATCCGGCGGCCGACTCCGTGCAGATGTTCCAGCGTGTCCAGCACCACCGTGCTGTCGTGCCACGCGAGCCACCGGCCGCCGTCGGCGCCCACCACGTCCAGGGCCTTGAGCTGGGCCTTGGACAACCCGGCGAACGTATGGTCCAGATGGGCGGAGACCATCCCCACGCACAGGCCCGACGTGGTCGTGAGCGGGACGCTGTGACAGGCCCTGCTGCCGGCTGCGAGGATCGCCTCCCGGGCGGGCTCGGTGAAGACCGGGTCCGCCTCCACGTCCCGGACGGTGACCTGAGTGACGTCGCGTGCGGCCAGGCCGCAGGACGTGCCGACGTGTCCGACGTGGGCGAAGAACTCGACGAACTCGGGCGTCAGACCGGTGTGCTTCTCCATCACCAGACCGCGGCCCGAGCGCTCGCTCACCTGGACGTTGCCCATCCCGGTGTCGACCACGGACAGCGTCTGGCTGAGTACGGCGCCCAGGACCCCGCCGCGGTTGCGGGTCTCCGGCTGGTGCCCGGCCTCGAACCGGAGGCCGGGCTCGGGCAGCCGCAGCCGCCGCGGGAACCACAGCTGCTCCCGCGACTCCGGGCCCGGCACGGTCACCACGAAGTCGGCGAGGATGCGCACCTTGACGTTGAACCGCTGCGAGGCCCGCTGCAGCAGCACGAACGCGGTGTCGGCGTCGGGCAGCCGGTAGCGCTCCTGCAGGATGCCCTGCGCCTGCGAGATCAGCGGATGGACGCGGGCCCGGGCGCGCAGGTCGCGCACCTCGGCCCGCAGCCGCTGGAGCTCGCTCTCCTGCGCGTCCTCGTCCGCCGAGCGGTGTTCCGGACGGGTCATGGAACCGCCATCTCGGCCGGGCCCGGACGGACGGCGGGTGAGTGGGTCGTCTCCGGCCCGACCGCGGACGTGGCCGCGAGCATGCGGCGCGCCACCTGCAGGGCGTCTTCGACGTCACGGGTGCCGGTGGACACGCAGAGCGTGTAGGCCAGGTCCTGTTCCCGTGTGCCCGACTCGGCCCTGCCCGTACCGGCGTCCTCGGCCAGTACGGTCTCGTACTCCTCGACGAGTCGGCGCAGCACGGCGGGGTGAGGTATCAGCATCCTCGGTCACTCCTCGTCGGCTCGTGGCTGCTCACGCCGTGGTGTCCGGCCGGCGGGTGGTGCGCTGCCCCATTGCCTCGGCGCGCACCCGGGCGCAGCTGCGGCTGATGAGGCGGGAGACGTGCATCTGCGAGATGCCGAGCTGGTCGGCGATCCGGCTCTGCGTCATGTCCTCGAAGTAGCGCATGTAGAGGATG
This sequence comes from Streptomyces sp. NPDC057616, assembly GCF_042800575.1. NCBI lineage: Bacteria > Bacillati > Actinomycetota > Actinomycetes > Kitasatosporales > Streptomycetaceae > Streptomyces > Streptomyces sp. NPDC057616. Next base: position 22,161 of record NZ_JBHVGU010000069.1, read on the forward strand.
GCGCGCTCCCGCTCGGGCAGGTGGCGCAGTCCCTCCTTGGCGGACTCGCGGTCGATCACCACGTCGAACGAGGAGTCCGACGAGCCGAGGGTGTCGGCGAGGCTGTAGCCGTCGTCGTCGCCGGAGAGCTCGGCGTCCAGGGACAGGGTGCTGAAGCTCTCCAGGGCCTCCAGGCCGGTGTTCACCTCGTCCTCGGTGAGGCCGGTGTGGGCGGCGATGTCGGCGGGGGTGGGCTCGGGGGTGCCCGGTGTCTGGATGAGGTCGCGGCGGGCGACGCGCACCTTGTTGCGCAGTTCCTGGACCCGGCGGGGCACCCTGAGCGCCCACATCCGGTCCCGGAAGTGCCGCTTGACCTCACCGGTGATGGTGGGGACGGCGTAACTCTCGAAGGCGCCCCGTGCGGGGTCGAACCGGTCGATCGCCTTCACCAGGCCCAGGGCCGCGACCTGGCGGAGGTCCTCGACGGCCTCTCCGCGGTCGCGGAACCGGCCGGCGATCCGGTGGGCCATGGGCAGCCAGGCCGTGACGAGTTCGTCGCGCACCGCCTCGCGCTCCGGACCGTCCTCCAGGACGGCGAGGCGGGCGAAGAGGCTGGTCGTGTCGGGCGCGTCGTCGTGGCGCCGTCCCGAAGGGGCGGCCGTGCGGGTTTCCTGCGAGCCGGGGGTGCTTGCCGACGTGTCGATGAGCATGCGGAATCGCTCCTGAAGGAGGGTTTCAGGGACATACCGCGGGAAGGTCGACGCCCGGACCGACTGAGGGAGGCCCGGGGAGCCATACCGCTCCCGCTGGCGCGCCTCCGGTCCGAAGCACGAAACTCCGTATGCCCTGACCCCGCCCGGCCAAACACGGCTCACCGGAACGAGAAAAACAACGAGAAAAAAGGTGCTCAGCCGAAGGGGACCACAGCGGTGATGCACTTCCCGCCCGCGGGCAGCTCGAAGACCCGGACGTCACGGGCCAGCCGGCACACGATGGGCCAGCCGTGACCGCCGATGCGCTGGCGTCGTCGCAGGTCCGCGGCGTTTCGCGCCACGGGCAGCCGGTCACTGCGGTCGGACACCGAGACGCTCACGTCCGAGTCGACGACGTCGACGCGGAAGTCCGTCACGCCCCCGCCGTGCAGGATCGCGTTGGTCATCAGCTCCGAGGCCACGAGCAGCGCGTCGCCCAGGGCATCCGGGTCGCAGGGGGTGTGCCTGGTCCTGCAGCGTTCGGTGACCGCTCGCTCGACGGCCAGCCGCGCGTCGGCGGGTTGGCACGGCCGTGGCGGGGCGGTCCGTTGCGCGCCCGGCCGCTCGTGGACGGATGGGGTCCCGTGCTCCTCACACATCGCCTGGCTCCCTGGTCGGTGAAGCTCCGGACCTCCGCGTGCGGGGGGAGGGAGGCCGGATCGGTCACGCCCGCGGCAGCCGTGTCCGGGCAACGCCTCGCCGACACCACTGTCCCCCGCTCGTGTCGCAGCGGTACCGCCGTCCACTGCGCGAGCGCCACGGGCCTCTGAGTTACGGCTCACCTGCCCCGGCGTCCCCAAACCTGTTGCCCGGACGAGAAGCCGGAGTCATCTCGTGGCGCATCGCGGGTACGCGGATCGTATGACCGAAGTCGTGGACTCAGACGAGTTGCTGAGGCGCATCCAGCGCGCACGGGCCTGCGCACAGCAGGAGGAGGAGAGCTGGCGGGAGCGCGTGGAGGGCCTGCGCGCGACCGACCCGGAGGCGGCCCGCGAGGCGGGCGTCCGGACCCTCGCCTACGAGGCGGTCCTACGGGTCCTGGACGAGATAGTGAACCCGGGCGAACGGGCCGCACGGGGTTGACTGCAGGGAGGCCGTGAAGTGAATCAGGTCACTTGACCCGCTTCCGATTACACGAATCGGCCGCGGATGGTTTAGCGTTCATCCATACGTGGTGACGGAGTCGACCGTACCGTCCTCCGCCGCCACCGCTTACGGCCCTGGCTGGTCTCCCCCGTCCAGCCAGGGCTTTTTCATGTCCGCGGGCTTTTTGCGGGAACTGCCGTACGCCAAGGTGCTCAGGGCGGCCGCAGCGGCTGAAATGGGCGTAGGGAAAGCAGCGCATCCGAACCTCGGCGAGGAGCCCCGCGTCATGACCAAAGCGACGAAACTGCTGACCGCCCTCCCGCCTCCGCAGCGCCAGAGCCTGATGACGCTCGCGAAAGAGGTCTCCTTCGCGGAGGACACCCGGATCTTCGAGGCGGGCGGCACCGCCGACCGCTTCTGGGTCATCCGCTCCGGCGCGGTCACCCTCGACCAACGGGTCAACTCGCTGCAGCGGGTGACCGTGGCGAGCCTCGGCGCGGGCGATCTCCTCGGCTGGTCCTGGCTGTTCCCGCCGCACGAGTGGGACTTCGGCGCGGAGGCCTTCAGCCCGGTGCGCGCCTACGAGTTCGACGCGGCGGCGGTGCTGCGCCTGTGCGAGGAGGACACCCAGCTCGGCCTGTCCCTGGTGCGCAGCGTCGCGGAGATCCTGGCGTACCGGCTGGAGATGACCCGGAGCAAGCTGATGGAGAGCGCAGGCCGCGGGCGGAGCTACCTGTAGGGGTGTCAGATCCGGTACCGCCGCAGGGCCGGAACCGCCGCCGCAAGCGCCAGCATCACGACGACGACCAGGATGCCGCCGCCCGCCACGGCCGGGCCGGGACCGAAGGCCGAGCCGGCCGTGCCGTGGAGGACGTCGGCGAGGCGCGGGCCGCCCGCGACGACGACGGTGAAGACGCCCTGCATACGGCCGCGCATCTCGTCCGTGGCGGCGGAGAGCAGGATCGCGCCGCGGAAGACCATCGAGACCATGTCGGCGAGCCCGGCCAGGGCCAGGAAGGCCGCCGCGATCCACAGGTTGCCGCTCAGACCGAAGCCGGTGATCGCAAGGCCCCAGGCGACGACCGCGCCGATCACCATCCAGCCGTGGCGCCGGGCCCGCGAGAAGGTGCCGGAGAACAGGCCGCCGAGGACCGCACCGATGGGGATGGCCGCGAACAGCAGGCCGAGCGCGAATCCTTCGCCGTAGGACCCGAAGGTCTCGGCCGCGAGCTGCGGGAACAGGGCGCGGGGCATGCCGAACACCATGGCAACGATGTCGGCGAGAAAGGACAGCAGCAGCACCTTGTGCATGGAGATGTAGCGGAAGCCCTCCGCGATCGCGCGGACGCCGGCGCGGCGTGCGGCGCCGCCCGCGAGCGGCGGCAGGGCGGGCAGCTTGTAGACGGCCCAGACCGTGACGCACAGCGCGAGCGCGTCGATCAGGTACAGCTCCGGGAGACCGATCACGGGTATCAGCACGCCGGCGAGCAGCGGTCCGACCACCTGGCCGGTCTGCATGACGGTCGAGCCGAGGGCGTTCGCGGCGGGCAGCTGCCCCTCGGGCACCAGGCGGGCGATGGAGGCGGTGCGGGCGGGTGCGTTGAGGCCCCAGAACGCCTGCTGCATGGCGAGCAGCACCATCAGCGCGGCCACCGACTCCAGACCGGTGATCGCCTGGACCCAGAACAGCAGCGAGGTGACGGCGATGCCGGTGTTGGTGATCAGCAGCAGCTTGCGCCGGTCCATGCTGTCGGCGACCGCGCCGCCCCACAGCGCGAAGACGATCAGCGGCACCAGTCCGGCGAGGCTCGCCGCACCGACCCACGCCGAGGAGCCCGTGATGTCGTAGATCTGCTTGGGTACGGCGACCGCGGTGAGCTGGCTGCCGACCGCCGTGACGATCGTCGAGGACCACAGCCGGCGGTAGGCCGGGATGCGCAGGGGCCGGGTGTCCATGGCCCAGCGGCGCCACCCGCTGCGGGGCGGTTCGGCCACGACGGGCTCCGGTGTCTGCGGTTCCGTGCTGCTCTCGCTGGTGTCCACGACCGTCCTGGTTGCTTGCTACATCTATAGAGTTTCAGCGTCCACTATGGCAGCACCTCCGAGGAATCGGGTACGGGCCCGGTCGCTTCTCACAGCTCACGCGCGGACGGCGAGCAGCACGCCCAGGGTGATCATCGTCGCGGCCACCAGCCCGTCCAGCACCCGCCAGGCCGCCGGCCTCGCCAGGAAGCGGCCCAGCGCCCGCCCGCCGAAGCCGAGCGCCGCGAACCAGCACAGGCTGGCGAGCGCGGCGCCGAGGCCGAACGTCCAGCGCAGCGGGCCCCGGTGGGCGGCGATCGATCCGAGCAGGAACACGGTGTCGAGGTAGACGTGGGGGTTGAGCCAGGTCAGCGCCAGGCAGGTGAGCACGGCCCGCCTGCGGGAGCCCGCCGCCTCGCCCTCCGCGCGCAGGGCGGCGTCGCCGGGGCGCAGGACGCGGCGGGCGGCGAGGACGCCGTAGCAGAGCAGGAAGGCGCCGCCGATCCAGCCGACGGCGGTGAGTGCCTGCGGGTACGCGACCACGACCGCGCCGACGCCGCCGACGCCGAGCGCGATGAGCACGGCGTCGGACAGGGCGCAGATGCCGACCACCGCGAGGACCGCGTCGCGGCGGATGCCCTGGCGCAGGACGAAGGCGTTCTGGGCACCGATGGCGACGATCAGGGAGAGGCCGGTACCGAAGCCGGCCGCGGCGGTGGTCAAGGCGTTTGTCATGCCATTGACGCTAAGCAAGCGCCCTTCCGGCGTACAGCTAAAGATTCTTACGTATCCTTAGCTCTCGTGAAGTCCGAACTCACGGAGCTCCCCCTCGACCAGGTCCGGACGCTGCTCGCGGTGGTCGACGAGGGCACGTTCGACGCGGCGGCCGCGGCGCTGCACGTGACGCCGTCGGCGGTCAGCCAGCGGGTCAAGGCGCTGGAGCAGCGCACGGGGCGGGTGCTGCTGATGCGCACCAAGCC
>NZ_JBHVGU010000070.1:0-26073 GCF_042800575.1 Streptomyces sp. NPDC057616
CCGGCAGGATGGGGTGAAGCGCGAGTGACGGGGAGGCCGGCATGGGCGGCGGGCGGTACATCGGGACGGCGGAGCGGCGGGCCCGGCTGGCGGTGCGCCACCGGCTCGCCGCGGGGGCGCGGGCGGGGAGCCCCGAGGAGGTCGCGCGGACGCTGGTCGCGCTGCACGGCACGGACCCGGCGACGGTGTACCTGGCCGTCGGGGCGCGGCTCGCGGACGCGGCGGTGACCGTGGCCGAGACCCAGCGGGCGCTGTACGAGGACGGCACCCTGGTCCGGATGCACGGCATGCGGCACACCGTGTTCGTCTTCCCCACCGACCTCACCGCCGTCGTGCACGCCTCGACCGGCCGCACGGTCGCCGCCCGCGAACGGGCCTCGCTGCTCAAGGCCATGGCACAGGCCGGAGCGCCGGACGCGGCCTGGCTGAAGGAGGTCGAGGAGTCGACACTGGCGGCCCTGGCGCGGCGCGGGCAGGCCACGGCGGCCGAACTGGCCGCGGACGAACCGCGGTTGCGCGAGCAGTTCGTGTACGCGGCCGGCAAGAGCTACGAGGGCGTGCACACCGTCTCCACCCGGCTGCTGAGGGTGCTGGGCGTGGAGGGCAAGGTGGTCCGGGGGCGGCCGAACGGGTCCTGGACCTCCAGCCAGTTCCGCTGGGCGGTGGCGCCGCCGCACCCCGAACTCGACGTGGCCGAGGCGCAGGCGGCGCTGCTCGGCCGGTGGCTCGCTGTGTGCGGGCCGGCCACCGAGGACGACCTGAAGTGGTGGACGGGCTGGAAGGTGACCGACGTGCGGCGGGCGCTGGCGTCGATCGGCGCGCAGACGGTGTCGCTGGACGAGGGCACGGGACATGTCGTGGCCGGTGACACCGAGCCGGTCGCCGCGCCCGCCGAGCCGTGGGCGGCGCTGCTGCCGGGGCTCGATCCGACGGCGATGGGGTGGCGGGAGCGGGACTGGTATCTGGCCTCGGAGCTGCGGCCGATGCTGTTCGACGGCAGCGGGAACGTGGGGCCGACGGTGTGGCTCGACGGGCGCGTGGTGGGGGCGTGGGCCCAGCGCAAGGACGGGGAGATCGTGTGGCGGGCCCTGGTCCCCGGCGGGGTGGGGCGGGAGGCGTCGGCCCTGATCTCCGCCGAGGCCGAGCGGCTGCGGGCGTGGGTGGGCACGACGAGCGTGACACCTCGGTTCCGGACGCCTGTGGAGCGGGAGTTGGCGGGGTGACCCTCCGAACTCCCGCTCAGCGCATTTCAGCCCGGCCGGCGTGCGAGGACGAGGCCGTTCAGGCCGAAGCGGGGGCCTGGGGGTGGCAGCCCCCCCGAGGACGGCAACGACAGCGCCGGGTACCGCACATGGCGGTCGGCACCCGGCGCTCCCGTCAGCGCGAGTACCGCATCAGCGCCCGCACCATGTGGCACGTCGTGTCCGACGGCGGATGCACGCCGATGACCTCCGCCGTGCTGCGTATCGTCTCGTTGCGGGCCTGGTTCGGCAGGTAGACGCCCGAGTCGAGCAGGGCGATCGCGAGCCGCATCGCCTTGAGGCGACGGTTGTGCGTGACGTACCACTCGCGTGGACGGCCCGGCGGCAACGGGCGCTTCTCCACGGGCTCGTAGGGCAGGTCGAGCAGAACGGGGTGGCGGGCAGTGGACTGCATCGGCTTCGGCTTCAGTGCGGCAGCGGGCACAGGCATCCTCCTGTCGCGGTCAGGTCGCCCACCAGGGGCCCTCCGCCCCCGGCGACTTCCTCGAACACTGCTTCTATTCTAGCGCCCGCCACTGACAAAAGCCCCTGGCCACAAGGGCTTTCGGGCAGCTCCGGTCGCGTACGGTGGGCGCATGGAGATCTGGATCAACCCGGCCTGCTCGAAGTGCCGCAGCGCCATCAGCCTGCTCGACGCCGAGGGTGCCGAGTACACCGTCCGCCGCTACCTGGAGGACGTGCCCGGCGAGGACGAGATCAGGGCCGTGCTGGAGCGGCTCGGCCTCGAACCGTGGGACATCACCCGCACCCAGGAGGCCGACGCCAAGGAGCTCGGCATGAAGGACTGGGCGCGGGACGAGGCGTCGCGCGACCGGTGGGTCAAGGCCCTCGCCGAGCACCCGAAGCTGATCCAGCGTCCGATCATCACCGCCGACGACGGTTCCGCGGTGATCGGCCGCACCGAGGACGCCGTACGGGACGCTTTGTCGCGATAGGAGGCCATAAGGGGTCCACAAGAACCTCATAGGGGACCCCAACTTCACTGTGACGCACGTTACTTCGGCGACTCCTGCGACCGGTGAGTAACTGCGTTCGGTATCTCGTACATAGCGGCGTACGCTCCCCTACCTCTCAGGAGGCGCGCATGTCGCGTAGGCGAAGTCTTGGTACGAAGAAGAAGATCGCGCTGCTGGTGAGCGCGGCTGCGGTGGCGGGAGGCGGCGCCTTCGTCATGGCGAGCACCTCCAACGCCGCGCAGAGTCCCGGCCCCAAGACCCTATCGTCCGCCGCGGACTCCAACGTCTGCCTGGGGCTCGCCACCGCCCTCGGCAACAACCAGAAATTCATCGACGGGCAGAAGGCCAGTCCCGACGCCCAGTCCGCGGCCCGGATCGCCAACCGCGAGGCGGTCATCGAGCAGATCAAGGTCCAGCAGAAGGCGTCCGGTTGCACCGTTGGGGAGTCGGCTCAGGGCTCCCAGTCGACGCAGCCGGCGCAGAACGGCCAGCAGGCCGGCGGGGCCCAGCAGACCGCCACCGCCCCGCCCGCATCGAGCGCCCCCGCGGGAAACGCGAACGGAAACGCCGGCGGGAACGCGGGCGGTGCCGCGGCCTCCGGCCAGCAGGTGTGCAACGGCTCCACCGTGACCCTCTCCGGTGAGGGCGGGGCGCCCGCGGCCTCCAGCAACCAGTTCCCGGCGGGGACGACGCTGAAGGTCACCAACCTGGACAACAACAAGTCCACGACGGTGAAGGTGACGTCGGTCTCCGGCAGTTGTGCGCTGCTGAACAACGCGGCCTTCGAACAGGTCCGTGAGCCCGGCAAGTTCCTGATCCGCCGTGCACTGATCGAGAAGGTGGGGTGAGGCTCAACGACCCAGGAACTCCGTGAGGCGGCGGCCGAGTTCGGCGGGTGCGGTCTGCGGCAGCGCGTGGTGCGAGACGTCGGGGAGGTCCACGATCTCGGCACGCGGCAGCAGCGCACCGGCCCGCGCCGCCACCCGGTACGTGTCATGGGTCCTGCTGCTCCCGGCCAGGAGCAGCAGGACCGGCATGTCCAGCCCGCGCAGCGCGTCGGGTGCCGGACGGGGACCGGTCACCGGCTTCGAGACGGAGGGGAAGCCGGCGGCCGCCTCCTGCAGGCGGAGCCAGTCGGGGTCGAGGGCCTCCCCCGTCCCGGTCTCCCAGCGCAGGAAGGCGCGGACCCGGGCGGGCGACGGCCGCAGCAGCATCGGCAGGGCGTGCAGCAGGTACGCCGGCCGGTAGCCGGCGAAGCACTGGGTGGGGTCCAGCAGGGCCAGGCGCCGCACGCGCGCGGGTGCGTGGAGCGCGTAATGCAGGGCGATCCAGGCGCCGTAGGAGTGCCCGGCCAGCGCGGTTTCCCCCACACCGAGCCCGTCGAGGACCGCGTCCAGCCAGACCACCAGGTCGGCGACCGTGCGGGGGTGGCGGTCGCCGGCCTCGGTACCGCGCCCGGGCGCGCCGATCAGGTCGACGGCGAGGACGCGGTGGGTACGGGCCAGCTCGGCGGCCTGGGCGTACCAGGACGCGGAGGTCGCTCCCCCGCCGCCCGGCAGGAGGACCAGCGCGGGACCCTCGCGCGGGCCGCAGGCGTTGACGTACGCCGTCCCGAACGGCGTGGGCACGGTCAGCGCCTCGCGCTCGGCGGGCCACTTGGCCATGACCTTGTCGTAGGCGGCCAGGAAGCCGTCCATGTCGTATGCATCGCTCATCGGTCTGCCCCTCCCGTAATATCTCGCCCAGCGAGATACTCGTCGAACGAGATGATAACGGAGAAGGCACATGCAGCCCCAGGGCCCGGAACTGGAGATCGTCCATCTGCTGCGCGCCGTGGCCGTCGAACTCGGCCTGCACAGCGGCCGGTTCGCGCAGCGCAACGGCATGCACCCCACCGATGTGCGCGCCCTGATCGCCCTCATGGACGCCGCGCGCGCGGGTGAGGAGATGACGGCCGGCCGGCTCGGCACGGCGCTCGGGCTGAACTCCGCCGGGACGACGGCCCTCGTGGACCGGCTGGAGCGGGCCGGGCACGTGCGGCGGGTGCGCGGCGAGGCGGACCGGCGCCGGGTCGTGATCGAGGTCGACGAGCAGGCGGTGGAACTCGGCTGGTCCTTCTTCGGGCCGCTCATCGGGCGCGCGGTGGAGCTGCTGCGGGGCTACGACGAGCGGGAGCGGGCGGCGATCAGGGGGTTCCTGGAGGGCGTGCGGGAGGCGGCCGCCGAGGCGGACTGACCCGCGAACGGCGTCCTCACACCGTGAGTCCCGCCACATCCCTGCCAGGTAACACGGGGTTCACATACGGGCAACGGACGGGAAATCGCCTGTTGACAGGCTCGCGGGCATCAACGGTGGCGCCCCAGTGCCGCAGCGCCGCAGCACCCGCAAGTGCGTCAGACACACCCCCGAAGGAAGTGGCCCGTGACCTTCAAGGCTGAGTACATCTGGATCGACGGCACCCAGCCGACGGCGAAGCTCCGCTCCAAGACGAAGATCATCGGTGGTGAGCCGGCCGGGCTCGACGCGCTTCCGATCTGGGGCTTCGACGGGTCCTCCACGAGCCAGGCCGAGGGCCACTCCTCCGACCGTGTCCTCAAGCCGGTCTTCAGCTGCCCCGACCCGATCCGCGGCGGCGACGACGTCCTCGTCCTGTGCGAGGTCCTGAACATCGACATGACGCCGCACGAGTCCAACACCCGTGCCGCGCTGACCGAGGTCGCCGAGAAGTTCGCCGCGCAGGAGCCGATCTTCGGCATCGAGCAGGAGTACACGTTCTTCCAGGACGGCTACCCGCTCGGCTTCCCCAAGGGCGGCTTCCCGGCCCCGCAGGGCGGCTACTACTGCGGTGTCGGCGCCGACGAGATCTTCGGCCGTGACGTCGTCGAGGCACACCTGGACAACTGCCTCAAGGCCGGTCTCGGCCTCTCCGGCATCAACGCCGAGGTCATGCCCGGCCAGTGGGAGTTCCAGGTCGGCCCGCTGGCCCCGCTGGAGGTCTCCGACCAGCTGTGGGTGGCCCGCTGGCTGCTCTACCGCACCGCCGAGGACTTCGGCGTCTCCGCGACGCTCGACCCGAAGCCGGTGAAGGGCGACTGGAACGGCGCGGGCGCGCACACCAACTTCTCCACCAAGGCGATGCGCGAGACCTACGAGGCGATCATCACCGCCGCCGAGTCGCTCGGCGAGGGCTCCAAGCCCCTCGACCACGTCAAGAACTACGGCGCCGGCATCGACGACCGCCTGACCGGCCTGCACGAGACCGCCCCGTGGAACGAGTACTCCTACGGCGTCTCCGACCGCGGCGCCTCGGTCCGTATCCCGTGGCAGGTCGAGAAGGACGGCAAGGGCTACATCGAGGACCGCCGCCCCAACGCCAACGTCGACCCGTACGTGGTGACGCGCCTGCTCGTCGACACCTGCTGCTCCGCGCTGGAGAAGGCCGGCCAGGTCTGATCCCACCGCTCGTACCGAGGGGCGTCCACCGTTCGCGGTGGACGCCCCTCGCGTTGTCGGTGGGCCGTGCCATGGTGGGGACATGGAGATCGACGGGGGATTCATGGTGAGCGACGAGGCCCGCGAGGACGTTCTCGACGTCAAGGTCGAGACGGAGAGCGGGCAGACCCACACGCGGACCACTCCGCGCGCCCTGCGCGAGCTGGTCGCGCGGATCGGGAGCGCCGGGGACCTGTTCCTGATCCTCCAGCGGATACCGGACCTGCCGGACGTGTTCGCCCAGGTGTGGCACGAGGAGGGCGGCGACTACCGCCTGGAACACCGGTGCGGCGAGGCCGGGTTCTTCGGTACGAACCTCATGGACCCCCGGCGTGTGGCGGATCTGCTGACCGGCTGGGCCCGCCAGGAGGCCGGCTGGGACGCGGGCCTGGACTGGGCGCCGGTCGACCTCGGACCGCGCGAGCAGGTGCCCGAACTGCCCGACGGGGTGCGCACGCAGGTCGAGGAGCGCGTGCGCGTGCGGCTGCGCTGCGGCTACGACACCCGCAAGGTGCTGGCCGAGATCGCCGAGGACCATCTGGTCGACGGGGACGTGCGTCCGGTGTCCCCGGCCCAGGCGCGGCGGCTCGTGGACCGGCTGTGGCTGGAGCGGGTGGCCGAGCAGCGGACCTGGGAGGGCGTCACCGACCCGGAGCGCGTCGCGCTCGCCTTCGGGGCGCTGGAGGAGACCGGCATCACGGCCCGGGAGAACTTCACCTGCTGCCGCGGCTGCGGCCTCGCCGAGATCGGCGCCGAGCGGGAGGGCGCCCGCGGCTTCGTCTTCTTCCACCAGCAGGTCACCGAGCACGCGGCGCAGGGCCACGGGCTCGTGCTCCACTACGGCGGCTTCGACGGCTCGGCCGCCACCACGACCGCCGTCGGCCGTGAGGTCGTCGCCGCGCTCACCGCGGCCGGGCTGTCCACCCGGTGGGACGGCAGTCCCGACGCGGCGATCGAGGTGGACCCCCTGATCTGGCGCAGACGCCTGGTGGGGTGAGGCGCGCGGCGCCGCTTCCGCCGCGGGGATGTGTCCAGGCAGTGAGAGGAGGCTCCAACGGAAGGGCCGCGTCTGCTTCAATGTGGTCATGACCGGCTTCCAGAAGTGCACCGCCACAGGTCGCCCTGACCTGGAGCCCTTCTGGCCTTCCCGCCAGCACCACGACTTCGACCGGGTGTGTTGTCGCGTGACGAACGCGCGGGCCCTCTAAAGCCGTTTCTTCTCCCGGCCTTCGGCCAGCGCGCACCGAGTACGTCCTTCCCGACGAACCTCTCGCGCGAAAGAGCTGACCTGTCATGGCGATTCTTCGTTCCGTGCCCCCCGCCACCCTCGACACCCCGTCCCCCACCGCCACGCGGCACCGGCTGCGTGCCGTGGACCGGGACGAGGTGATCGACGTCTCGGAGTTCCTGCCGCCGGGTGCCACCTGGCTGCCCGCTCCGCAGCACACCCTGCCCACGCTGCCGGGGCAGCCCCCGATGGTCGGATACCTCGTCCTGATCCCGGCCGACCTCCCGCATCCCACCGCAGCCGCCGCCCCGGCCGCCACCGGTCCAGCCGGGTCCGCCGGACCCTCAGGACCCTCAGGACCCGACGCTGCCGCCCCCGGCGACGCGCTCGTGCGGATCGACCCGGTGCAGCGCACCGCCGAGGTGGACGGGCGCCAACTGGACCTGACCTACCTGGAGTTCGAGCTGCTCGCGCACCTCGTGGCGCACCCCAACCGGGTGCACACCCGCGACCAGCTGGTCACCACGGTGTGGGGGTACGGCCATGTGGGCGACGGCCGCACCGTCGACGTCCACGTCGCCCGGCTGCGCCGCAAGCTGGGCGCCGAGCACCGCGCGGCGATCCAGACGGTGCGGCGGGTGGGCTACAAGTACGCCCCGCCGGCCGGCCGCTGATTCTCTGCCGTCGGCAGAGCGGCGTTCCGCCGGGCGGCCGGACCGGGCAGGCTCACCGGCATGAGACTTCTGGTGCTGGGTGGTACGGAGTTCGCGGGACGGGCCGTCGTGGAGGCGGCCCTCGGGCGCGGCTGGGAGGTGACGGTCCTCAACCGGGGCCGGCGCCAACCCCCGCCCGGCGTACAGGCGTTGCAGGGCGACCGGACCACGCCCGGCGGACTCGAGGCCCTCTTTGAGGGCACCTGGGACGTCGTCGTCGACACCTGGTCGGCGGCGCCCAGGGCCGTGCGCGAGACGGCGCGGCTGCTGCGGGGCCGCGCCGGACGGTACGTGTACGTGTCGAGCTGCTCGGTGTACGCCTGGCCCGCGCCCGCCGGGTACGCCGAGGACGCCCCGCTGGTCGAGGGCGCCGAGCCGGACGCCGGGCAGACCGACTACGCGCGCGACAAGCGGGGTGCCGAGATCGCCGCCGTCGAGGGCTTCGGCGCGGACCGTTCCGTGCTCGTCCGGGCGGGGCTGATCCTCGGCCCGTACGAGAACATCGGCCGGCTGCCGTGGTGGCTGGCCCGCATCGCGCGCGGCGGTCCGGTGCTGGCGCCGGGACCGCGGGACCTGCCGCTGCAGTACGTCGACGTGCGGGACATGGCCAAGTGGATCCTCGGGGCGGCGGAGCGGGAGCTGAGCGGCCCGTACAACATGATCAGCCCGCAGGGGCACGCCACGATCGGGTCGCTGCTGGAGGCGTGTGTGCACGTCACCGGTGGGGCGGCCGACCTCCGCTGGACGGCGCCGGAGGTGATCCTGGAGGCGGGCATCGAGCCGTGGACGCAGCTTCCGGTGTGGGTGCCGCCGAACAGCGACATGCACGACTCCCTGCACTCCGCGGACGTCTCACGGGCGCTGGCGACGGGCCTGGCCTGCCGGCCCGTCGAGGAGACCGTCGCCGACACGTGGAAGTGGCTGCGGGACATCGGCGGCAGCGCGCCCCAGCGCCCGGACCGGCCCTCCCCGGGGCTCGACCCGGCGGTGGAGGAGGAGGTGCTGCGCGGGGCGTGAGCGGACCGGTCGCGGGCCGGTCGGTGGCCGTACGTCCCGGGGGGTGTACCTGGCACCACCCCCCGACCGGGGGGATCGGCCCCGTGACCGTCCGCGCCCGCTCCGTCAGACTCTCCTCCATGACCACCAACACGAAAAGCGGCTCCCCGACCGGGAGGATGCGGGCCGTCGCCCTGGCGGCGGGACGGGGGTTCGTGCTGGCCCTGGTGACCCTCCCCGGAGCGGTCGTCCTGTTCACGCTCACCCTCGTGTCCATGGCGCTGATCCCGGTCGGCGTCGGGGCCTACACCACACCGTGGCTGCTCGCCGGCGTACGGACCTTCGCGGACCGGCGGCGGGTGCTCGCGGCGGAGTGGGGCGGGGTGCGGATCCCCCGGGGGTACCGGCCGGTCCCGGAGGGCGCCAACACCTGGGCGCGGACGTACGCACTGCTGCGCGACCCGGCGGTCTGGCGCGATCTGCGCTGGCTCCAGGTCGACATGACGGCCGGGTTCGTCACCGCGCTGCTGGCCGCGGCCCTCGTCCTCTACCCGCTGGAGGGGCTCGTGGTGGCGGCCGGGCTGTGGCGGGCGTTCGCCTCGAGCGGCGGCTACTGGTACGGCTTCGTGCACGTCACCGACCAGATCTCCGCCCTGCTCGCCGGCGCCCTGGCCGTCGCGCTCCTCGCCCTCAGCCCGCTCGCACCGCGCCTGCTGGACGCCCACTTCCGGCTCACCAGGGCCGTACTGGGCGCGAGCCAGGGCGAGTTGGCGGAGCGGGTCCGGGTGCTCACCGAGACCCGCAAGGACGCCGTCGACACCTCCGCCGCCGAACTGCGCCGTATCGAGCGGGACCTGCACGACGGGGCGCAGGCCCGGCTGGTGGCGATGGGCATGGACCTGGGCACCGTCGAGGCGCTCATGGACAAGGACCCGGAGAAGGCCAAGGCGCTGCTCGCGCAGACGCGCCGGTCCTCGGCGGACGCCCTCACCGAGCTGCGCGACCTGGTGCGCGGCATCCATCCGCCGGTGCTGGCCGAACGCGGACTCGGCGACGCCGTACGGGCGTTGGCGCTCCGGATGCCCGTCGCCACCGAGGTGAACGTGGAGCTGAACGGCCGCGCGGACGCGCCCGTGGAGTCCGCCGCCTACTTCGCGGTGAGCGAGGTGCTCACCAACGCCGTCAAGCACTCCGGTGCGGACCGGATCTGGATCGACCTGCATCACTCCGAGGAGAGTGAGCGGGGCGGCGGCATGCTGCGGATCTCGGTCACCGACAACGGCAGGGGCGGCGTGGTGATCGGCGCCGGGACCGGCCTCGCCGGGGTCGAGCGGCGCCTCGGTACATTCGACGGCGTCCTGGCCGTCAGCAGCCCCGCGGGCGGTCCCACCATGGTGACCATGGAGATCCCTTGCGCGTAGTCCTGGCCGAAGACCTCTTCCTGCTGCGCGACGGACTGGTCCGGCTGCTCGAGGCCCACGACTTCGAGATCGCCGCCGCCGTCGAGTCCGGCCCCGAGCTCACCCGCGCCCTCGCCGAGCTGGAGCCGGACGTCGCCGTGGTCGACGTACGCCTGCCGCCGACGCACACCGACGAGGGGCTGCAGTGCGCGCTGCAGGCCCGCCGGGACAGACCCGGGCTGCCGGTGCTCGTGCTCTCCCAGCATGTGGAGCAGCTGTACGCGCGCGAACTGCTCGCCGACGGCAGCGGAGGGGTGGGCTATCTGCTCAAGGACCGGGTCTTCGACGCCGAGCAGTTCGTGGACGCCGTACGGCGGGTCGCGGGCGGCGGTACGGCGATGGACCCGCAGGTGATCCAGCAGCTGCTGTCGCGGCGGGCCGCCGACGACCGGCCGCTCGCCCGGCTGACACCCCGTGAGCTGGAGGTTCTGGAGCTGATGGCGCAGGGCCGCTCCAACGCGGCGATCGCCGGCCAGCTGGTGGTGACGGAACGGGCGATCGCCAAACACACCTCCAACATCTTCGCCAAACTGGACCTGGAGGTGTCGGACGACGACAATCGTCGCGTTCTGGCGGTCCTCGCCTATCTGGACCAGGGCCGGTAAGCGGTTGCTGATTTTCCGTAACTGCCGCTGTTCAGGAGGCCGTTGAGGCCCACCGGCCGATCAATCCTCTGATTTGTTCGTGGGACGGGTGAACACCCCTGGGACCCGGTCCGTATCCATGGGAGCCGCTTCACTCCTGTCGGGCGCCTCGATGCCCCGCCAAGCCCGCAAGGAAGTCAGAGGAGTTCCATGGGACGCAACACACGAAAACGCCGTACGCCGCTGGCCACCAAGGCCATAGCCGCATCGGCGGCCCTAGCGCTCGGTGGGGGCGGGCTGATCTGGGCGAACTTCTACGCCTCGGCGCACGAGTCGAACTCGGGACAGAACCAGACGAAGGCCGCCGCCGGTCAGGTGGCGACCATCTCCTGCCCCGACGTCGGCCAGAAGCTGACCAACGTGCCCCAGCGGGCCCGTCAGGGCGTGGCACGCGAACTCGCGAACCTCGACAAGCAGATCACCGAGGCCTACGCCCGTCTCGCCTCCACCCGCCAGGCGCAGGCGCAGGACGCCAACTTCGTGCAGAACGCGATCGTCGGTCCCCTCAAGGAGAAGCGGTCCGCGACCCTCGACCGGATCCGCATCGACATCCAGCGGGTCGGCGGTCAGGTGGACACGTCCGGGCTGAGCGCTCTCGCCGCCTGCACGACGCAGACCGCCAACCAGACCAACGCCGGCGGCCAGAACAACGGCGGTCAGCAGCAGGGTGGCGGCCAGAACACCGGTGGTCAGCAGCAGGGCGGCGGCCAGGCCTCGGCCAACCCGAGCGCGAGCGCCAGTGCGGGAGCCGGCCAGAACATCGGCGGCCAGGCCGGCAACGGCCCCGTCGCGGCCGACTTCGTGGACATCACGAAGGTCGCCGCGAACGTCCAGGCCAAGCCGAACAAGTCCGGCCAGGCCTCGACCGGCACCTTCACCACCAAGTGCGGTGTGAACGCGAACAAGAACCACAACACCGACAACGTCATCGTGGCGCCCGGCGTGACCAACGGCGCGCACCACCTGCACGACTACGTCGGCAACCAGAAGGTCAACGCGTTCGCGACCAACGACTCGCTGATCCAGGACCAGACCAGCTGCCAGAACCAGAGCGACCTGTCGGCCTACTACTGGCCCGTGGTCCGCATCCAGGACGGCACGCAGGACTTCGACCAGAACGCGGACGGCGGCGGCAAGGAAGGCAACGTCGGCAAGATCCTGACGCCGGTCCAGGCGCAGATCAAGTACGTCGGCAACCCGACCAGCAAGGTCACGGCGATGCCGCAGTTCCTGCGCATCATCACCGGTGACGCCAAGACCACGACCAACGGTCTGGCCAACGCCAACGCGCACTGGAGCTGCACCGGCTTCGAGAACAAGGTGCAGCTGACCGAGCAGTACCCGATCTGCCCGCAGGGCAGCAACGTGGTGCGCACCTTCGCCTTCCAGAGCTGCTGGGACGGCCAGAACATCGACAGCGCCAACCACCGTACGCACGTGGCCTTCGCGGACCCGGCGAGCGGTGCCTGCGGCAACGGCTTCAAGGCCATCCCGCAGCTGACGATGCGCCTGGTCTACAAGATCACCCCGCCGACCCTGCAGAACGGCCAGGTGAAGAACGCCTACGCGGTCGACGGCTTCCCGGAGCAGCTGCACAAGGCGGCCACCGACCACGACGACTTCATCGCGGTCTTCAAGAACAACCTGGCGAACAAGATCGCCAACTGCATCAACAACGGGCAGCGCTGCCAGTGACGCACTGAGCCGGTGACCCACCGAGAAGGCCGGTGGCGGGAGCTCCCGCCACCGGCCTTCCGGTGTGTGTACGAGGAGTTCAGCCGCTGTGGCCGCTGTGCGCGCTGTGGTCGGTGCCGATCTCCTCCTCGCCGCCCAGCGTCCCCCGCAGCGCCTTGACCACCTTGTCGTCGCCGACGGCGACCCACTTGCGGCCGACGAGGTAGAAGCCGCCGTAGTCCTTCGCGTCGTTGATCCACTCGCGCTGGCCGCGGTCGGTGGCGAAGGTGGCGAAGACGTACTTGCCGTCGCTGGTCTTGCAGATGGCCTGGCGGACCTCGTCGGAGTCGATCTGCATGTCCGGCTTGCACTTGACCTTGGACGCCAGGCTCTCCAGGCTGCCGGTGGCGGTGGCCGGCACCTTGGCCGCCGCGTCGCTGTCGCCGGATCCGCAGCCCGCCAGCGCCAGGACGGCCGCGGCGCCGGCCACGGCGAGCATCGGTCGGGTCACCCTCATCTGTTCCTCCGGTCGCGTTGCTGGCCCTGAGGCCCGTCCCCTTCGATACGGCTGCGGGGCGCGGTGCGCTCAAATCCGGTGGGAGTGAGGGTACGGATGTGCGAACGTATGGCGCGTGAACCAAGACTGGGAAGATCGCGTGACGGCCGCCTGGGCCACCTTCGACGACTACGCCGAGGAGGATGCGGCCGACTTCCGGGCCGTGATCGACGCGCTCGTCGCCGAACTGCCGGACGGCAGCCCGCTCGGCCCCTTCGAGCGGGCCTGCGCCTGGGACTCGACGGGCCATTCGGACCGGGCGGTGCCGCTGTACCGGGAGGCGCTGGCGCGCGGCCTGAGCGAGGCCAGCGGGTACAAGGGGCGGCGCGCGAAGATCCAGTTGTCGAGTTCGCTGCGCAACATCGGGCAGGCCGAGGAGGGCGTCAAGCTGCTGACACCCGAACTGGACGCCCCTTCCGACGAGCTGGACGACGCGGTACGGGGCTGTCTGGCGCTGTGCCTGTCCAGCCTCGGCCGGGACCGCGAGGGCCTCTCCCTCGTCCTCGGCGCCCTGGCCCCTCATCTGCCGCGCTACCAGCGGTCGATGGCGAACTACGCGCGGGCGCTGGTCGAACCCGAGGGATGACTCGCCCGGGCGGCGGTGACCATCGCACGATTCGCTCGTTCTGCTGAACGTGCAGTCACAGGATGTCGCCCCGCGCCCCGCACCCTCCTCCGCCGATCCGGTCGTCGACGTCGAGCAGGCCGAGGCCGCGCTCGTCGAGCACTACCCGCGGCTGGTCCGGCTCGCCTACCTGGTGCTGCCGCCGGGCCTCGGCCGCAACCGGCGCGTGGTGACCGCACACTCCCTCACCCAGCGCGCCCTGCCCCGCGGCCGGACGGCCGCACCCTCGATCCCCGCGCAGTCCACCGGCCGCGAGGGCGATCCCGGGTACGCCTTCCTGCGTGGGCAGGTGCTGCGCGCGGCGCTGGAGGCGGGCCTGCCGCTGCGGCGCGCGGCCTGGCCCAAGCGCTCCCAGCTGCCGCCGCTGCTCCCCCAGGTGTGGGGCCTGCGCCTGTTCCCGCGCTCGGGCGGCGCCGACGAGCTCGCCCTGGACCAGCACCTGTCGACGCTGTCCGGGCCGGCCCGCGCCGCCTACGTGCTGCGCGGCCTGGAACGGCTCGCCGACGCCGACGTGCGCGCGGTGCTGGGCGCCGCGGGCTGCGCGGACCCGGACGCCGCGCTGGCGGAGGCCGACGGTGTCCCGGAGCAGTACGCGCTGCTGGACTCCTCCGAGTTCGACCCCTGCTCGCTGCAGGCGCGGCCCACCGACCTGATGCGGCGCAGGCAGCACGCCAAGGCCGCGCTCGCCGCCGGCGCGGCACTCGCGGTGTGCGGCGCGCTGCTCGGCCTGCCCGGCGACGGCTGGGCGCCCGACGGTGCCGCCGCCCCCGTGTACGCGAAGAACCCGGCCGCCGAGGCCGCCCTCGACCCGGCGAAGCTGACCAGGGTCGCGCCCACCGCCTGGGAGGCCGCCTCGCGCACCGACTTCTCCGTCTGGCCGGCCCGCGGCGACCTCACCGGCGACAAGGCCCTGCTGCGCCGCGCGCTCGCCGTCTGGGCCCGCCCCGGCGAGAGCGTCCAGGTCTCCGCGACCCCGGGCACCCCGTCCGGCGGCCCCGCGGGACCGCCCCAGCTGCTGTACGCGGGGAGCGTCGACAGCGCCCGCGTGGTGGTCCTCTACGACGGCCTGCGCATCGTGCGCTACGCCGAGCCGCAGGACAGCACCAAGGGCGCGGCCCTCGACTTCGCGCGCGCCGACGGCGCCGGCCGCGCGGACGCGAGCGCGCTGGTCCTGGACCGGGCCGACGGCAACGTCCGCTATCTGACGGCGCCCTGGGTGACGAAGGCCGCCGAGCGCGACCTGCTCAAGCCGGGCGCGGGCGTGATGGACCTGCCCATCACCGGCGGTGTCACGGCGCCGCTGGCGAGCGGCGCGTCGCCCGCCGGCGGCTGCACGTCGTGGAACGTGATGCAGCTGACGGACTCCACCGGCACCCGCCTGTCGACCGACCTCGGCGAGCTCGTGCCCGCCCGGCTGACCACGGGACGCCCCGGCGCCACCCACGACGTCTCCGGCGCGCAGGCGCTGCGCACCTGGGCGCCGTACGCCTGCTCGCTGGGCGCGCTGCGCTCGGCGGGCGTGCGCAGCGTCAACGCCTGGTCGTACGCCGAGCAGCCGCTGCCCGACGCGAGCGGCGCCGCGGACTGGGTGTGCACGCGCGCGGAGACCTGGCGCGGCGGCGGCACCCGGGTGCTGGCGCAGTTCCACACGCCGGGCGGCACCTACGGGGCGATCGCGGCGAAGGCGGAGAACGTCCCGGCGTGCGGCGCGAAGAGCCCGCAGGTGCTCGCCGGGGTGCTGTGGAAGGCGGAGTCGGGCCACTGGTACCTGCTCGCGGCCGGGAGCAGGGGGACCGCGTCGATCAGCACCACGGGCGGGGTCCGGGCGCACGCGACCGGACCCCTGCTGGCCGCGCGGGCCGAGCAGGGCGTCCGCGCCCAGCTGAAGGGCACCACGGACGACCGGCAGCAGGTCACCGGACTCGGCTAGCTGACGCTGGCGTCAACAAGTACCCGCCGAAGGGTTTCCCTCGGACTTACCCGTCAGTACATTGACGCCATGTCTAATACGCAGGTCCACCTCAAGGCGCGGAAGGTGTCCTTCTCGTGGGAGGAGACACCGCTGCACTGGGTGCCGGGGGATCCGTTCACCACGCACACCATCAACGTGCTGCATCTGCTGCTGCCCGCCGGCGAGCGGTGGTTCGTGCACGTCTACAAGCAGGTGCTGCCGCTGATCAGGGACGAGCGGCTGCGCGAGGACGTCATCGGGTTCATCGGGCAGGAGGCGATGCACTCACAGGCCCACGACGAGGTGCTGCCCCACCTGAAGGAGCAGGGACTCGATCCGACGCCGTACACCGCGCAGGTCGACTGGCTCTTCGAGAAGCTGCTCGGTGACCGGACGCTGCCGCCCGGCAGGGCGCGCAAGTGGTGGCTGCTGGAGCGGGTCGCGCTGATCGCGGCGATCGAGCACTACACGGCGTTCCTCGGCGACTGGGTGCTGAACGCCGAGGAGCTGGACCGGCGGGGCGCCGACCCGACCATGCTGGACCTGCTGCGCTGGCACGGCGCCGAGGAGGTGGAGCACCGGTCCGTGGCCTTCGACCTGTTCGAGCACGTCGACGGCAGCTACCGGCGGCGGGTGCGCACCTGGGCCACCGCGTTCACGGCGCTGGTGTTCCTGTGGCAGCGGGGGGCGCGCTTCTTCATGGCGAACGACCCGACGCTGACCGACGCGAAGGCGAGCTTCAAGGACTTCTACGTCCGCGGCAGGCGGGGCACCCTGCCCGCCACGGGGGACATGCTCCGGTCGATCCCGCGCTACCTGAGCCACTCCTACCACCCCTCCCAGGAGGGCTCCACCGAGCAGGCCGTCGCCTATCTCGCCTCCTCCCCCGCCGCCACGGCGGCCGAGAAGGGAGTGGCGTGATGCCCAGGCTGCGGACGGTCGTGGCCGTCGCGGGCGCCGCGGTGCTGGTCCAGCGGGCGATGCGGCGCCGCATCCAGGATTCGCCGCTGTGGCCGATGCCCGCGCTGGAGGAGCCGATCTCCGGGCGGCCCCGGTCACGGGCGCTCAGGCTGCGGGTCGCCTCGCACGAGCGCGTCGCCGACGGCGTCGTACAACTGCGTCTGGAGGGAGGGGACTTGCCGCGCTGGGAGCCCGGCGCGCATCTGGACCTCGTGCTGCCCTCGGGCCTGGTGCGGCAGTACTCGCTGTGCGGCGACCCGGAGGACACCTCCGCGTACACCGTCGCCACGCGGCTGATCGGGGACGGGCGCGGCGGCTCGCGCGAGGTGCACGAGCGGCTGCGCGCGGGCATGGAGGTCGAGGTGCGCGGGCCGCGGAACCGCTTCCCGCTCGTGGAGGCGTCCTCGTACGTCTTCGTCGTCGGCGGGATCGGGATCACGCCGGTGCTGCCGATGCTCCGGGCGCTCGGGGAGGGCACGCCGTGGCGGCTGCTGTACGGCGGGCGGACGCGGGCGTCGATGCCGTTCCTGGAGGAGCTGGCGAAGCTGGGCGGCGACCGGGTGACCGTCGTCGCCGAGGACGAGAACGGACTGCCCGATCTGGACGGCCTGTTGACCGGTCTTGCCGAGGGCACCGCCGTGTACTGCTGCGGGCCCGAGGGGCTCCTCGCGGCCGTCGAGGAGCGCGTCCCGTCGGTGCGCCTCGAACGCTTCGGCCCCCGCGCCTCGGGCGACGGCAACAGCGCCTTCGAGGTCGAACTGCGGCGCAGCGGGAGGACGTTGGCCGTCGCGGCGGACTCGACCGTGCTGGCCGCGGTGCGCGCCGAGCTGCCGGGTACCGCCTACTCCTGCGAGCAGGGCTTCTGCGGGACCTGCCAACAGCGGGTGCTGGAGGGCGAGGTGGAGCACCGGGACGAGCTGCTGACGGACGCCGAGCGCGCCGACTCGATGCTGATCTGCGTCTCCCGGGCACGCGGTGAGCGGCTGGTGCTGGACATGTGATCGGTCGGCGGCCGGTCCGGTCCGTTCACGGCCGGATCCGATCGGTAAGGTGTTCGCATGACTACCGGAGTGCGCCGCAGAATGGGAGTCGAGGAGCGGCGGCAGCAGTTGATCGGCGTCGCCCTCGAACTGTTCAGCCAACGCTCTCCCGACGACGTCTCGATCGACGAGATAGCGTCCGCCGCGGGCATCTCACGTCCGCTGGTCTACCACTACTTCCCCGGCAAACTCAGCCTGTACGAGGCCGCGTTGAGGCGTGCCGCGCAGGATCTGGCGGGCCGGTTCGACGAGCCGCGGGACGGTCCGCTGGGCGAGCGGCTGCGCCGGGTGATGCGCCGCTTCTTCGACTTCGTCGACGAGCACGGCCCCGGCTTCTCGGCGCTGATGCGCGGCGGCCCGGCCGTCGGCTCCTCGGCGACCAACGCCCTCATCGACTCCGTACGGCAGGCCGCGTATGACCAGATCCTTTCGCATCTGGGCGTCGAGGAACCGCCCGCGCGACTGGAACTGGTCGTACGCTCCTGGATCTCGCTCGCCGAGTCGACCGCGCTGATCTGGCTGGACGGCCGGCGCATCCCGCGCGCCGAGCTGGAGGCCCAGCTGGTGCACGACTTCGCCGCGCTGGCCGCCGTGAGCGCCGCCTACGACGAGGAGATGGCCGGGCTGCTGCGCCGGATCCTGAAGGACGAGCCGGCCGACGGTCCCTTCACGGACCTGATCGCCCGGCTGATCTCCCTGGCGTCCTGACGACGCTCAGCGGTACTCAGCGGTCGAACTTGCGGTACGACGCGTCGAGGTCGCGCACCTCGGCCGAGGCGTGCAGCACGACCCCCTCGTCCGCGATGTGCTTGCGCAGCAGCTCCAGGACGGCCTCGGTGAGCTTCGCCTTGGTCTCCTCGGTGCGCCCGGCGAGCAGGCCCAGGGTGACGTGGACGATCGCGTGGCGCTCCTCGGCGGGGTCCTCGTAGCCGTACACGGTGAACTCGCCCGGCCGGAACTGCGTCTTGCACGCCTCCGGCTTGGCCGCGGCGATCTCCACCGTCGCCTCGTGCAGGGCACGGGCGAAGGCGTCCCGGTCGAAGGCGGGCGCGATCGTCCGCGAGTAGTCGACGGTGATCTGCGGCATGGGCACTCCTGTTCTACGACGTCAGGACCACCCTAGTTCTTGCGCTGGACCGCGAGCATCGCGATGTCGTCCTCGCGGTCGTGGCCGAAGCAGCCCAGCAGGGTGTCGCACAGGGCGTCCAGTCCCGGCAGGGAGCCGATCGCCGCCGCGCGCAGCTGCTCCATGGAGACCGACAGGTCCGTGCCGCGGGTCTCGATCAGCCCGTCGGTGACCATGAGCAGCCGGTCGGCCGGTCCCAGGGTCAGCTCGGTGGGCTCCGGGTGCGGCAGGCCGAGGCCGAGCAGCGGGCCGTCGGCCTTGGCGTACGCCGCCTCGCCCCTCCCCCGCAGGATCAGCGGCGGCAGGTGCCCGGCGTTGGCGATGCGGGTGCGGCCGGTCGCGGGGTCGACCAGGGCAAGGCACACGGTGGCGGTGACCTCGGGGTGGTAGTGCTGGAGCATGCGGTCCAGGCGCGCGGCGAGCAGCGCCGGGTCGCTCTCCTCGACGCAGTACGCGCGCAGGGCGTGCCGGATCTCCACCATGACGGTGGCGGCGTCCAGCGAGTGCCCCACGACGTCGCCGACCGCGGTGAGCACGCCCTCGCCGGTGCGCAGGGCCGCGTAGAAGTCGCCGCCGATCTCGGTCTCCCGGGAGGCCGGCACGTAGCGGACCACGACCTCCAGGCCGGGCAGCTCGGAGAGCCGGTGCGGCCGGGGCAGGAAGCTGTGCTGGAGGGTGAGCGCGACGTGCCGCTCGACCTGGTACATGAGCAGCGGCTCGGCGGCGAGCGCGGTGGCCTGCGCGAGCTGCGCCACCAGGGCCTCGTCCCCGGGGTTGAGCCGGCGCCTGCCGCGGGTGGGCGTGGCCAGGCACACCGGGGCCCGGCCGTCCTGGGTGAGGACCAGCGCCAGCCGGGCGTCGTGCTGGACCCGCGGCCGGAAGAACCCGGCCGGCCACAGCGGCGCGGGGACCGTGGTGAGCTGCACCCCGGGGTGTCCGCGGCTGAGCCGGCGCAGCAGCCCGGCCACGGTCCGGTGGGCGCCCTCGTCCGGCATGGCCAGCGAGGTGCGGTCGCGGGAGACGCCGCGGTAGAGCTCGTCGTCCGGGCCGAGCACGAAGACGGCGGCGGGACCGCCGGTCAGCAGGGCGGTGCCGTCGGCGGCCGCGTCGGCCAACTCCTGCAGGGAACGCGCGGACTGGATGGTGATGATCACCTGCGACAGCATCGTCAGCCGCCGCACCAGCGCCTTGTCGTCGGCGCGCAGCCGCGCGGTGCACAGTGCGGTCCGCACCACCGCCTCGATCTCCTCGGGCTCGGCGGGCACCGTCAGATAGGTCTCGGCGCCCGCGTCCAGGCCCCGGCAGCGGTCGGCCGGCGCCACCGCGGCGGCGGAGAAGTGCACCACGGGCAGGCTGGCCATGTGGGGCCGTTCCTTGACCCGGCGGCAGAGTTCGAAGCCGCTCATGTCCGGCAGGTCGACGTCGACCAGGGCCACGTCGGGCAGGATGCCCTTACGCAGCCGCACGTCGAGCTCGACGAGCGCCTCCTGGCCGCTGGCGACCGGGACCACCTGGTGTCCGGCGCGGCGCAGCACCGTCCCCATGGCGTACCGGTTGGCCGCCATGTCGTCCACGACCAGCACGGTCGTGTCTGTCAGCTTGCCGTCGACGTCCATCCCTCGAACCCTTGGACAACACCGGTGGGACAGACCCGGGTTCTGGGCCTGCCCCACCAAAGTAATGCCCTAATCAGGAGATCCGGGAGAATATTGCAACTGTGCGCCCCGGAACGGCGAACGTGCCCGATTCCTGATCAAAAGCAGAAGACTTCACGACGGAGTCGGCCCCGGCCGACTGCACCGGGTGCAGCCGGTAGTGGGTTCCGGCCAGCGACGCGACGCGCTGCTCCTGCTTGTCGGGCGTCGCGTTGAACACGACGACGAGATCGCCGAGTTCCATCGTGATCACGCCGGGCGTCTCGTCCTTGCCGGACAGCGGGAAGGACAGGTCCGACTGCACCTGCCCGGCCGTGCCGAGCGAGAACGCCTTCTCCGTGGAGCGGATCTTCAGCAGGTCCCGGTACGCGGCCGAGGCGCCCTCGATCTGCGGGCACCTCACCTGCACCGAGCTCAACAGGGGCTTGGCGTAAGGCCACTTGGACTCGTTGTCGGCCGCCATCGGCAGTCCGCGCCCGAAGCCGTTGCCGTCGGCGCAGTTCCAGTGGATGGCGTTGAACCAGTCGCCGCTGTCGAAGGAGTTGCGGTCCAGGGACTTCGACCGCAGCAGGTCGGAGCCCGCCTGCGAGAGGGACGGGCCCTGCGAGAGGGTGGCCGTCGCCATCGCGAGGACCTGCATCCGGGCCCGGTCGGCCGCGGAGGTGCCCTTCGGCAGCTTGTAGGTGAGGGCGTCGAACAGGGACTCGTTGTCGTGCGCGTCCGCGTAGGCGACGGCGTCGCCGGGCGCGTCCGCGTAGCCGGCGGGCCGGCCGTTGTAGTCGACCTCGGCGCCGGTGACCTCCTTGCCGCCGGTGTCGGTGAAGCGGTACTTGGCGAGGTTGCCGGTCAGCCCGACCTTGATCAGGTCCTGGTAGTGCAGCAGCCGGGCCTTCTGCTCGGCCGTCGTGCCGTTGGCGGACGAGGAGTTGGGGTCG
Source organism: Streptomyces sp. NPDC057616 (assembly GCF_042800575.1). Classification (NCBI taxonomy): domain Bacteria; kingdom Bacillati; phylum Actinomycetota; class Actinomycetes; order Kitasatosporales; family Streptomycetaceae; genus Streptomyces; species Streptomyces sp. NPDC057616. The sequence goes on from NZ_JBHVGU010000070.1 coordinate 21,274, forward strand.
GTGTAGAGGCCGGAGGCGAAGCCCTGGACGCCGGGGTCGGAGTCGAAGGGGCTGCCGCCGCGCACGGCGTCCCGGGCCCGGTCGGAGAAGGTCGCGACGCCCGTGCCGGCCATGTTCTTCTGGGTGGCCTGCACGAAGCGGGCGTCGTCGGCGACCTCGCCGAAGTTCCAGCCCTCGCCGTACATGATGATCTTCTTGCCGTCGACGCCGTCCTTCGCGAGGGTCAGCGCGTCGAGCGCCTTGCGGACCGCGAGGATGTTGGCCTTCGGCTGGTGTCCCATCAGGTCGAAGCGGAAGCCGTCGACCTTGTACTCCTTGGCCCAGGTGACGACCGAGTCGACGACCAGCTTGCCCATCATGGCGTTCTCGGTGGCCGTGTTGGCGCAGCAGGTGCTGTTGGCGACCGAGCCGTCGGCGAGGAGCCGCTGGTAGTAGCCGGGCACGACCTTGTCCAGGACGCTGGTGTCCGCCTGGCCGGCGGCCGCCGTGTGGTTGTAGACGACGTCCATGACGACCCTGAGACCGTCCCCGTTCAGCGACTGGACCATCCTGCGGAACTGGACCGTGCGGCCCGTGCCGTCCGGGTCGGTCGCGTACGAGCCCTCGGGGACCGTGTAGTGGAACGGGTCGTAGCCCCAGTTGTAGGCGTCCTTCGCCGCGCTCTTGGCGACGCACTCCTGCTGCTTGCCGGAGTCGGCCGCGTAGGAGGCGAGGTCGCAGTCGGGGCTCTGCTGGTCCGCCTTCTTCTCGGGGATGGTGGCGATGTCGAAGGCGGGCAGCAGATGCACGTACGACGTCCCCGACTTCGCCAGCTCGCGCAGGTGCCTGGAGCCGTCGCTGCCCTGGTCGGTGAAGGCGAGGTAGGTGCCCCGGTGATCGGCCGGCACGGTCGTGTCCTCGGCCGAGAAGTCCCGGATGTGCAGCTCCTGGATCTCGGCGTCCTTCAGCGGTACCGCCTTGGGCTTGGCCAGGGACGACCAGCCCTTCGGCGCGAGGGACCGGTCACGCAGGTCGACGACGACGCTGCGCCGGGAGTCCGCGGTCAGGGCGACCGAGTAGGGGTCGGTGACCTTGTTGGTGACGACCTTGCGGACGGACGGCGCCCACACCTTGACGACGTACCGGTAGGGCTTGTTCTTCCAGGACGCGGGCCCGGTGACCGACCAGACGCCGGTGGCGTCGTCGCGCTTCATCGTCCTCAGGGAGCCGTCGAGCTCCAGCGAGACGCTCTGCGCGGTCGGCGCCCAGACGGACAGCGTGGGGCGGCCCTTGCCGAAGGTCGGACCCAGCTTCGCCGTGGTCGCGCTCGCGTACACGTCGTCGAGCACACCGGCGATCTGCACGCCCGTCGCCGCCAGCACAGCGCCGTTCGCGGCGCGCTGCGAGGCGACGATCTGGCCGTCGAGCGCCGCGCGCACCCGGTCGCGGTCGCGCGGGTCGACGGACCAGGCCGTGTAGCTCTTCAGATACGGGAACCTGGCCTTCTGGGCGTCCGTGAGCGTGGTCTTCGTCAGCCGCAGCCAGCGCTCGTCGTCGCTGGTCAGTGCCCCGTCCTTGACGACGATCGAGCCGTCGTGCGAGTACAGCAACTGGGTGGAGACGGCAGCGTCGTTGCCGTTCCAGGCGACGGTGTCGCGGTCGATCCAGACCGCCTTGGAGGTGGTCAGGTCGAGCGCGGCCGACGAGCCCGCGGGCTGCGGCAGCAGGTACTTCTCCTGGCCGTTCAGCAGCCACACCTCGTAGCCGTTCGCCTTGAGGTCCAGCGACTGGTCGGCGGAGAGGTCCTTCTCGTCGCCCTTGTGGATGATGTAGCTGAGGCTGGTGGCGCCGTCGGTGAGCGGCACCTCGAAGACCGCGCCGTAGGCGTCGGTCCGCACCGGCTTGAGCGGGCTCGCCCAGTCCGTCGGGTTCGCGGCGCCGGTCCACACGTGCAGACCCCAGCCGTCGTAGTTCCCGTCCGCGCGGTGGTAGTGGACGACCGCCTTGGAGGTGTCCTGCGCCGGGTAGTCGGGCCGCGTCGTCCGCATGTCCTCCTTGCCCTGCTCGATCCAGACCTCGCCGGTCCTGGTGACGTCGATGGTGCGGTCGGCGGAGACGTCCTTGTTGCCGTCCTTGTCGACGACCAGGAAGCCGACGCTGGAGGCGCCCGGCTTCAGCTTGACGTAGGCGAAGGCGCCGTAGGCGTCACGGCCGACGAAGGGGTGGCCGGCCGGCCAGGTGGTCGACTCGCCGTCGGCGAGGTCGCCCCAGGCGTACAGACCCCACTTGTCGTAGTCGCCGTCGGCGCGCTTGTAGTGGACGACCGCGTAGTCGCGCGAGGAGGCGGTGGGTGTCTCCGGCGCGGGCGGGGTGCCGGTCGTCGAGGCGGCCGTGGCGCTCGCGGTGTGCCCGGCCGAGTCGACGGCAACGGCCTTGTAGCGCAGAGCGGTTCCGGCCGCGACGCCCTTGCCGATGGTCTGCGTGACCTTGTACGGGGCGTGGTCGGCGGAACCCAGCGTCTGCCAGGCGCCGTTGCCGACCTGGGCGGCGAAGACGACGCGGTTGAGCCCGCCGCCGTCGACGTCCGCGGAGAGCTCGACCGTGCCGGTGGCGCCCGCGGCGGGGGCCTTGAGGGTGAGGGTCGGGGCCGTCGACGGCCGCGCGGCCTTGCCGTCCGCCTTGAGCACGACGGCGGACTCCGCCGGGACGGTGACCGTGATCTTCCTGTCGGCGCCGGACGTCACCACGTCCGAAGTGCCGTGGATGCCGCGGTACTTCATGTCCGCCGAGCCGGCCGCGAAGGTGGCCGACTTCGCCTCGGTCGCGTTGTTGAAGGCGACGACGTACTCCTGGCCGGACGCGGCGTCCGTACGGCTGAACGCGTAGACGCCCGGGCCGTCGGCCGCGTAGCGCTGCGTCTGCACGCCGTCGGTCAGCGCGGGGTTGTCCTTGCGCAGCTCACCGAGCTCGGCGATCTGCCGGTACAGCGGCGCCTTCGTGTCGTAGGCGTCGCTCGCGTGCGTGCGGTCGGTGCCGATCTCGTCGTCGTCGAGGTAGTCGGCGACCTTGGAGGCGAACATCGTCTGGCGGGCGTCCTTGTCGCCGCCGGAGCCGGTGAAGCCCTGCTCGTCGCCGTAGTAGACGACCGGGTTGCCGCGGCTGAGGAACATCAGCTCGTTCGCGAGCTCGTCCTTCTTCAGCAGCTGCGCGTCGCCGGCCTTCGGGTTGTCCTGGTTCAGGAAGTACCCGATGCGGCCCATGTCGTGGTTGCCGAGGAAGGTGACCTGCTCGTACGCGTTGGCCTTGTCGGTCGTGTACTTGTAGTCGTCGCCGAAGACGGAGGCGAGCTTCTGCGCGCTGCCGCCCTGCGAGGCGTACGTGCGGGCGGCGTCCTGGAAGGGGAAGTCGAGCGTGGCGTCGAGCCGGCCCTGGGTGACGAACGGCGAGGTGACCGAGGTGTCGGCGGAGTAGACCTCGCCGAACATGAAGAAGTTCTTGCGGCCGTGCGCGGCGGCGTACTTGTCCAGCGCCGTCGCCCACTGCGTCCAGAAGTCCATGTCCACGTGCTTCACGGTGTCGATCCGGAAGCCGTCGATGCCGAAGTCCCGCACCCAGCGCTCGTAGATCTTCTCCATGCCGCCGACGACCTCGGGACGCTCGGTCCACAGGTCGTCGAGGCCGGAGAAGTCCCCGTACGTGGTCGACTCGCCGGTGTAGGTCGAGTCACCGCGGTTGTGGTACATCGTCGGGTCGTTGAGCCAGGACGGGACCTTGCTGTCGCCGGCGACCACCGGGGTGCGCGGGAAGGAGTCGCGGGTGACGGCCGGGAACTTCTTCGTGCCGTCCGCGTAGTCGCTGTCGTCGAACGGCCTGCCGTCCTTCGTCAGATACGGGAACGCGCCCTTGGAGAGGTAGTCGTAGGACTTCTCCTTGTAGTCGACGACGTCCGCCGTGTGGTTGGTGATGACGTCGAAGAAGACCTTCATACCCTTGGCGTGCGCCTTGGAGATGAGGGTGGCGAGGTCCTTGTTGGTCCCGAAGTGCGGGTCGACCTGGGTGAAGTCGGTGATCCAGTAGCCGTGGTAGCCGGCCGAGGCGTTGCTGCCCGTGCCCTGCACCGGACGGTTCTTGAAGATCGGGGCCATCCAGATGGCGGTGGTGCCCAGGCCCTTGATGTAGTCGAGCTTCTTGGTCAGGCCCTTGAGGTCACCGCCCTGGTAGAAGCCCTTGTCGGTGGGGTCGTAGCCGGTGCTGAGCCGCGAACCCGTCAGGCCGCCCTTGTCGTTGGACGTGTCGCCGTTGGCGAACCGGTCCGGCATCACGAAGTAGAACTGCTCGCGGGTGTCGTCGTGCCGGGCGGGCGCGGCGGCGAGCTTCGCGTCGGAGGGCGGCGGGGGCGGAGCGTCCGCGTGCGCCGCGAGCGGCTGGACTAGTGCGGCGGCGAGCGCGGCGACGGTGACGGCCGCGACCCGTCTGGCGTGGGCGGTGCGGCGCCGCGCGGGCGCCGGCCATCTCGGTATCACAGGCGGGAACTCCTTGCGATTACGGCTCAATCGGGTCCGACCCCTGCGCCGCGGGACGGCTTCGTCGCCGGGCGCCCGCGTGACCGTATCGCTGACGAAAGGTTTACAGCAAGAGTTTTGAAACCCATAGCAAGAAGTTTCAGCAGCAACCTTGACGGTCGGTGCGCTGGCACTCGCGGGCGCCGTCACACTGCCCGCCGACTACTAGGTCGTGTCTCCCAACTCCGTTGGGGCGTGAGGGGCTTCGCCGATGCTCGTAGACTCATGACGTGGCATTCATGAGCACCCCGCACTGCTG